>DAOTYG010000153.1:0-18237 GCA_034435155.1 Anaerolineae bacterium | reverse complement strand
ACCCCCATCCCGCCGACACCTACCCCCAAGAAGGGGAGCGGTACCACTTCCTCGCCCACCAAGACTCCCAGCAGCGGTGGCGGCACAGCCCCGGCCCCCACCACCTTCAAGGGCTTTGCTTATGGGTTCTGCGCCCACATGTACGGGGTGGATATGGGAGCCACCATAGCTAAGGTCAAGGGCGCGGGATTCGGCTGGATCAAGATTCAGGTGCCATGGAAGGACCTGGAAGGCGCGCCGGGACAGATCAACTGGGGCACGCTGGACCCCATCGTGGATGCCTGCGCCGGGAGTGGGGTCAAGCTCTTTATGAGCGTGGTCAAGGCCCCCATGTGGGCGCGGCCGGCCTTTGAGGACAAGGGGCACGACGGTATGCCGGAGAACCCCGAGACCTTTGGCAACTTTATCGGCGCCCTGGCCACCCGCTACAAGGGCCGCGTGGCCGCCTATGAGGTCTGGAACGAGCAGAACCTGGGCACCGAGACCGGCATGAAGCCGAGCGTGGACCGCTACATGCCCCTCCTGAAAGTGGCCTACCGCCGTATCAAGGCCGCTGACCCCAACGCCCTGGTCATCTCCGGCGCCCTCACCCCGGTGGGCTACACCGACTATGTCCACGCCATCGAGGACGTGGCCTTTATGCGCGAAATGAACAGCAAAGGCCTCAAGAGCAACTGCGATGGCGTGGGCGTCCACGCCAGCGGCTTCGACAACCCGCCCTGGGCCGACCCATGGGGCAAGATCGGCGCATCCGGCTTCCAGGGCCATCCCAGCTTTTACTTCCGCCACTACGAGAATATCTACAAGGCCTTTGGCGGCGGCAAGCAGATCTGGATCACCGAGGGCGGCTGGTCATCCATGTACAACCCGCCGGCCGGTTATGAATACGCGGCCAACATCACTGAGGACATGCAGGCCACTTATGCGGTCAAAGCCTTCGAGATCGCCAGGAGCACCGACTACATCGCCGGGTTCATGTATTGGAACCTGAACTACTGCGTGCCGGTAGTGCCGCCCGGCGATGAAAAGTCCGGCTTTGCCGTGTTGGGTCCCAACGGCGTACCCCGGCCAGCCTACAACGCCCTGGCGGCCATGCCCAAATAAGAGAGCGTTATCCTCCCGCAGGTTTCAGAACCTGCGGGAGGATTTTCGGCTGGCGGCTATCTTTGCTCGCGCGGGGTGTGCCACCCCGCGCTGGCGGGCGGCGGGTCACCCAGTCAGGCCTGGGCCTGGCAGACCCGCCGCGAGCGACGTGCTCGCCGCCACGAGCAAGAAAAAGTTGCTCAAAGCGGCGACCGCAGGGAGTGTGACCCGCCGCTTCGCGCTCGGCGGTCTCAGACCGCCGAGGAGCACAGCCGGGTGCGAAGCGGCGAGTCTGCCCTGCTCCAGCAGCATTGCCTTCCCGTTACCCCCGTGATATAATCCCCCTGTGCCGCGCTTACCGTCTCACTCCTGGAGACCCCATGGGCAGTCGCAACGCCCAACCCGCCAGGCGGTGCGATTGCCACAAAACGCCCGACGTGGTAAACTGGGGATCACGGGGGCAGGTTTTCCGACCCGCCGCGCGAACAGGCAGTGTCGCCTGTTTCACATCAATAACCGGAGGTGCATTGTGGCCCATATATTGGCAGAACCATATCGGATCAAGGTGGTAGAGCCGATCCGGGAAACCACGCCGGCCGAGCGGGCAGAGATCGTCCGTCAGGCCGGCTACAATGTCTTTAACATCCGGGCAGAAGACGTGACCATTGACCTGCTTACGGACAGTGGCACGGCCGCCATGAGCGACAACCAGTGGGCCGGGATGATGGTAGGCGATGAGGCCTATGCCCGCTGTCGCAACTATTTCAGCCTGGAACACGTGGTCAGGGATGTATTCGGGTTCCCATACTTTGTGCCCACCCACCAGGGCCGGGCCGCCGAACATGTCCTGTTCCCTTTGGTGGTCAGGCCAGGCGATGTTGTCCCTTCCAATATGCACTTTGACACCACCCACGCCAACATCGCTGCGGCCGGGGGCCAGCCGGCCGATCTGGTGATTGACGAGGGGCTGGACCCCCAGAGCGAGTACCCTTTCAAGGGCAACATGGACGTGGACAAGTTAGAGCGGCTCATCGCCAGGGTGGGCCGCGAGCGCGTCCCGCTGGTCATGCTCACCATCACCAACAACAACGGCGGCGGCCAGCCGGTCTCCCTGGCCAACATGCGGGCGGTCAAAGAGGTCTGTGCCCGGCACGCCATCCCCTTCTTCCTGGATGCCTGTCGTCACGCCGAGAATGCTTATTTTATCCGGCAACGGGAGCCGGGTTACCAGGATGTGCCAGTCCGTGAGATCGTGCGGCAAGTCTTTGACCTGGCCGACGGCTGCACCATGAGCGCGAAGAAGGACGGCCTGGCCAACATCGGTGGGTTCCTGGCCGTGCGCGACGGGGAGCTATACGAGCGCATCTGCCAGCGCCTGATCCTCATCGAAG
Source organism: Anaerolineae bacterium (assembly GCA_034435155.1). Taxonomy (GTDB): domain Bacteria; phylum Chloroflexota; class JAHJIN01; order JAHJIN01; family JAHJIN01; genus DAOTYG01. The sequence continues at coordinate 15,763 of DAOTYG010000153.1, read as the reverse complement.
GGTTCCCCACTTATGGAGGGCTGGCTGGCCGGGACCTGGAAGCCGTGGCCCGGGGCCTGCTGGAAGCCCTGGACGAGCGCTACCTGGCCTGGCGCGTGGGACAGGTGCGCTACCTGGCCGAACGCTTGCAGGAACAAGGTGTGCCCATCCTGGTGCCCCCAGGCGGCCATGCTGTCTACCTGGACGCGCGGCGTTTCCTGCCCCATATCCCTCAGGAACAGTTCCCGGCCCAGGCCCTATCCGTCGCCCTCTATGTGGCCGGCGGCATCCGCACGGTGGAGATCGGCTCAGTGATGAACGCGCACCAGGACCCCTCTACCGGCGAATGGGCCTACCCGGCCCTGGAACTGGTGCGCCTGGCTATCCCCCGCCGGGTCTATACCAACAGCCACATGGATTATGTGGCGGGCGTGGCCGGTGAGTTGTATCACCTTCGGGAGGAGATACGGGGACTGCGTATCGTCTACCAGGCCCCCTTCCTGCGCCACTTTACCGCCCGCTTTGAGCCGGTAGAGACCTGACCTTGTACAGGCCAGAACCCCAATCACCATTGCTGACATCCGGGCATAACTTCTGTCAGGGAGGGAACAAGGGGGGAAAAGCCTTGCTGGGTTTTTGCGACGGCGAAGCCGCCGCAAAAACCCCTACCAGGCATTCTTTCCCCTCCCCGAAGGGACGCGAAGTTGGGAATGAGCCAGTGCCCTCAGGCGTTTAATCACGCCCGGATGTCAGCCATTGACCTTGACTTATCCGGCGATCTGGTGTAAACTCACCCCGACGTTCGGGCGGGTCATTGACTTGACCTGGCCGTTGAATCCACATCTTAGAAAGCTTCTGGCGTCAGAAGCTGCCCGGCACCATCATGGGCCGGGCCAGGGAGGTGTTATGCGACAAAAGGACTATATCTTGCTGGCGACCATCGTTCTGGTTGCTCTGCTGGCCGTCTGGGTTGATTGGGGTGATAACCCCGGTATCCATTTTGAGATCGGTGATCTCAAGGTTCACCGTGACATCCGTGTGCTCCTGGGCCTGGACCTGGGCGGCGGCACTGAGGTAGTGTTGGAAGCGATAGAGGTCGCCGGCGAGATCACCCAGACGACCATCGCCCCGGGGACGCTGGCCTGTCCACCGTTCCTGGCCGGCATGTTAGGTCCGTTTCTTCCGGCCGGAACCCAGGATACCCTGGGGGTGGCCCAAAGCATCATCGAGCGGCGCGTGGACGCCCTGGGGGTGACAGAGCCGCGCATCCATCGCGTGGGTGAGAAGCGTATCCTGGTGGAACTGCCAGGCATTCAAGACCCGGCCCTGGCCGTCCGTACCATCCGCGAGACCGGCTTTATGGAGTTCATTGACGCCGGCTCCCTGCCTATCCCGGTGGGCACGGTGGTGGTGACCAGCCTGGGCGGCTCCAGGGAGCTCACCGGCACCGCCCCGCTGACCACGACGCCGACCGTGGCTCCTACGGCTGTGGTGACGCCGACCGTAACCCCTGCGATCAGCGTCACGCCCCAGGCGACGCCGACTGTGATCCCCACGGTCAGCGTCACGCCCCCGGCGACACCGCCCGTGATCCCCACGGTCAGCGTCACGCCCACGGTGACAGCGACCTTACCCCCCACGGTCAGCGTCACGCCCCCGGCGACACCGACTGTGATCCCCACAGTCGTGGTGACACCGACTCCTCCGCCGGTGACCCTGGAGACACCCACACCGATCCCCGGGACCGTGCCCACGACGACGGGGCCGGTGACCACGCCGGTTAAGGTCTATCAGACCATCATGACCGGCCGGGACCTCAAGGCCGCTTATCCGGTGATTGACCAGAATCCCTCCAGTGATTATTACCAAAAGCCGGTCATCTCGCTCGAGTTCACCGAGGAGGGCGGCAAAAAGTTCGCCGCCTATACCAGTGCCAACGTGGGCAAATACCTGGCTATCGTCATTGATAAGCGGGTGATCTCTTCGCCAGTGATCAATGAGCCGATCCCGGGTGGGCGGGCGACCATCAGCGGCCGGTTCACCTTTGATGAGGCCCGCAGCCTGGCGGCGCAACTCCAATACGGCGCGTTGCCCATCCCCTTCCGCGTGATCTCGGAACGGGTGGTGGACCCCATCCTGGGGCAGGACTCCATCCAGAAGAGCATCCTGGCCGGCCTGGTCGGTGTGTTCATGGTATTGCTGTTCATGGCGGTCTACTATCGCGTGCCTGGGCTGGTGGCCGACATCGCCCTCATCATCTTTGCCCTGGCTACCTTTGCCCTGTTCAAGCTCATCCCGGTGGCCCTGACTTTGCCGGGCATCGCCGGTTTCCTGATCTCCACCGGCATGGCCGTAGATGCGAATATCCTGATCTTCGAGCGGATGAAGGAGGAGTTGCGGGCCGGTCGCACGCTGGGCGCTGCCATCGAGGCTGGCTTTGACCGGGCCTGGACTTCTATCCGCGATTCGAATATCTCCACCCTGATCACCTGCGCCATTCTGTTCTGGTTTGGTTCCACCCTGGGGGCCGGCGCGGTGATGGGCTTCGCCGTGACACTGTTCCTGGGCGTGGTGGTGAGCATGTTCACCGCCATCACCGTGACCCACACTTTGCTCCGGGTATTGTTCTTCGTGGCCCGCGACTTTTTGCAGGGTCGCCCCCGACTTTTGGGCATTTAGCAAATCGGCAATCGGCAATCCGCAAATCGGCAAATACGCAAATCGGCAAATACGCAAATCGGCAAATCTGCAAATTGGTAAATCGGCATATGGGGAAGGTGTAATCGCAGCATATTATGTGACATTTGCCCATTTACACATTTGTAGATTTGCATATCGGAGGAAGCATGTACGACATTGTTGGCAAGCGCAAATGGTACTTTTTGATCTCCAGTTGCCTCATCGTGCCGGGGATCATCGCCATGATCATCTCCACGCTCACTGTCGGCACGCCGGTCAGGCTGAGTATTGACTTTACCGGCGGCACCTTCATGGAGCTGGCTTTCGAGCAACCGGTGCAACCGGCCGAGGTGCGCGCCGTTTTTGTGGCGGCCGGCTATTCCAGCACCAGTGTCCAGACCACGAACGAGGGACGGCAGGCCATCGTGCGTACCGAGGCGTTGGAACCGGAAGCCAAAGAACGTATCAAGGCTACCCTGGCGCAGCAGTTCGGGGCCGTCAAAGAGGTCTATTCGGACACGTTGGGGGCCCAGGTAGGGCAAGAGGTAACTGTCAGCGCACTCGTCGCCGTGGCCGTGGCCTCGCTGGCCGTCATCGGCTACATCGTCCTGGCTTTTCGCAAGGTCCCCAACCCTGTCCGCTATGGTGCGTGTGCCATCTTTTCCATGGTCCACAACGTGTTGGTGGTGTTGGGGCTGTTCTCCATCCTGGGACTGCTCCTGGGTTGGGAGGTGGACGCGCTGTTCCTCACGGCGGTGCTCACCGTCATCGGCTTTAGTGTGCAGGACACCATCGTGGTCTTTGACCGCATCCGTGAGAATATCCCCCGCCATCGGGGCGAACCGTTTGAGGACATTGTGAATCACAGCCTGCTCCAGACGATCCACCGTAGCCTGGTCACGCAAACCAATGCCATGTTTGTGATGGTGGCCTTGTTGTTTTTCGGGGGGGCCACTATCCAGCAGTTCATCCTGGCTATGCTCGTTGGCCTGCTCAGTGGCACTTACTCGTCTCTATTTAACGCCGTGCCGTTGCTGGTGGTCTGGGAAAAGGGCGAGATACCGGCCCTCCTTCGCCGCCTGTTTCGCCGGGGACAACCAGCGGCGGCGTAACCCGCGCCGGGGAGGAGCGTCCACATGGCCGAGCGTTTCGGTGAGGTCCTGGAATCCAGCACCACTCAGTTCACCGTGGGCTGCCTGGAGTTATACCAGGCCCCGGCCCTGGGCAGCCTGGTGCGGGCCAGGAGCAGCCAGGGCGAGAGCTGGGTCTATGGCCTGGTGGCGCACGTGGAGACCGGCTCCGAGCCGCCCGGCGGCTATGTCTCCGTGCGCAGCCGGGACGGCATCGCCGACGAGGACATCTACAAGGAGTTCCCGGACCTGGCAGCAGTGATGCGCACCCGGCTCCAGGCCCTGGTGGTGGGCTTCCACGATGGCGACGCCGTCCACCACTACCTGCCCCCGGCCCCGCCGCCATTGCATTACTCCGTCTATACCTGTGACGCCGCCGAGGTGGTTGCCTTCACCGAACGCTTGGGCTACCTGCGCACCGTGCTGGCCGGCCTGCCCGCCCCCCAGTCCGACGAGGTGCTGGCCGCCAACGTCCGCCTGGTGGCCCAGGCCCGGCCCGATGGCCCGGCGTTCACCATGCGCGTGGGCCGCGAGCTGGCCCGGCTCCTGCAAGATGACTACGACCGGCTGCGGGCCATCTTGCAGCGCATTCGGCCCTGAAATACGGTATGCGCCTGCCGATGAAATACTGTAACTGCTCAGCCTGTACCCTCCCGCAGGTTCGAAAGTGTCTGGCAACGGGTCAAGCAGGTCCACTCTGGCCTGGAGATCGTGCCAGAACCGGCGGGAGGGTGAGCAGTTACGAAATACTTGTCTCGGGATTCGTGGCGAGGAACGAACATGCGCTGGATTCTGGTCGCGTTGGCAGGACTGCTGGCGTTGGCGACCAGCGCCGGCGCCCTGACCGGCCGCTCTGAGCCGGCCCGTGAATCCACTGGCACAGCCCGGTGCACTCCCGGCACGGCAGCCATCTACACGACCACGCTGACCATCCCCACCTACCCGTACACGCCCTGCCTGGAGCAGCGCGCCAACGGCCCATACCCGTACCACTGGCTCGATTGGGGCTGCTACGGCAACCCCGCGCCGCTGAACCGCGACTATGAGCTGTTGGCGCTGGAAAACGACTATCTGCGAGTGACGTTGTTGCCGGAGCTGGGCGGCCGGGTCTACCAGATGGTCTACAAGCCCACCGGCCACAACGAGCTATACCAGAACCCGGTGATCAAGCCAACGCACTGGGGGCCGGCGGAGCAGGGCTGGTGGCTGGCCGTCGGCGGCCTCGAGTGGTGCCTGCCGGTGGACGAGCACGGCTATGAGTGGGGCGAGCCGTGGACCTGCCAGGTGGTCACATCTACAGCCGGCGTCACCGTCACCCTGCGCGATACGTCGGCCACCGACCGCCTCCGCGCCGCGATAGCCGTGCACCTGCCGGCCGATAAGGGCTACCTGGCGATCACGCCGCGCCTGGAGAATCCCACCGGCGGCGAACTGGGCTACAAGTACTGGACGAATGCCATGCTCGCGCCCGGCCCGGCCAACACCGTGAGCGCGGATTTGCGTTTCGTCTTCACCGCCTCGGAGATGGCCGTCCACTCCACCGGCGACAGCCGCCTGCCGGGTGCATGGCCCACGCAGCCCACCGGCCCCGACTACCGGTTCTCCTGGCCGGTCTATAACGGCGTGGACTTTTCCCGCCTGGGCCACTGGGACGAGTGGCTGGGCTTCTTTGAGTATCCGCAGGCGGGGGCCGATTTCGTTTGTGCTCCTCGGCGGTCTGCCAGGCCCAGGCCTGACTGGGTGACCGCCGAGAAACGCGGGTCACAGACCCGCTTTGAGCAACTTTTCCCATCTACTGAGTATCCGCAGGCGGGGGCCGATTTCATCGGGGTCTACGACACAGCGGTGGACGAGGGCGTGGCGCGGGTCTTCCCGGCCAGCGTGGCGCGCGGGGCCAAAGGCTTCGGCTTTGGCTGGGGGAGTCCCATTGACCCCCGCACCTGGACCGACGACGGCTCGGCCTACGTGGAGCTGCACGGCGGCGTCGCTCCCACGTTCTGGGACCAGGCCACCCTGCTGGCCGGGCAGTCGCTGGAATGGACCGAATACTGGTATCCGGTGAACGGCATCGGTGGGCTGAGCGCGGCCACGGCTGAGGCCGCGTTGAGCGTGCGCGAGGCCGGCGGCTCGTTCCACATCGGGGTGCATTCCACGGCGTTCCGCCCGGCCGGGGCCAGTACCCTCTATGTCTGGGACCGGCTCACCTGCGTTGAGCTGGCCCGGCTGGAGTTGCCCGCCATCGCGCCGGGGCTGCCTTTCACTGCCTCAGTGGCGACCGGGGGCCGGGCCGCCGCCGACGTGGCCTTTGTCTACGTGGCCGCCGACGGGAGCCTGCTGGCAGCGGTCAATCCGGCCGACTGCCTGCCGCCGGTCTCCACGGTCGAGCCGCTGCCGCCGTGGGTGGACACGACGACGTTCACCGTCACCTGGACCGGGCACGATACCTGGACCGGCATCGCCGCCTACGACGTGCAGGCCCGCGACGGCTATGAGGGGCTTTGGACGGACTGGCTGACCGGCACGGCCGCCACAGCCGGCGCGTTCAGCGGCTCGCCCGGCCACACCTATTTCTTTCGCGTCCGCGCCCGCGACCAGGCCGGCCACCAGGAAGCGTTCGGCGACGAGGAATGGGGCCAGGCATTCACCACCGTGCTGACCGGGCCGGCCCCGGTGCTGGTCACGTCGCGCAAGTTCGCCGCGCCCCGGCGCTTCCGCCCGGATCAAACCATCGCGTACACCGTGGTCATCAGCAACACCGGCAACCTGACGGCGACGGCCGTGCTGACAGATACGCTCCCGGCCGGCCTGCTGCTGCTCCCAGAGACGCTGACCGCCACGGCCGGCTCCCCGCCGACCTGCCAGGCCGGGCAGATTCGCTGGAGCGGGCCGGTGGAAGCCGGGGGCGAGGTGCGCGTCACCTATACGCTCTCCCCGACGGCCGGGCTGGCCGGGCCGCTGACCAACACCGCCGAGATCGCCGGGGGCGTGTTGGGACCGGTCACGCGCCGGGAGACGGTGGTACAAGCGTGCCGCTTGTGGCTGCCGCTGGTGATGAGGAAGTAAGATGGAGGATCAGACATGAGGAAGCTGCAACATACCATCAAAGCCATCGTTTATCCAGGTGACGAGAGCGGGTACGTGGCCGAATGCGTAGAGATCGCGGTAGTCACTCAGGGACAGTCCCTTGACGAAACCATGCGCAATCTGCGTGAAGCGGTCGCGCTGCATCTGGATGGCGAAGACCTGGCGGAGTTTGGTCTGGCTTCCAATCCCACACTCCTGGTCACCCTGGAGATGGAGCCGGCCTATGCCTAAACTGCGTCGTCTGTCTGGGACGTAGGTCATCGGTATCCTGGCCCCGTTTGGCTTCACTATGCACAGCCAACGCGGCGGTCATGTGAAGCTTCGTCGGCCTGGACCTCATGGCGAAAAACAGACACTAACGATTCCCATCACCGGGAACTGGACGCCGGCACGTTGCGCGCGATCTTCAATCAGGCGTGCCAGTATATCCCGGCGGACGATCTGTGGTCGTACTTCTACACTGGATAAGTGACAAGCGAGAGAGCCGGATTGATTTGCGCGCTCCGCAGTCTGCGTGACATCTGCGAAATCTGCGTCCCGCGTCTTCATGCCTGAGCAGTTACGCGAATTACGCCCAGGTCCGCGTATTCTGGTCTATGGGGTGGATACGGAGTTCCGGCAGGGGAAAGCGCGCGAATTGCCGGGTATTGAGGGTGTAGAGCGTGGCATCCAGGTTCCAGGCCGTGGCAGCGATGAGTGCATCGGCTGTGCCACGGCTGATTTGCCGGCCAAAGACGTGAGGATAACGTTGAATGAGCGGGGCGGCCTTCTCTGCCACGGCGAGGCCAATGACCACCGGGTTCAGCCGGGCCAAGAGTTCATGGGCTGCGTCGCGTTCGTCGTCGTCCCGGCAGCCAACCAGTATCTCCAGCACCGTGACTACCGAGACAGACATCAGACTCTGCGCTTCCAGGCTGTCCAGTAGTTGTGCCGCGCGCCGGTCGCCCCGCAGATAGCGGATCACGATGCCCGTGTCGAGGATGACCTCAGACATCAAGGGGGAAGTTGGTCCAGTCGCCGCCCAGGACATCCAATAGCTCCTCGTCAGTTCGGGCATCAGTGCGCCACATGCCGAAGGCGCGCAGATCGGTGAAGCGAGTCGGTTGTGCGGGTGTCAACCGCAAGTACAGCCGCTCCACAGCGTCCCGAATCAACGCCTCGACGGGGCGCTTTTGCAGAAGGGCAATGGCCTTCAGGCGTTCGTACTCGAGCAGGGATAGCGTGACTTGCGTTGTTACAGCAGACATGCTTTGCCTCCGGCCGTATCTTAGCACAATCATCCGAGATTTGCAAACGAAACACGAATCATGTCCCACACAACAGAGGATCATATGACCGAACGACAACGCCTCGGCGTCATCACCGCTGGCTCGCTGGTAGAGGGCCTGCAAGCCAAACTGGACCCGGCCGCCTCCGTGGAGGAGATCCGCGTGGGGCAGTTCGTGGTCATCCAGGGCCAGCGCCACGAGTTCTTCTGCCTCATCACCGACGTGGCCCTGGGCGCCACCAACCCGCGCGTGCTCCAGGACCCGCCGGAGGGTGACGAGTTCGCGGCCCAGGTGCTGGCCGGCACCAGCACCTTCGGGCAACTGGCGATCCAGCCCATGCTCATGCTGCCCCGCGACCTGGGCGAGGGCGACCTCCAGCCGGTGCGCACTGTCCCCAGCCACTTCTCGCCGGTCTACCCGGCCCAGGAGTGGGACTTTACCCGCGTCTTTGGGCAGGATACCATCAGCGGGCAGGTTCAGATCGGCAAAAAGAAGTTCTTTGAGATGGGCAGGCCGCTGGACATGGAGGTGCCGGTCTGCCTGAACCTGGAACGCTTTGTGGAGCGCTCCAACGGCATCTTTGGCAAGTCCGGCACGGGCAAGAGCTTCCTGGCCCGGCTTCTGCTGTGTGGCATCGTCCGGGCCAACGCCGCCGTGAACCTGGTCTTTGACATGCACTCCGAGTACGGCCACGACGCCATCACCGAGGCCGGCGGGTTCGTCAAGGGCCTGCGCCAACTGTTCCCCGGTCAGGTGTTGGTCTACTCGCTGGACCCGGAGTCGTCGCGGCGGCGCGGCGTGCCGGTGGACGCGGCTCTCACCATCGGCCTCAACCAGATCGAGGCCGAGGACGTGGTGCTGCTGCAAGAGGAACTGAACCTCACCAGCACGGCCGTGGAGTCCAGCTTCCTGTTGGTGAGCGAGTACAAGGACCGCTGGCTGGAGGCCCTGCTGGAGATGGATGCCGAGGGCTTGCGCGATTTCGCCGAGGCCCGGGGCGGGCACACCGGCGCGCTCTCGGCCCTCCAACGCAAGCTGCGCCGGGTGGAGGGATTGGGCTTCACCGTCCCCAGCGCCAGCGAATCCGCCATCGGCGAACTCATCGAGTGTCTGGAGCACGGCAAACACGTGGTCCTGGAGTTCGGTCGCTACCGTGACGTGCTGAGCTACATGCTGGTGGCCAACGTCATCACCCGGCGCATCCATCGCCTCTGGGTAGACAAGACCGAACGCTACCTGCAAAGCAAAGACCCGGCCGACCGGCCGCCGCAACTCGTCATCACCATCGAGGAGGCCCACAAGTTCCTGAATCCCCAGGCGGCCCGGCAGACTATCTTTGGCACCATCGCCCGGGAGATGCGCAAGTATTACGCCACGCTTATGGTCATTGACCAGCGCCCCTCCGGCATAGACAGCGAGGTGCTGAGCCAGATCGGCACCCGGGTCACGGCCCTGCTGAACGACGAGAAAGACATCGAGGCGGTGTTCACCGGGGTCAGCGGGGCGGCGCACCTGCGGGCCGTGCTGGCCGGCCTGGACCCGCGCCAGCAAGCCCTGGTCATGGGGCACGCCGTCCCCATGCCGGTGGTCATCCGCACCCGGTCCTTTGACGAGGCGTTCTACGCCGCCATCGGGCAGATGGATCGGGAGACCCGGCGGCAGCAGGTAGTCAGGGATATTGACGACCTGTTTGGATGATCCATGGCCCACACCGGGCATGGGAACGAGGTAGCCCCGCTGTTTGGCAGTCGCACCGCCCCGGCCTGGTTGACCGCCCATCGCACGTATGATATACTTCGTATGGAATGTATGAATCATATGCTATGCGAGGAGGGACGCCATGAGCGAGTTGCAGGTGAGCATGACCGAACTGCGTCAGAACCTGGGCGCCCTGGTCAACCGGGCTGCTTACGGCGGCGGGCGGATCGTGTTGATGTCACACGGCCAACCCAAGGCTGCCATCATCGGCGTGGAAGACTTGCAACGGCTTAAACGGTCAAGTGAGGAGCCTGCCAGCCAACCTGACCGATACGCCCAGGCGTTGGCCGCGGCCGATTTGCTACGAGAGCGGATTCGGTGTTGGCAGGAAGCCCACGGCATCGAGCCGGAAGACGGGGTGATCACGCTGCGTCAGTTGCGAGAGGAGCGCGATGATGAGATCGCTGGTCTGCGCTGACGCTAATCTGGCGCTCAAGATCGTGCTGCATGAGCCAGATAGCGCGCGGGCGCGGGCGTTGTGGGAGGAGTGGAAAGCCCAACAAACGCTGGTCATCGCGCCGACCTTGTGGGGCTATGAAGTGACCTCGGTGGTTCGGAAACGCGCCCACCGGGGTTTGCTGCCGCCAGACATAGAGCGAGAGACCCTGACGGTGGTACATCAACTGCCCGTGCGGCTGCTGGCCCCGGCCGGCCTCCATCAACGCGCCTGGGAGTGGGCCAGACGCTTCGACTGGCCGGTTGCCTACGACGCGCACTACCTGGCCCTGGCGGAGATGGCTGGCTGCCCATTCTGGACTGCAGACGAGCGGCTGTTCAACGCCGTCCGTGAGGAGTTAAACTGGGTGCATTGGTTGGGTGATTACCAGCCCATCTGACGAGACGTTCCCGGCGGGCAGGACGGATCGGGAGACCCGGCGGCAGCAGGTGGTCAGGGATATTGACGAGTTGTTCGGGTAGAACAAGTTTCAACCACTCGCAGACCCTTCGGGTTTTCGAAACCCGAAGGGTCTATGTGGTATCTGAACCATAAGCGCAGCGGTGCTTGACCGGTTCAGCCTGTCGTGCTACAATATGGTCACATTTGTGTCCATCTTGGAGGAGACATGCACTCGATAGGAGTTCGTGAATTGAAGGAGCACACCGGCGAGATCCTACGCCGGGTCCGCGAACAGGGCGAGGAGCTGGAGATCACGTACCATGGCCGGGCTATTGCTCGCCTCATCCCCATCCGCTCCACCCCGGCCCCGGCCAACCTGACCCCGGTCTGGGCCGACCTGGACCGGCTGGCGGTGGAGATCGGCGCGCGCTGGCCGGCCGGTGTCACGGCCACGGAGGCGGTGAGCGAAGGGCGGCGGGAACTATGCGCGTCGTAGACGCCAGTGTATGGGTCAGTCGGCTGGTGCCACAAGACGCGCACCACGCGACCAGCCGGCGTTGGCTGGAGACGCACGCGGACCTGCTGATCGCGCCGATCCTCTTGCTGGCCGAGGTAGCCGGGGCCATCTCCCGGCGCGCCGGGGTGCCAGAGTTGGGCTGGCAGGCGGTGGAGAGCCTGACGCAGCTCCCAAACCTGCGCCTGGTCCCGTTAGACCCCCACCTGGGCCTGGAGACGGCGCGACTGGCGGCTGTTCTTCAATTGCGAGGGGCGGATGCGGCCTATGTGGCCGTGGCGCATCATCTGCGCATCCCCCTCATCACCTGGGACCGGGAACAGGCCGAACGAGCCGGTCAGCTCATTGCGGTGTACACCCCGGATCTGGACGTGTAGCCCCTCCGCCAGCAGGGGCTAAGATGTGGACGGCCTGTCTGGATGATCAGCCATGCGGATACCGTTTAGTAGATCGAGAAACCTGTGGCCCCGGTTCTTCTGGCTGGCCCTGACGTTGACTCTGGTGGGGGCCGGCTGCGACGTGCCGGGGACAGGCGCGTCGGTCTCCACCCCGGCTACTGCGCCGGTCACCGCACAAACCATCACGCCGAACCCGGTTATGCCATCCCTCCTGGCCACCGTGGCCCTGGGCGATCCGGCCACGCAAGGGCACGGCCCCTGCGCCGTCGCCGTGGATGAGGCCACCGGGCGCGTATATGTGGCCCTGTACGAGAGCGACGCCGTGGGCATCATCGAGACGAGGGCGGAAGTCGCGCCTTCGGGCACGATGATAACCTTGCTCCCGGTGGGGTCTCGCCCGCGCGCCCTGGCCCTCAACCCGGCCACCGGCCGCCTGTTCGTCGCCAACTATGGCGCGGCCAGCGTCACCTTCATTGATGTGCTGCGCGGCCAGTCACCACGCGTGGTCAAGACCGTCCCGGTGGGCGAGCGACCGGTGGCCCTGGCCGCGGAACGCACGGCCGGCCGCCTATACGTGGCCTGTGAAGGCTCGCGCACACTGGAGGTGCTGGATGCTGAGAGCGGCGATGTGGTGACTACTATCGCCAGCGCGCGGCCGGTAGGCCCCCTGACCGTGGCTGTGGACGCCAACGCCGGCCGTGTCTATGCCAGCTACTATAGCACCATCGCTGTCCTGGACACACGGGATTGGCGGGTGCTGGCCGAATGGGCCGTGGGTAGCAGTAGTTTCATGGTCCTGGACCCGGACGCCGGGCAACTATACGTGGATCGCTATACCACGGAGGAAGGCTCACACCTGGCCGCCGTGGACCTGGAGACCGGCGAGGTCCGGGCCACCCTGCAGGTGGGGTCCGCGCCACGGGCGGCGGCTCTGGACCCGGCCACCCGTTTCTTGCTGGTCGCCAACGAATCCTCCAATGATGTCTCCATCGTAGCCCTCACTCCCTGGCGCGTGCTCACCTCCGCCAGCGTCGGCCCACGACCGGTGGCAATAGCGGTAGATGCGACCACCGGCCGGGCCTACGTGGCCTGTCAGGCTGCCCACCACGTAGCCGTGGTAGACCAGGCCACGCGCAAGATGGAGGCGGCCATCCCCACAGCCATCAACCCCAGCGACGTGGCCGGCCTGAACAACCGGGCCTACGTGGTCAGCCCCAGCGCGGATCGCGTCTATGTGGTAGACGCGGAGCGCGAGCAGGTGGTCCAGACCATCCCCGTGGGCCGGCGGCCAGTGGCCGTGGCTGCCGACGAGCGCAGCCAGCGCGTCTATGTGGCTAACGCCGGCGAGCGAACCCTGGCTGTCATCGAGCCGGCCCGCCTGATCGTGGGGACCACCATCCCCCTGGACCTGGCCCCGGCCGACGTGGCGATAGACCCCCTCAAGGGGCGGGTCTACGCCGGCCAGGCCGTGGTGGACGAGGGCACAGGCCAGGTAGTGGGCCGGTTCTCGCTGACCGGTCTTACCGCCGGCACGGAGGTTGACGCTGAACAACTGGTCGTGGACCCGGCCGGGGGCTTTTTGTATGTGGGAGCCTGGAACGGTGTCGTGGGCTCCAACAGCCGGCGCGTCGTCTACCGCGTGGACGCGCTCTCACTGCGCCAGTCGCCGGCCGTGGGGGCTATCGGCGGCGAATACGGCAACCTGACCGCGCTTGACGTGGACGTGGCGGCCCGGCGTATCTACCTGGCGGCCACGCACCCCCTTCAGGGCGAGACCACGTTGGCGGTCTATGACGCTGATACCGGCGACTGGCTGGCCTCGTTGCCCCTGGCTGTGCGCTGCCTGGCGCTGACCGTCAACCCCACCACCGGCCATCTGTTCCTGGTCCAGGCCGACTCGCGGTTGTTGGTACTGAATGCCTCCACCCTGGGCACAGTGGTCTCCCTGACCTTACCGGCCGCAGGCAACGCCGTAGCCGTGGATGCCCGCTACAATCGCGTCTATGTCACGCACCCCGGGCCTGGCAGCCTGACCATCGTGACCGACGTGGCATTGCCCCCGCCGCCGGCGCCGGTTAACGTGCGCCGGGCTACGCCGACGCCCACGCCCACGGGTACACCGGCGCCTGAGCGGCCCCCGACTTCGGGCATCCCGCTCACCCCAGGCCGCCAGCCGACGGTGGTCCCCGGCCGCACAGCCGTGACTGCCCCGCCGGCTACCTGCGTGGGCACGCCGGAGGGGCCGGCCGGCGCACTATGGGAAAAAGACGCCACGGTACGGCGGCGGTTAGGTTGCGCCCTCACCCCGTTACAGCCGGTCATCATCGCCGATCAACCTTTTGAGCATGGGCGCATGTTCTGGCGCGCTGACATTCGCTACATCTATGTGGTCTACGAGTACGGTCGCTGGGAGGGACACCAGGAGACGTACAGCGGCGGCCCGGCCGGCGTGATCGAGACCCCACCGGCCGGCAAGTTCGCGCCGACCAAAGGCTTTGGCCTGGTCTGGCACACCAGGCCCGGCGTGCGGCAAAAGCTGGGCTGGGCGCTGGCCCCGGACCGGGGCTACGAGACCGTGATGCAGGTCTACCAGGGCGGCCTGGTGCTCCGCGACGACCAGGACGTGACACGCATCTTGTTCAATGATGGGACATGGATCGAGGTGGGGCCAAGGGATTGACGCACGTCGCTACCAGGTCAGCCCGCGCACGTTGATCTTTATCACTCACGGTGATGAGGTGCTGCTGCTGCGGGGGGCATCGGACAGGCGACTGTGGGCCGGGCGCATCAATGGAGTGGGCGGGCACGTGGAGCCGGGGGAAGACGTGCTGGCAGCGGCCCGGCGCGAACTGCGCGAGGAGACCGGCCTGACTGTACCCGACGATGTGCCGGCTCTCCATCTCCGCGCCATCGTGCACGTGGACGGGACCGCCACCAGGGGCGTGATCTTTTTCGTCTTCCTGGGCCTCAGCCGGACCCGCGAAGTACACCCCTCGGCCGAAGGAACGCTGCTTTGGGTGAATCATGATAGACTGACGGACCTGGAGCCAGAGCTGATGCCTGACCTGCCCGTCCTGCTCCCGCGCGTCCTGGCTCTCCCGCCGGAGGCACCACCGCTTTTCGTTCATTATCGCCTCGTCGGTGAAGAGGTGGAGATCACCTTCGCGGAGGAAAATCATCTGGCCGGTTTTCGAGACTGACATCCGGGCATAACTTTTGTCAGGGAAGGAACAGGAGGGGAGAAGGTCCTTCTGGGGTTTTGCGGCGGCGAAGCCGCCGCAAAACCCCCAATGTTTGACCAGGCGGGAATGAGCAGCAAGACCTGATTCTGACTGTAGGCGTGTTCCAGGGCGTACCCCCCATTTTTTGCACCCGGCAAGGGGGTTAGAGGCAATTGGGGGCGGACGATCACAATAAGCCCCCTGACGGGGGGCTTGTGCAAAGAGAACGTATTCTTCATCGCTGGGGACAAAAACACCTGACCGATCTACAAGACCGGTCAGGTGTCACGCACGTGAATCCAGAACGCGGGCGCTACGCCGCCTCGAGGCGATAGGTGGTGGTGATGCGTACCGTGGGCCGGAGCATCCCGGCCACCGAACAGTATTTGTCTTGCGACAACTTGATGGCCCGCTCCACCTCGGACGGGGTAAAGTCGCCAGCTATAACGAACTCCAGCTCGATGTCCGTGAAGATGCGCGGATACTCTGCGGCCCGATTTGCATGGACAACCACTTCGAAGCGTTTAAGCTCCTTGCGCCGCCGGCGCAGGATGCCCACGATGTCCATCGCCGAACACGTCGCCAGGGCGATGAGTACGACCTCCATGGGACTGGCGGCCGTGGACCGAGGCCGCTCTGCCGAGGCCGCGTCCAGCACCACAGCATGGCCGCTGTCCCCCACGCCCACGAACTGCAACCCCTCGACCAACGTCACTTTGGCTTCCATACCTGTCTGCTCCAGCAACGCGCTGTGACTGCTCAGTCATCCAGAAATGGACGTAACTGCCTACCCTGAACCCTCCCGCAGGTTAGAAAGGGGCTGGCAACCGATGCAGCCGGACCTGGGCGCGCCTGCGGCGTCTGGTCTGGTCATTGCGCCCAAACCTGCGGGAG
>DAOTYG010000152.1:0-5942 GCA_034435155.1 Anaerolineae bacterium | reverse complement strand
CTCATAGGATTTCTGAATCAAATCTGGGAGCGCTCTCAAGGATATTATACCAGAAAAATGTCCCCTTGTCAATAGTCAGTAGTCACTCAAATGAGTAGTGATTATAAGCTCCAGATCCAGGCAGGGGTATCTTTGTTCCCTGCCCCCACTTCTCCCCTGCTGTGGGAGCAGCAGGTTTATCCACACCGAACAGGGTGACTACCCAACAGAGCGTGGGGGCGAGCAAGTTGTGCCAGCCGGGTCGGGCTTCCCGGAAGCGCGCGAAGTACCGTAAGCCAGTTGGCTCCGCCTCAGGCGTCAGGGGAGCTCTTGACAAGGTAGAGGACGTCTTTCTTCTTCCGCCAGTTTTTGCGTACCTTGACCCACAGTTCCAGGTAAACCTGGCCCCCCACAAAGCGTTCCAATTCGCGCCGGGCCTCCTGGCCGATGACCTTGAGCATAGACCCGCCCTGACCGATGAGGATGCCCTTTTGCGACTCTCGCTCCACATAGATCACGGCCCGGATATACGTGATGCCCTCAGCGCGTTCTTTGTATTCGTCCACGACCACGGCGACGGCGTGGGGTACTTCCTGATGGGCGTGCAGGAGCACTTGCTCGCGCACCATCTCGGCCGCGATGAAGCGCTCCGGCTGGTCTGTGACCACGTCTGGCGGGTAATATTGCGGTCCCTCTGGCAGCCGGGCGATGATAGCTTCCAACAGATCAGCCAGGCCCTGGCCGGTGAGCGCAGAGATGATCATCGTGCCAGCACCAGGCAGCAGCTTACGATATGGCTCCAGGGCCACGTCAGGCGAGCGCTCGGGCAGTAAATCGGCCTTGTTGCCCACCAGCAGGATCGGGGCTGTGGCGCCGCGCAACAGCCCGACCAGGGAGCGGTCCTCGTCGTTCGGTGGTCCGGTCAGATCAACCAGGAACAAGAGCAAGTCAGCATCCGGCACGGCCCGGCGCACCTCGCTCACCATATACTCGCCCAGTTTGTGGCGGGGCCGGTGCCAGCCCGGCGTATCCAGCAAGATCACCTGCGCCTCTGGCCGGGTCAACACGCCCAGGATGCGCGTCCGCGTGGTCTGTGGCCTGGGGGTGACGATGGCGATCTTTTCACCCAATAGCGCGTTGAGCAGAGTGGACTTGCCCACGTTGGGCCGGCCCAGGAGGGCCACAAAACCAGAACGGTAACTGTCAGGTAGATTGAGCGCGTCGTCCATGATAACCTGGCTAAAGTCACGGCCTGCCTGCGCCAGTCGCCGCAGGGCGACCGGCGCGGTTTCAACCGTCAGCCGCTTTCATTGTCCTGCCCTGCACCCTCCCGCAGGTTAGATGAACCTGCGGGAGGGCAGGCAATCTGAGCAAATATGCTGAGCGCTTCCCCGGCCGTCAAGAGATCCGTCGGGACGGCGGCACCGGCAGCCCGTAGCCGGTGCATCAGGGCTGTGATCGCCGGCATCTCCAGCCCCCAGGTCGCCAACCGCTCTGGTTCCTGGAACAGTTGGCGCGGTGTGCCGTGGGCCACGACCTGCCCCTGGTTCAGCACATAGGCACGCCGGGCCAGGATAGCGACATCCTCCATAGCGTGGGTGGCGATGACCAGCGTGACCCCCTCGCATTTGTTCAGGTGCTGGAGGGTGGCGAGCAGAGTTCGTCGCCCCGACGGGTCCAATCCAGCAGTCGGTTCGTCCAGGAGCAACACCCGGGGCCGCAGGGCCAGCACACCGGCCAGCGCGGCCTTGCGCTGCTCACCACTGGACAGGCTCTGAGTGAAGCGGTCCTTGTAGGCCAGGAATGGTAGCCCCACCACCTTCATGGCCCACGACACCCGTTCGCGGACGGCCTCTCGCTCCAGACCGAGTTGCCGGGGGCCAAAGGCCACGTCGTCCCCGACGTAGGCTGCGAAGAGTTGTTCCTCTGACCGCTGGAATAACATGCCCACCTGTTCCCGCAGGAAACGCCGGCTGGTGGCCGGGTCGTTGACATCTCGCCCGGCGATATACACCTGCCCGCTCGTGGGCCGCAGGAGACCGGCGATGTGCTGCAGGAGGGTGGACTTGCCAGAGCCGGTTGGTCCCAGCAAGGCTACCACCTCTCCCTCATACACCGCCAGCTCCACTCCAGCCAGGGCGACCACGGCCAGGGGGGTGCCAGCCAGGTAGGTATGACCTAGCCCGCGAACGGTGACCAGGGGCCAGGTGTCAGGAAGGTCTGGTGAGCCGGGGGCCGGTGGAGGCAGCGTCCCCCGGGGCAACCGGGGCACCAGAGCGGCGGTCAATTCGTCCAGGGTCAACAGGTCCGCTGGGAAATCTGACCACCGCCGGGCCAGGCCGACGGCCAGGGCCGTCAGCGGCGGCGGTTCCAGGCCCAACTCAGTCAGCCGACCCTCATCGGCAAAGAGTTGGCGTGGCGACCCATCATAGGCCACCCGGCCTTCGCTCAGGGCGACGACGCGCCCGGCCTGGGCAGCCTCACGCATCCAGTGAGTGATGAGAATGACGATCATACCGCCGGCGTGGAGCCGGCCCAGCAACTCCAACACCTCCTGGCGACCGACCGGGTCCAGCATGGCTGTGGCCTCGTCCAGCACCAGGCAACGCGGCCGCATCGCCAAAGCCCCGGCGATGGCAACACGCTGCTGTTGTCCGGCGGAGAGCAGATGCGGCGGGCGGTGACGCAGGTCCCACAGCCCCACGGTGTCCAGCGCCCAACGCACCCGGCCCTCGATCTCGTCCGTCGGCAACCCCAGGTTCTGAGGGCCAAAAGCCACGTCGTCTTCCACCGTCGTCGCCACGATCTGGTCCTCTGGCCGCTGAAAGACCAGGGCCACCTGAGAGCGGATGGCCGGCCAGCAGGCCCGGTCGGCGGTATCCAGCCCGGCCACGCGGACCCGGCCCCGGGTCGGCACCAGCAAGGCATTGAGGTGCCGGGCCAGGGTGGTCTTGCCGGAGCCGTTGGCCCCCACCACAGCGACAAACTCGGCCGGGGCTATGGTCAGGCTCACCGCGCTGAGGGCCGGGACAGGGGCCGAACCAGGCCGCTCATAGGTATAGCAGAGGTCGTGGATTTCAATCACGTGCTTGAACGGGGGATGAGCAGGATTTTATACACGTCCAGAGAAACCTCCAGGCACTCGCCGGCATAGCCGGTTTCGTCTGGACCGTCCGGTGAGACGGCGCGCGCGGTGACCGGGGCCGGGAATCGCACCTGCACGGTCTGCGGCTGCCCGGCATAGTTGACCAGGTGGACCTGGATGGTTTCCGGCGTCTGCCAGACTTCGATGAGGGCCGGCTGGGGGGCCTGCAAACGGGGGTATAGATCGGTGGGCAACGCGCTCAGGAGTGCCTGGCGCTGACTCTCGGCCGGCACACGATAGAGCGGGGTCTGGGTGACGACCTTTTGCAGCCCCAGGCGGTCCATCGCCCAGCGCGCCAGCTTGAGGTCGCTGTAGGTTTGCAGGGCCAGGCGCACCAGGGGCGTGACCAGGCCGCGGACCCGGTCGTGGCGGGCCACCAGGGACGGCGCGGGGAATGACCAGCCGGGCAACTCGGGCACCATGATGACTCTGGTAGCGGCACTGGCCAGGGCCTGCCGCCCGGCCTCGTCAAAGACCAGGACCGCGCGCAGGCCAGCCAGCGCCTCGCCGGGCCGCACCACGCGCCAGGGGATGCCGGCCAGGGTGAGAGCCTGCCCGGCGCCGAAATAGACCGGGGCCAGGCGATGCCAGTCCAGCCAGAGGGCCTCGCCGGGGTAGAGCAGCGCCACCGGGGCGGCGTTCCCCCGGCCGGCGGCGAACAGGTCGGCCTGTGCTTCCAGCCAGGTATGGACCGTCCCCAATACGCGCTGCACCGGCTCGTATTCCCCGGCCGTGAGGAGGGTCATTTGGGTCCCATCGTGGTACTCGGTGCCTTTCGTGGTCATGCTGGCCCCACCGGCTGCGGCCTCGGCGATGCCCTGCCGGTAACGACGAGGTGGATAGACCGGGTCGAACCCGATGCCCACGTCGTAGGAGAGCATACTCAGGTGTGCGGCCTCGCCGATGATGGCCTGGGCCGTGTGGATGTTCAGGGCGTTGTTGACCAGGATCGGCGGTGGTCCTTCCTCCCAGCGCACCAGCCCAAAGTTTTCGATCATGGTCACATCCTGCACCTGGGCCAGGGCCGCCAGGTCAATGCCGTAGATGAGATACGAATCGCGCAGGATGGGGTCGAAATCGTTGGCGCTGATGGGGATGCCGGGGCGCAACGCGCGGGCGTAGGCGGCCATGTCGCGCACCAGGCGCGTCACCTGGTCCGCCCGCCATCGCAGATAGCGGGCGAGTTCCGGGTCGCCGGGCCGGAGCTGGGTCGGGATGGATGTCCCCATCTCAGTCCGATAGCGTTGCTGGCAGGCCGGGCAGTGGCAACCGGTATAGCCCAGCCAGGCGCCCAGAAAGGATAGCGGCTGCCCTCCCTGGAACAGATTGTCGAAAAAGATACCATCGGCCCCCCGTTCGATGGCCCCCCGGATGAGGTCCTGGAGGTGCTGCCGCCAGGCCGGGTGGTCAAAGCAGACCATAAAGCGGCCGCCGTAGGTGAAATAGGTGATCCGGCGACCGCGCGGGTCCAGAGCATACCAGTCCCGGTCGCGGAAACTGCCGGCATAGACGCAGTTGGAGGTCTGGATGTAGGCGAACACCGGGCTACCCTGCTCGTGATAGGCCCGGACTGCCTGGGCGAACGAGTCCCAATCCTCCTGCTCGATCTCCGGCGGGAAACCCCAGTCATACATGAGGTGAACCCAATTGCAACGCACTATCTCCAGGACCCGCCTGGCCCCGGCCGGGGTATGGGCCTCATGGTGAACGGCCTCATCCACCGCCACGTCCATGAACTTGAGCTTGTTCATACGGATGGTGCCCGGCCCGGCCCACAGATAGATGGGCCGATAGTGCCCGATCTCAAAGGGTGGTTTGGTCATATCCTCGTTCACTATCCTCTCCCCTCCGCCAGGATGGCTCGCAGGCGGGCCGCGATCATCTGGGTGGCCTGCTCGTTAAGACCACCTTCCGGGATGATCACATCAGCGTAGCGTTTGGACGGTTCAACGAACTGGAGGTGCATGGGGCGCACGGTGGTGAGATACTGGCTGATGACGGACTCCATCGTCCGGCCCCGTTCCCGGATGTCTCGTTCCAGCCGCCGGATGAACCGCACATCCGGGTCGGTATCCACAAACAACTTCAAATCCATCATCTCGCGGAGTTGGGGATTCTCCAGCACCAGGATACCCTCGACGATGATGACGTCGGCCGGTTCCACATGGACGGTCTGGGGTCGCCGGGTGTGGGTCGTAAAGTCGTACTGCGGTTTCTCGATGGGCTGGCCGGCCCGCAACATTCGCAAGTGCTCGATGAGCAAGTCGTTGTCCAACGCCGAGGGATGGTCGTAGTTGATGCGCTGGCGTTCCTCAAAGGACAGGTGGCTGTTAGCCTTGTAATAGTTATCCTGCTCGATGACGATTAGCGACTTGCCAGCCAGCAACTCCAGGATTTTTTGGACCAGCGTGCTCTTGCCGGAGCCGGTTCCCCCGGCCAGGCCGACGATCAGGGGAGGCATCGGTTTCTCGCTTCCAGAGCGTTACCTTTGATCTGGCATCTCGGCGATCCAGACCCCGGTTTCCCAGGCAATCTCTTTAAAGTGTTGGCGGAACCCGGCGAAATCAGGGAAGGCACTGACAAAGATGAGGGGGTACTGGCAAGCGGTGAGCATCGCCTTGATTGAAATCGCCCCTAAAGGGCTGGCAGCCGGGCATCCACCTGCGTGGACACACCTGCTGACTTTTACCGATATCTTTTTTGTGCCGTGATGTTCTGCTGCCAAGATACTTGTTTGTTCGCTGGATCCCCGTTGCGCTACTCCCGCCGGGTAGAATACAATAGTGACGTTCCACAACACCTTTGCGGAGGTATGATA
>DAOTYG010000151.1:0-1707 GCA_034435155.1 Anaerolineae bacterium | reverse complement strand
GGGATAGACGATCCGGGTGGAGGTGGGCGGAACCCAGGTAGCCCCCGGAGTCAGGGGGATCCAGGTGGGCGTCGGGCTGGGCGTGGGCGTCACCGTGGGCGACATAGTGGGCGTGTTCGTCGGCCCGGTCGTGGCCGTGGGGGCGGGCGTGAATGTGGGCGACGGCGTGAAGGTGGGCGTGGGCGTGGCCTGGATCACGTTAAAAGGTGCGGCTGCGGAACGCGTGCGATCATCGGCTTCCACTTGATGAACCCCATAGGTGGCATCATTCGGCACGCGGAAATAACCCTCAAAGTAGCCATTGGGTAATACCGTAATGGGCGTTTCTGGATTGATGCGGCCTTCCACACCGTCCCACTTGAGAAAGACAGAGCGGTTAGGAGTAAAGTTATAACCCTGGATAAACACGCGCGTGCCCGGCGGTCCCTGGTTGGGGGTCAGGATAATAGCCGGGCCGGGTGTGGGCGAAGGGCGCGGCGTCGGCTCTGGCGTGCCGGTGGTTTGCGCGGCCCCGCCTGGCGTGGCGATGGTAAAGATAGCCGAGGCGGTGTGGTGGGCAGTGCCGGCGGTAATGGTATGCCCACCAGGGTCATCTGTGGGCGCGTAAAAATAGGCCTGGAACTGCCCGCTGGTGTCCACCACCACCCGGGCCGGCAGGGTGGGGGTGATCACGTGGCCGTCCCAGGTGAGGAGCACCACATCGTTCGGGGTGAAGGTATAGCCCCGGACCAGGACCCGGGTCCCACTGGGGCCGCTCGTGGGGTTGAGGAGGATAGCCGGGGCCGGGGTCGGCGTGGGCAACTGCATGGCCCAGCCTGACGCTGCGCCCCCGAGCAGCGCCACCCCCAACGCCAGCAACAGGCCCATCAACAAGAGCCACCCGGCGTCAGCCAGTCGGGCCGGCTTGGGCTTTTCCATTTCCTGACTAACCTCCCGGCAAGAGCTGCCTTTTCAGAGGGCACCTGTGACTTCCTGCCCTGAACCCTCCCCCAGGTCAGGAAGAGGCTGGCAACTGATACAGCCGGTCAGTGGGGCACGCCCACGACGTCCGGTCTGGCCATCGCGCCCCAACCTGGGGCAGGGTGAGCATTTACGGGCACTTTGGGGCTACCACGCCCGGCAGTGACCGGGCTCATTGTATCACGCTTTGGGGGTGATGTCAATAGTATTATAGTCCCGCATCGGTACTGGCATTGCCAGATATGGTATTCTTATATTAGCATACTACTACATATTGTGTAGCCTGTCAAGGCATTGACGGTTGTTGAGGTTGGATTGACCTCAAGGTCGCTGTGGACAAAAGGCTGGGTGACCTCCTGTGAACAGCGGCTGATGGCAGCCCCTTGATTCGGGGGAACCCGCTCAGCGGATGCGCACCCAGTCTACCCGATATTTCTGGTAGGCATTGATGCAATCAGCGGAGATGGGCAGCCTTTCGATAGGGGAGGCTGGTCGGCCGTTTTCCACGACCTGGACATGCCACCAGCCCTGGTAGTCTATCGCCGGGCCGAGGAAGAAGATCTCATAATGGCCGGTGTTATCGGTTACCAGGGTGGCATCGTGCCCCCGGTCACTCCAGACGTGTACGGCGACGCCGGGGATGGTAAAGCCATTAGTGTCACGCACCCAGCCCTCGATCCGGACCTGGGTGCAGTCCGGGAGTGCCCCCTTGAAGCCCACCTGATAGGGCACCGGGGTGGGTGGGGG
>DAOTYG010000150.1:0-7529 GCA_034435155.1 Anaerolineae bacterium | reverse complement strand
TCCTTCGCGGAGCGAAGGGGCGCGAAGAGTCACGTTTCTGACCTGTAAGTGCGGGATTCCCTTCGGCTTCGCTCAGGGCAGGCTTCGGCGCTTCGCGCCTCAGAATGACACTTGAACGCGAGGGCAGGTGAGCAGTTACCCGGACTTTGAACTACCCGAATTGGAGGCTTCAGCCGGCGAATACCAATAGCCCACCTGAAGGCTCGAATCACATTATAAACCACCTCCCGCCCATTGACAACCGCCAGAAGCTGACATCCATGCGTAAATTAAACGCACGAGGGCACCGCCCCCCGCCCCTCTTCGCGTCCCTTCGGGAAGGGGAAAGACTGCCTCATAGGGGGTTTTTGCGGCGGCTTCGCCGCCGCAAAAACCCCCAGAAAGGCTTTCTCCCACTTATCCCTCCCTGACAGAAGTTATGCCCGGATGTCAGCCAGAAGAGATGAGCGTATCACGCTGAGGACAATACGCTCCCCAATCCTCACCCCCACAACTCGCCCCAAATGTGCTATAATAGCCCCACAAAATCCTGTATCCTGCATCCTGTATCCTGCATCCTGTATCCTGGAGTGTAAAATGACCATCATCGGTTCTCCCTATGGCGTGGGATTTGAGTTCGACGAGCATGGCTTGTGGTGTAGAGTCGTTGTCGGCCGGCACCGCACGCGCATTGCAATACGTGAAGCCCTGGACACGGCCCCTGATGCCTTCAGCCGGCCCCTGCCGGTCTTCCCTATCGAGGGTACTGCCCTGGGCCTGGATGCCGAACGGCTGGGCCTGGACCCGGCCACCGGCCATGAAGCCACCCAAACCCTGGCCGGCGGCCGGCGCACGCTCCAGGTCTTTCAAGGGCGGTGGCAACAGGGTGGCGGCCTGGGCGATGTGGACCTGATCCTGGGCCGGGCCATGATCTCCCTGCACCTGGAACGGCCCACCACCTGGCGGATCACCTTCCCGGCCGGTTGTCACCTGGAAACCCGGGGCGATCAGGTCGTGGCCTTTCACAACCAGGGTGTGGTGCGCCTGCGCACAATCTACCCCTTGACCGTGGAGCCACCGGGCACCGTGCGCCTTGATCTGCCGGCGGGGGACTCGCAGGTGGAGGTCTGGGTGGAAAACCGGCCCGCCTACCCGGTGGCGAACACCGTTATCCTCTGCACGCCGACTCAGATGCGCGAAGCAGCCGTCGTCGCTACCTGTACCCGGCAGGCTCCGGCTGACCGACGCTATATCCCGGTACTCGACCTGTCCCTGCCCCCGGCGGCGGCGGAAGAGTTCCAGGCCGGCAACGAGAAACTCAAGGAGTTGTTGGCCGAGTTGCGCCAGGTTGAGCAAGCCATTCAACGCCAGGCAGCCGGGTTAGGTGGCGGATCGGGTGGCGTGGTCTTGCCCACAGGGAGCGCGGCCAATCAGCAAGTCCTGGCCGACCTGACTGAACGCCATCAGACCCTGCTGGAAGAGGTCTCTGCGCTCCAGGATCAGGTACTCGGCTTTGCGTCCTGGTCTCGCCACTGGCAACGCCTGCTCCGGCTCATTGCAGCCGTGGCCCCGCCCCTGGACCCGGCAGCCCAGCGCATCGCCATACTTTATCCCTACCCGCCACCGATCATCGCCGCGTTACCCCCCCAGGCCCACAAGTACCTCCTGCTCTGGGATAGGCTGGAGGAAATACCAGCCTATCCACCAGACGCGCGCGTCACGGTGATCCACTACCAGAACCTGGACGACCTGGCGACGCGCGCCTGGGAAGCCCTGGTCGGCGGGCGGCCGCCTGGCCGGTTCACCATCCCGGATGATCCCCGTTTCTACCCGCTGGGGGTGATGCGTGCGTTAGACTTGGGCAAGCCCCTGTCGCCCCGGGGCCGCGCCGGGTCCGAAAACCAACTGGAAGCCGCCATGAACCAGGTCAACCAGAACCGCGAAGGGGCCGAAGAGATCGTGGTGGTGGAGGCTGATGGCAGCGTGGGGTCTTTGAGCCTGGCCCTCTATGCCCACCACGCCGACCGGCCTCTCTATGTCCACCCGGTCAGTGCGCCAGACCAGTTCATGGGCCAGTTGGGTCTGATTCAGGAGAATATCGAGAAAGAGGTGTTGGCCCGCTCCGCGGGCGAAGCCTTCCGCTACATCTCGGAGCACAAACAGGCCTTCCTGCAGGACCAGACCGTGGATGCCCGGCTGCGCCAACTGGCCCAGGGTGTCGCCACCCTGGAGCTACCCCGCGCGATGGGCACCCCCTATGCGCCGGCCCTCTATATCCAGATGTTATCGCAATACGAGCGGGCGCGGGAGGCCGGTATCGGGACGGACTTTCGCTACAGAGAGGAGGATTGGCAACAGGACCTGGGGGTTCTGGAACGCATTGCCACCAGCCGCGTGAGCAATACGATCCGCAAAAAGGCCCGGCGCGCCCGCCGGGTGACCGTCTATACACCCGGCGTGCCCTATACTTTCGTGGAAGGCTGGCAAGACAAGGCTATCGGCCATCTGGTCTTGGAAGCACCGCTTATGGTGCTGCGTGGGGTGTTGAACCAGGCTATCACCGACCCACCGTTGGTCCTGGCAGAGGTCCTCGATGCCGGTTTTCTGGACCCATTGCCCGGCACAGTTTTTACAGATCGGTTGGATGGGCCGGGACGCGCCGTGGTCTATCTGCGCGATAGCCAGGCCAGCCCGGCGGTGTTGCAGATGCACGCCCGGTTTCTGCCCGTGGCGGCTGTCCTGTTGCACACGCAGGGCACGCCTCGCAGTGTGGTCCTATGGGCCGGGCCAAACCAGCCGCGTGAGGTACTGGACCTGGAACTGGAGATGAATACTGATCTGCTGTGGGGGCCGCTGGTCTTTAACCACGGCTACATGTCCTGGCTGGGCCTGGGGCCGGGGCTGCTGCGCGCCGGGGCCAGGGCCTTTATTGCCCCCCTCTGGAGCCCAGAGAGCGAGCCAGCCCGCGAGATGGCCCTCCAGACCTTCAGCGGGGCATTGGCCGGGCAACCCTTTGCCCAGGCCCTGGCAGCGGCCCAGGTGGAAGACGTCAGCACCCGGCGGGCCTACGTCTGCCTGGGCCTGGCCGGGGCCGCCCTCCAGCCAGCCCCGCCAGACCCGGTCGCCGGCCTGGACCTGGTCTATTCGCCAACGCTGACCCTGTTGGACCTGGGTCTGCTGGACGCGGCCCAGGACCTCTACGAGCGTTACACCGACCTGGCCGGCAAGCTCCAGACTGACACCACGAGCACCATCGAGCTGGCCTTGCGGCAGGCATATTACCTGCTTCGGCGCGCCCGGCGGGATGACCCCATCCTGGCCCGGCAGGCCCGGGAGCGTTGCCGCGAGGCCCGGGACCGGCTGCCCGCTGTGGCCAACGCCGACACGCGCCGAAGATTGGAGGAATGCATTGCGGCCCTGGAAGCGGCGGCCCAGGCAGTGGATGAATCCAGGTCGGAGGTGGCGTAGCGGTTTCAACCGCCATATCTCACACCAGGCGTTTCAGATTCAGCCCTGCTCGAGCTGCGCGTGCTTCCGGGCGTGCAATTCCAAAACCTGGTCCTGTACCTTTTTCAGATATGTACCCCGCAGCGGATACCAGATCAGGATGATGGCCCCGGCGATCATCGCCAGGCCGGGGATCAGGCCCACGATGGCCTTGATGCCCAGGATGGCCAGCTCGGGCTGGTTCAGGCAGATCTGCCCCAGGTTCTGCTCCCGCGTGATAAAGCCCGTGGCCGCCAGGATGAGAGCGATGAGGGACAGGGCCACGGACTGGGCCGGCTTGGTCAGCAGGGCATTGACCCCAAAGAACGCCCCCTCGCGCCGGACGCCGGAGCGCAGTTCATCCTCGTCGGCCACCTGAGCAAAGAGCACGTTGGTCAACGTCTGCGGCCCGGCCAGGCCAAAGCCGGCCACGGCCAGGCAGATCAGGATCAGCGGTGTCGGCACCACCACGACGAGCACCAGGGCCACCCCGGCGATCAGCAGGAGAAACTGTTGCGCCCCCACCACCCCCAGTCGCCGCCGGATCAGCGTCGTCACCGGCACCCCGGCGATCAACGGCACGAACACGCACACCAGGAGGATGGTCGTGCTCATCTGAAGCACATAGTCGGCCAGGTAAAACATCGCCCCGATGACCAGCGAACTCATCAGGATAGACATAAAATTGGCGGCCACCAGGACCAGGAACGAGCGACTGGTGAAGGTATACCGGAGCATCTCGATAAAGCCCAATGGCTTGTCCACCAGGTAGAACTCCGGCCGCTCCCTGACCTTGAGGGTCGTGATGATGATGAACGTTGCGCAGAGCACCCCCACCACGACCATCGAGACCTGTAACGGCAGGAAGGAAGGCGACGTGCCCGCCTTGGGCCGGAAAAAGTCGGGGATGAGGAACCCCAGGATCATCCCCAGCAGCCCAAAGAGGGAAGCCGAGATCTGTAGCCCGTTCCGTTCCGCGTCCGATTCGGTCACCTCCGGCAACAGGGCCGAATAGACCAGGCCGATGATAGTATAGGCGGTGTCGTACAGGAGCATGGTCACCAGCATCCACAGGAACAAGACCTCCTGGCCGGCCTTGGGCGGCGCGAACCAGACCAGGATGAAGGTTAACGCCAGGAATGGGGCCGTGTAGCGCATATACGGGATGCGCCGGCCGCGTTTGGAGCGGGTGCTATCGGTGATGTAGCCAAACAGCGGGTCGTTGATAGCATTCCACACGGCATAGATGGTCGAGGCCACGGTGATCCACCCCGCCTGCAAGCCCAGATAGTCCTGGTAAAAGATGGGCAGCAGGGCGGCGTAGGTGCCGGAGATGAGGGACGTGCCCAGGGCCGCGATCCCCCAGATGAACTTGTAGCTCAACGTGAGCCGGATCGGTGCGGGTTTGCTCAGGGCGTTCTGCGACATGTCAGCCTCCAGATTGTGGATTGTGAATTGCGGATTGCGGCGACTGGATCAAATTCAGGGAAAGGGCGGCCGTCACGTTGGCGACGGGCTGTTCGCCCAGCGCGGCTCCTGGACCCACCAGCGCAGAGCCGCCAGGGCCATCAGGTTGATGCTGGCACACAGGGCAAAGAGCAGGTTGTAGCTGATGCCGGCCAGCCCGGCCCCCGCCAAGGGTGCCACCATGTTCACCAGGCCCAGGCCGGTGTTCACCAGGCCCACGTAGGTGGGCCGCCGCGCCGGGTCGCCGAACTCGAACACTACCAGGATGCCGGAGACGATCCCGGCCCCGGCGCTGAGGCCCAACAGGGCAAAGGCCACGAAATACCAGGCAGCCGCCGGCGCCAGCCAGGCGATGGCAAAGGCCAGGGTGGTGGACAGGCCAGCGATCTCTAGCGATAGCTTGTGCCCATAGCGGTCCGCCAGGAAACCAAAGGCCAGATTCCCGGCCGTCTGCCCCCCCAACATCGCCGCCGTATAGAGGCCCACGGTACTATCTGGCACCTGCCAGCGTTGTACAGCCGCCACGGTGACAAACCCCAGGCCCATCCCACCCCCGGCCTGCAACAGCCGCGCCAGCAGGAAGCGGCGAAAGTTACGGTCCTGGCGCAAGATAGCCGGCAGCCCGGCCCAGAACTGGCGGTTGTCCTGCCGGGGCGTCGTGACCGCCTGGACCGGCTCGCGCGTCAGGGCAATAAAGACCCAACTGAGGGTGATCCCGGCGGTGGCCAGGGCAAAGAGGACCACAAAGCTGGCAGGGAAAGCCAGGACCTCCAGAAGCCAGGTGCTGAGGACTGCACCCGCCGCTCCCATGCCGATGCCGACGAACATGGTGGTGCCGAAAAAACGGCCCCGCCGGTTGACCGGAAAGCAGCGGGCGATGAGGTCTTGCCAGGCCGTCGCCACGACCCCTGCCCCCAGGCCGTGCCAGGTCAGGCCGACGAAGAACAAGGCTAACGCCAGAAAGGGGGCCATGTCGGCCACCAGGGCCGCCAGCACCAGCACCAGCAGCGGCAACCGCTCCGTGAAGAAGCCCAGGTTGACCACCACCGGCTTTTTGCGGGCCAGTCGTTCCACCGCGTTGGCGGTGAAGAGCTGCGGCAGATACCATGTCCCCTGGGCGATGACGGCGGCCAGCCCCAGGGCCAGGGGATTCGGCGTGAGCTTGCTGATGAACAGCGGCACGATGGTGGCCGAGGACATAAAGCTGGCCCCAAACCAAAAGCTGGCCCCATCCAGCAGGTTGACGGCAAAGTTCCACCGATAATTCCGCTCCACCTCGGCGGCGATCTCGGCTTCCGGGCGGAGC
Source organism: Anaerolineae bacterium (assembly GCA_034435155.1). Classification (GTDB taxonomy): domain Bacteria; phylum Chloroflexota; class JAHJIN01; order JAHJIN01; family JAHJIN01; genus DAOTYG01. The sequence goes on along the minus strand of DAOTYG010000150.1, from coordinate 1,291 downwards.
GGCGCGGGCCGGTCCAGTTCCAATAACCGGCCGAGCGCAGTGCGCATCCAACGAATCAAGAAGGAACACTCCCCACGTCAAAGGTCAGTCTCGGTGACGCATGACGAATGACGCATCATGCTTCCGTTCGGCGGCGGAAGATGACCGGCAATAGCGGCAGCGCCAGCAGGTTCAGCAGGGCGATGACGACGAACGTCCAGCGATAGCCCACCGTATCTGCCAGCACCCCGCTCACCCCCAACCCGATCCCGGTGCCGATGTTAGCCACGGCCATGAGGATGGCAAACATAGAGGCGGCGATGCGCGAGTCCGTGACGTCCATCGAGACGGCAAAGTAGACCGTCTCATAGTAGCCAAAAGCGATACCAAAGACCAGGACGATGGGCCAGGCCAGCGTGGGGCCGGTGATCGCCGACAAAGCCAGGATCGCCACCAGGGACACGACGAGCGCGGCCAGGACAGACCGTTGCTGGCCGATGCGGTCTGTCAGCCAACCGCCGACCAGCCCGCCCAAAACCATCCCGATCCCCCAGAGCGTGGTGAACAGGCCAGCCGCCGTCAGGTCAATCCGGTATTCGTTTTGCAGGAAGGGGTTGACCAGCTCATTAGCCCCGTTGATGATGAGGGAATAGAGCGCGCCCAATGCGGCCAGGGCCAGCACGTGACGCCGGCCAAAGGCGCGAAAGGCTCCCCACTGGAAGGTCTGGTCCGGCTGGCGCGCCGGCTCATGCACCAGGAAAGCCAGGGGCAACGGCAGCAGGGTGATGAGGCCCAGCAGCCAGAACGCCGCCATCCACGAGAGTTGCTGCGCCACCAGCCCGATGATGGCCGACACGCCCACCACACCCAACGCCCGGCCGCCCACCATGATCCCCTGCACCGTCCCTTCCTCCGCCGTGGGCGTGGTATCCAGGGCCAGGCCATCGGTGCAGGTATCATACAGGGCCATGCCGGTCATCAGGATGAAAGCCAACAGGGCGAACAGCTCCAGGTACGGCCCGGGGTCAATGAACGGGGCGAGGAACAGGCACACCGCCTGGGTCAGCATGCCGATGACGATATATGGCTTGCGATGTCCCCGACCCAGCAGGTTCACCTTGTCGCTCAGCATCCCCAGGAAGATCTTGATGACGAACGGCGTGAGGGCGATGGCGGCAAAGACCCCGGCATCGCTCATGGTGCGCCCCCGGGAGAGCAGGTAAAGGGCATTCAGGGCCGTAAAATAGCTCAGGATAGAGCCTTGCGCAAAGTAGAGCAGACCGAACAGGGTATAGCGAAAGGGTCGGGTAGC
>DAOTYG010000149.1:0-13053 GCA_034435155.1 Anaerolineae bacterium | reverse complement strand
CTACCCTGAACCCTCCCGCAGGTTAGAAAGGGGCTGGCGAACGATGCAGCCGGTCATCTGGGCGCGCTCTGGTCTGGTCATTGCGCCCAAACCTGCGGGAGGGTAGGCAGTTACATCTCACGAATGTTTTTCATACCAATTCGTGCCATTCGTCCATTCGCATCATTCGTGATTGAAAAGTGTCCGGTAGTGAATACATAGGAACAGTCTACCATATCCAGGTCTGGAGGCGCAATGAACGTTAAGGTCTTGACTTCGCCTGAGGCCTTTGATCCGCTAAAGCGAGTCTGGAACGACCTGCTGCAACGTAGTGCAACAAATACGATCTTTAATACCTGGCAATGGCAAGAGACCTGGTGGCGCTGTTTCGGTGAGGATCGCAAGCTACGGCTCTGCCTGGTATACGAGGGCCGGCAACTGCTGGGCATCGTGCCACTGGTCGGGCTGGAAGGCGATCCGGCGGCGCAAACCTTGCAACTCGTCGGTGGCACCGATGTGGCGGATTACCTGGATGTGATTGCAGAGCCGGTGCACGTGCCAGCGGTCTGGGCCGCCGTGTTGGATACCGTCGAGTGGCGCACCCTCGATCTACATGCCCTGCCCGAAGCCTCGCCGACCCGGCCAGCTCTGGCCCGGTTGGCTGCGGAACGCGGCTATGACTTGGTTGAGAACGTTGAGGATGTCTGCCCGCTGTTCCAATTACCCAAGACCTGGGATGACTATCTGGCCCTGTTGGGCAAGAAGAACCGCCACGAGTTGCGCCGCAAGATGCGGCGGCTGGAACAAGAGGCAGAGGTGCGGATGCGCGTCACCCATGACATCGCCGCCCTGGCCGATGACGTGGATGACTTTATCACCCTCCATCGCTCCAGTGAGGGGCGCAAAGGCCGCTTTATGGATGCCCGAATGACCGAATTCTTTCATGCCCTGGCCCGGGTCTGCTTTATGGAAAAGTGGCTGCACCTGGCTTTCCTGGACATCAATGGCCGCCTGGCTGCCACCACGCTATCCTTCAAATACAACAATACCCTGGCCCTCTATAATTCGGCCTATAGCCTCCGCTTTCAGCGCTACAGCCCTGGCGTGCTGTTGGTGGCCTATATCATCCGCGAAGCCATCGCCAGCGGGATACAAACCTTCGACTTTATGCGGGGTGACGAACGGTACAAGTATGACCTGGGGGGACAAGATACCCGGGTTATGCATCTGGTGCTATCGCGCGCCTGATCGCGTAAGGCCAGGATTTCAGACGAGCGGGATACGACCTGCCCTCCCGCAAATTGTAACCTGCGGGAGAGGCCAGGGTGGGCTGCCTGCACCGTCTGGAATCTTTTTATATATGGGATGGTACTTTGCGTATCGCTATGATCAGTGTGCACGGCTGTCCTCTGGCCCGGCTGGGAGAGAAGGACGCCGGGGGCATGAACGTCTACGTCCGCGAGTTGAGTCAGGCTTTGGGCGCGTTGGGCCTGGAAGTGGACGTGTTTACCCGCTGCGTGGACTATTCCACGGCCCCGATCGTGGCGTTGGGCGAGGGCGCACAGGTGATCCACATCGAGGCCGGCGGCGTGCGTTATGTCCCCAAAGCGGCCATCTATGACCTGCTACCGGAGTTCATTGGCAACCTGAAAAAATTCGTGCGCCAGCAAGGCTATTCATATGATCTGCTCCACGGCCATTATTGGCTCTCCGGCCTGGTCGGCCTGGACCTCAAGGTCACCTGGGGAGTGCCCCTGGTGCAGATGTTCCATACCCTGGGCGAGGTCAAGAACCTGGTGGCCCGCAGCCCAGATGAATTGGAGAGCGAGCAGCGCATTGACTGCGAGCGGCATATCATGGCCCATGCCGATCGGTTGGTGGCTGCCAACGCCGACGAGCGAGCGCATATGGTGTGGTTCTATGGTGCCGACGAGCAGCGTATCGTCGAGGTCCCCTGTGGACTGGATACGGAGCTTTTTCGACCCCTGCCCCGTGACGAATGTCGGGCGCGCCTGGGCTGGCGATCTGCAGACGCCGTGGTGCTGTTTGTGGGCCGCATCGAGCCGCTTAAAGGCATTGACATCTTGCTGCGCGCGGCGGCCTTCCTGGCCCGCTGTCGGCCGGACCTGCGCCTTGTCGTGGTAGGCGGTGATGTCTCCCGGGACGGCAACGAACTGGGGCACCTGCGGGAGCTGGCCCGGTCCTTGCACCTGATGGATCAGGTAGAATTCGTTGGGGCGCAGGACCAGACGGTTTTGCCGGTCTATTATTCGGCCGCTGATGTGTGTGCGGTGCCCAGCTTCCACGAGAGCTTTGGCATGGTGGCTATCGAGGCGATGAGCTGCGGCACGCCGGTCGTGGCCTCCCGCGTGGGCGGGTTGCAATATACCATCCGCAACGGCGAGACCGGTTTCCTGGTGCCCCGGGGCGATCCGGTGGTCCTGGCCGACCGGCTCTGCCGCCTGTTGAGCGATCCTGCCTTACGCGCGCGTATGGGAGAGCGCGCGGCCCAGGCGGTTTGCCCCTACGACTGGGGGACCATTGCTCGCCAGATCATCGCCCTGTATACAGATGTCAAGCGGGGGGCGTGATCTCGTGTTACGTATTGCGTGATGGTCGCCGCCCCTCCCCCAAAACAGGGTTGCAGAAAACGCCCTGGCAGGGTACAATCAAAACTATCTACCCTCCCGCAGGTTTGGGCGCAATGATTAGACCAGACGCCGCAGGCGCGCCCAGGTCCGGCTGCATCGGTCGCCAGCCCCTTTCTAACCTGCGGGAGGGTTCAGGGTAGGCAGTTACGATTCATGACTAAAAAACTCGTGATCGTGGAAAGCCCCACCAAAGCTCGTACAGTGGGACGGTTTCTGGGCCAGGATTACACGGTCCGCGCCAGCATAGGCCATATCCGTGACCTGCCCAAAAACCGCCTGGGGGTGAGCATTGACGATGACTTTGCCCCTCATTATGTGATCCCCAGCGACAAGAAGGAGGTGGTCAACCAGCTCAAGGAGGCGGCTCGCCGGGCCGCCGAGGTCTACCTGGCTACCGACCCGGACCGCGAGGGGGAAGCCATCTCCTGGCACCTGGTGGAGGCCCTCAACCTGGGCCAAAAGGGCCTGCCCCAGCCCCGCCGGGTGGTCTTTCACGAGATCACCCCCGACGCCGTGGCCCACGCCTTTGCCCACCCCCGCGAGATTGATATGAAGCTGGTGAACGCCCAGCAGGCCCGGCGTATCCTGGACCGGCTGGTAGGCTATTCCCTCAGCCCGCTCCTGCGAGACAAGATGGGGCGGCGCGGCCTGTCTGCTGGCCGGGTACAGAGCGTGGCCTTGCGTCTCATCGTGGAACGGGAACGCGAGATTGCCGCCTTTGTGCCGCAGGAATACTGGAGCATCGAGGCTGACCTGGCTAAACGGGAGGAGCGGCGCCCACCTCGCTCCTTCCGGGCCACCCTGTTCGAGGTCCGGGGCGAAAAGTTCACCATCGCCAGCGGCCAGGAGGCCCAGGCCCTGGTGGACGAGCTGCAAACCGCTGTCTATATCGTGGCAGACGTGCGCCGGGGCGAACGCCGACGCAGCCCGGCCGCGCCTTTTACCACCTCCACCATGCAACAGGAGGCCTCCCGCAAGCTGGGGTTTAACGCCCGACGCACCATGCGCGTGGCCCAGCAACTATACGAGGGCATTGACCTGGGCCTGGGCGAGGGACCGGTGGGCCTCATCACCTACATGCGCACTGACTCCGTGGCTCTGGCCGAGGCTGCCGTGGCCGAGATTCGCGCCTTTGTCACCGAGACCTGTGGGCCAGAATATGTGCCCCCCACCCCGCCGGTCTACAAGACTAAAACCCCCAAGGCCCAGGAAGCCCACGAGGCCATCCGGCCCACCAGTGTCCGGCGCACGCCGGCAGCCATCAAACAATACCTGACCAGCGAACAGTTCCGGCTCTACCAGCTCATCTGGCAGCGCGCCGTGGCCTCACAAATGACCCCCGCCGTGCTGGACACGGTGAGCGTGGACGTGCTGGCCGGGCCACCGGGCGCGTCGCAGCCCCCCTACCTGTTCCGGGCTACCGGCACCCGCGTCAGGTTCAAGGGCTTTATGGCCGTGTACGTCGAGGGCCGGGACGATGATGCGCCGCCGGACGACGAGGAGGGCAAGTGGCTGCCGCCTCTGGAGACCGGCGAGCCGTTGGACCTGCTGAACCTGATCCCAGAGCAGCATTTCACCGCCCCACCCCCGCGCTACACCGACGCGACCCTGGTGCGGACGTTGGAGGAATACGGCATCGGTCGGCCCAGCACTTATGCCCCCATCATCTCCATCCTGCAAGACCGCTACTACGTCACCCGCGCCGACCGGCGCTTCGTGCCCACCGAGATCGGTTTCCTCGTCTGTGACCTGCTCCTGGCCCATTTCCCAGAGATCATGGACTATGGGTTCACCGCGCGCATGGAGGAGGAGCTAGACGAGATCGCGGCCGGCGAGAGGCCCTGGGTGCCGGTGCTGCGCGACTTTTGGGGACCTTTCTCCAGGACATTGCAGCAGGCCCGCCAGCAGATGCCCCCCGCCGTCATCCCGGACCAGCCCACCGGGGAGGTCTGTCCTCAGTGTGGCCGACCCCTGATCCTGAAGCTGGGGCGGTTTGGTCGGTTCTACGGCTGTACCGGGTTCCCCCAGTGCCGGTATACGAAAGGCTTTTCTTCCCAGATCGGCATCCAGTGTCCCCAATGCGGTGGTGAAATCGTGGAGCGCACCACGCGCAAGAAACGCACATTTTACGGTTGCAGCAACTATCCGGCGTGCGAATGGACAAGTTGGAAGCGGCCCATCCCGCACAAGTGCCCCTCGTGCGGGGGGATAGTGGTGGAAGAGGGGCAGAAAGGCTTTACCTGCCTGGCCTGTGAGACAACGTTCGAGAAACCACCGGGGCCAGAGCAGGATACAAGGAGGAAACCATGACCCGTACCGTCCATGCCCCCCGGGGCACCACGCTGCACTGCAAGAACTGGCTCATCGAGGCTCCCTGGCGGATGATCCAGCACAACCTGGATCCGGAGGTGGCCGGCGACCCGGCGAACCTCATCGTCTACGGCGGCCGGGGCAAGGCCGCCCGCAACTGGGAATGCTTCGATGCTATCCTGCGCGCCCTGGAGGCCCTGGAGCCAGACGAGACCCTGCTGGTCCAATCCGGCAAGCCGGTGGGCGTCGTTACCACTCATGAGGACGCCCCTCGGGTCCTCATCGCCAACTCCAACATCGTACCCCACTGGGCCACGCAGGAGAACTTTGACCAATGGGAGCAGATGGGTCTCATCATGTACGGCCAGATGACAGCCGGCAGTTGGATCTACATCGGCACGCAGGGTATCCTGCAAGGCACGTATGAGACCCTGGCCGCCGCTGCCGAACAGCACTTTGGGAAAGGCGCGTCCCTCAAAGGCCGGTTCGTCCTCACGGCCGGGCTGGGGGAGATGGGCGGCGCGCAACCCCTGGCCGTGACCATGAACGAGGGGGTAGCCCTGGTGGTGGAGGTGGACCCCTGGCGCGCCCAACGTCGGCTGGACACCGGCTACCTGGACCTGGTGGTGAGCGACCTGGAGGAAGCGATGACGCTGGTGGAGGAAGCGGTAGCGCGCGAGGAACCCCGGAGCATCGGCCTCATCGCCAACGCCGCCGACGTGCTGCCCGAACTCGTGGTGCGCGGCGTCACCCCAGACATCGTCACCGACCAGACCTGCGCCCACGACCCGCTGATGTACGTGCCCCACGGGATGAGCCTGGCCGACGCCGTGGCCCTGCGCCATAGCGATCCAGTCGAGTACCAACGGCGCAGCCTAGCTTCCATGGCCCGGCACGTGGAGGCCATGTTAGAGTTCCAACGCCGGGGCGCCGTGGTCTTTGACTATGGCAACAACCTGCGCCAACGCGCCTTCGATATGGGGGTGAAGGAGGCCTTCAGTTACCCCGGCTTTGTGCCAGCCTATATCCGCCCGCTCTTCTGCCAGGGCAAAGGCCCCTTCCGTTGGGTGGCTCTCTCCGGCGACCCAGAGGACATCTACCGCACCGACGAGGCGATCCTGGAGCTATTCCCGGACGACGAACACCTGTGCCGCTGGATTCGTCTGGCCCAGCAGCGCGTCAAGTTCCAGGGCCTGCCGTCGCGCATCTGCTGGCTGGGCTACGGTGAGCGGGCCACGGCCGGTCTGGCTTTCAACAACCTGGTGGCCGAGGGCATCGTCAAGGCCCCTATCGTTATCGGCCGGGACCACCTGGACTGCGGCTCAGTGGCCTCACCCAACCGGGAGACGGAGGGCATGAGGGATGGCTCTGATGCCATCTCCGACTGGCCGGTCCTGAATGCCCTGGCGAACGTGGCCGGCGGGGCCACCTGGGTGAGTTTTCACCACGGCGGCGGGGTGGGCATCGGCTATTCGCAGCACGCCGGGCAGGTCATCGTGGCCGATGGGACGCCGGCCGCCGCTCGCCGTCTGGAGCGCGTCCTCACCATAGACCCGGCCCTGGGCATCATGCGCCACGCCGATGCCGGCTACGAGGCGGCCATCGCCTGCGCCAGAGAGCACGGGATCAAGATACCCATGCTGAACCGGTGACCCGTCAGGTCCTCGCGGCTCGCCCCCACGCTCTGCGTGGGGGCGAAACGGAAGCGCAACTGCTGCGTGCCCACGCGGAGCGTGGGCACGAGGGAAACTATCTTGGCGCCGCTCGCCGGGCCTGGCGACGCCGGATGTAGACCACGAGCAGCACCACCCCGGCTATCACCAGGAAGGGGAGCAGACAGGTGGAATAGACGGAGAGCCAGATGCCCAGGTCAATGAGCCGTTGCATCAGGACAACCCAACTGGAGACGGCCTCGTCCAGGGTTCTGTCTGGCTGCCAACTTACCGGCGTGGGAGTGGGGGTAGGTGTGGCAGTGGGCGTCGGCGTGGGAGTGGGAGTTTCCACCACTTCCTGTTCCAGGTCCACCGTGATGGTGGAAAAAGCGGCCAGATTGGACAGATAGTTCATGCGCCCCTTGACCGTCTCGATCTCGGCCTGCACGGTCAGGAGCCGGTCGTAGACCTTGAGCACCTCTTCGGCGTTGCCGGACTTTTCCCGCACCTCGGTCATGATGGCCAGAAGCTCTTTCTCGACAGCCTGCAGGTGCTTCAACCGCGATTCCAGGTCCACGTATTCGCTCGTCACGTCCGTGCCCTCGACCCGGTAGCTGCGGACCTCTTTGGCCAGGGCACGCACGCGCTCCAGGGTCGCCTCAAAGCTGCTCACCGGGACGCGCATGACAACGGAGGCATAGAGCCGGTCGTTGCGCATCTGGGTGTGGGACGTGACGATGTACCCGCCGGCGGTGGCGGCGATGCGCGTGAGGCTGTCGAGGCTGCCCTCCACGTCCGGCACCACCAGGGACAGCGTAGCCGTCTTGACGATCATGGGCTGAGCGGTGGTGGGGATGCCTGCGCCTTCCCCGCCGATACCTCCCTCCGCCCCGCCGCCGATGGCCGGGTAGCCGCCGGTCTCTTTGGGCAGGGGATGCGCTGGCGTTGGTTGTATAGGCGCGGGCGCCTTGGTGGGCGCGGCGGCCGGCGTACCCAGCGACAATGGCGCTTCCCGGCCAAAATCCCCACCTGGGGCCGCGGTCGGGGCGGCCGGGGCCGGGCATTGGGCGCTCAACCCCAACAAGATCAGCACCAGCAGGCCCGTCAGCAACTGGCTGCGTCTCATGTTGCTTCCTCCCTTCGTGAATGGTCCCCTGCTCGCGGCGGGTTTGCAACCTGCCGCCGGCTGCTCGCCCTCACGCTCTGCGTGGGGGCGAAACGGCGGTCTCATCCCGCTGCGTGCCCACGCGGAGCGTGGGCACGAGGGAAAAACCTGAATTTCCATCTACTGAGCCTGGCGAAGGTTCGGAACCTTCGCCAGGCTATCCCTGTACCGCCCGCCGGGCCCGGCGACGCCGGACGTAGACCGCGAGCAGCACCAGACCTGCCACCACGGCGAACGGGATCAGGCATATAGAGAACACGGCCAGCCAGATGCCCAGGTCAGTGAGGAACTGGAGCAGTGTCACCAGGGCCGAGAGGGCGTTCTTGAGCGTCTGGTCCGGATACCAGCCCTTGGGCACCACTTGCGTCTCTGGCACCGTAGGCGACAGGTGCACGGTGACGGTGGACATGGCCGCCCGGTCGGTCAGGTATTTCATGCGGCCCTTGATCGTCTCGATCTCGCCCCGAATGGCCGTGATCTCGCGGTAGACGGCCAGCACGTCCTCGGCCTTGCCGCCCTTTTCCCGGGTCTCGGTCAGGATGGTCAATAGCTCCTTCTCGACGGCCTCCAGGTTCTTGAGGCGCGATTCCAGGTCCACGTACTCGGCCGTTACGTCCTCACCGCCGACGGAATCGGCCTGCACGTCGCCCAGCTTGCGCAGTTGCTCCAGGACGGCCTCGAAGGAGGCGACCGGGACGCGGATGACCACGGTTGCCAGGAGCCGGTCCCCCTGCTTCTGGGTCTTGGAGCTGGTCACGTGCCCCCCGGCCTCGACGGCGATGCGGGTGACGTCGCTGAGGCCGGCTTTGGTATCCGGCACCACCAGGGACAATTCGGCGGTCTTGATGATCAGGGGCTGGACGCCGGTGGCGCCGGTATCAGCCTCCCCACCCCCTGATCCCGTTGCCTGCCTGGCGACGAATTCCGGTTGAGCGGGTGCCAGGGGGGTGGGAACCGCCGGCGATGGAGCCAGCGCCGCTGGCGACAAACACCCCACTCCCAGGACGGCCACAACCAGTAACCCCATCAGCATTCCCATGTGTTTCATGGCGCATCTCCTCTGAATGGTATTCGCCCAATTACGAGCACCTATTAGACGCCTCCGTTCCGCGCCGGGTTCCCGCACTCTTCATCCTTTCGCTTCGCTCAAGGGTAAGCCTTCCTCCTTCCGCCTTCCGTCTTTCACCACCCCAGGCTCAGCCGGGCGATCAGCCGCTGGGACAGGCCGATCGCCTCCATCTGGGCCTGGGTCTTTTCCACCGGGTATGGCACGCGATGGTACTCGATAGTGCCCTGCTCCGTATCATAGATAGCATAACTGGCCTGGGGGTTGCCATCACGCGGCTGGCCCACGCTGCCGGGGTTGATGATGAGTCGTCGTGTGCCCAGGTGTAGCGGCTCATTGGGACGGACCAGGGCTTCGGGAAGCTCAGTGCCGACAGTACGTCCCTGTTCCAACGCGGTCAACATCTGATGGAACGGCCGGGTGACGGCCCCGTCCACCCGCTCGGCGAGCAGCAGGGGCCCCTGGAAAACCGTGGGGACATGGGTATGGCCCACCAGGCAATAGTCGGTCTGGAAATGGGCAAAGTTCTGTTGCGCGGTGCGGGGATAGAGCAGGTATTCCCACACCGGCTCCCGGGGGCTGCCGTGGACCAGGGTAAAATTGCCCTGGACGATGGTGGTGGGCAACTCGGCCAGATAGGCCAGGTTGTCTGGGGTGAGCTGCTGGCGCGTCCATTCACACACCCACCGGGCATCGTCGTTAAAGTCGGTGAGGGGGAGTTCGCCGATGACAGCCCAGTCGTGGTTGCCGGCCACCGCGATATGCGGCAGGCGGCGCAGCAACTCGATGCACTCGTTAGGGTTGGGCCCATAGCCCACCATGTCGCCCAAACACCAGATGCGGTCCACGTCTCGCAGTTCTTCCAACACGGCCTGAAACGCGGCCAGGTTGGCATGGATGTCAGAGATGATCGCATAACGCATGAAGCACTAAGTCCCGCTAAAGAAAGCCAGCCGCTGGACGACGTCCTGGGCGGCCGCCAGCAAGGGGTTGGGATAGAGGCCCAGGGCCACCATGACGAGGGCCAGGGCCAGGGTCAGGATAGCTGCCGGCTCGCCCCAGACCGTGCCGGTTGGGCGTCGAGGAGCGCCGAATAACGCGCCCCCAACGCGCACGTAGGCCAGGCTCACGCCAGCCATGCTGACGACCAGGCCAGCCCGTAACAACTGCTCGGTCGGCGACAGGGCCTCCAGGATCAGAAGCCGGCCCACAAAGCCCAGCGTCGGTGGCAGGCCGGCGATGGCCAACGCGCCGACGACCAGGCCGCCGGTGGTCCAGGGCAAGGCCCGGGCCAGGCCGCCCAACGCGCTCAGCCGATCATCCGGCGCGTGCCGGCGAATCGTGGCCACCGTGGCCGCCAGCAGGCTCAGGGTCAGGATACGACTGCTCATCTGGAGGACCACGCCGGTCAGGCCCAGGGTCGTGGCCGTGCCCACGCCCACCACCAGGAATCCCAGGTCGGCGATGGCCGAATAGGCCACGATTCGACCCAGGCGGTCCTGACCCGGGGCCAGCAGCCCGCCCACCAGGGCAGTGATCGCGCCGATAGCCAGGAGCCAGGGGATCGCCAACGGTGGCAACCAGGGCCGACTGCCCAACAGCCGCAGCACCTGGATCAACGCCACGCCGTCCACCAGGGCCAGGGCGTAGACCAGGCCGGTGATCCGCCCGTGTCCCAGGTCTGGCACCACCAGGTGAAACGGCACCACCGCCAGGATCGCGGCAAAGGCCAGGCCCCAGACAGCGGCCATGCGGTCTGGGAGGTAGGTGAAATCCGGGTTGAGCTGATAGGTCTGTTCCCAGCCGGCGACCAGGACGAAACAGACAAAGGCTGGTGCTGTTACCGCCAGGGGTTTGAGGGCGGCCGCGCTCCCCACCAGGACCGGCCGGGGCACCAACAGCATACTGGCCATCGCCAGCAGGATGAGCCAGGTGCCGGCCACCACCGTAGACTGCACCAGCAACGCCATCCCGGCCAGGGCGACGAGGGCCGGGGCCACGGCCGGCAACAGCTCATCCCCAGCAGACCGCCAGGTCAGGATCACCAGAAAAGCAGTTGCCGCCAACGTCAGCAGCAACAAGGCCCGGCTGGGCAGGTCCACGACCATTTCCAGTCCCAGAAACGTGGTTCCCCGATCCAGGGAGATGGACTGCACGGCCCTGGCCTGCAAGGTCAGTACACCCAGGGATAAGGCGGCGGCCAGGAAGCGCACGCGCCGCAAAAAGTAGATCGGCACGACGGCCAGCCACGGCAGGATCAGCAAGGTCGCCAGTTCCACGAGAGGTCCTTCAGGCGCGCTCGATGTAGGTGCCGTAGCGTGTGTCCACCCGCACCACGTCGCCGATCTCGATGAACAGGGGCACCTGGATGGTGAGGCCCGTTTCCAGCGTCGCCGGCTTGGTGCCGCCGGTGGCGGTATCGCCCTTGAAGCCCGGTTCCGTCGCCGTGACCTCCAGGTCCACGGTGATGGGCAACTCTACCTCGATCGGCTCGCCCTCGTAGCTCAGGATGTCAAGCTCCAGGTTATCCTTCAGATAGTCAATCGCCTCGGCCAGGTCTTCTTTATTCATGGCGCGTTGCTCGAACGTGTCTGTATCCATGAAATAGTACAGGTCACCGTCATGGTACAGGTATTGGACGTGAGCGCGGTCCAGTCGGGCGCGGGCAAAGCGGGACCCGGCCTGGCAGGTGTGAGTGATGGTGGCTCCGCTCCTGAGATTGCGCAGCTTCAGGCGCACCTGGGCGCTGCCCCGGGCCAGCTTGATGTGCTGCCAATCCAGGATGCGATACAACTCGCCGTCCATCTCGATGGTGAGACCCTTTTTCAGGTCGCCGGTAGTGATCATTCGTCCTCCTATGTTTTCATGGGGCGCAGATAGAGACGGGAGATAGAGAGCGGCGTTTATCTGCGCTCATCTACACCCGATGAAAAATCTGCAATCCGAATTCTAAAATCTGTTGGTCAACGTCTTGGGGCTGGTGGAGAGCACCTCCACGCCGTCGGGCCGGACCAGCACCATATCTTCCAGGCGGACGCCGCCCCAGTCGGGGATGTAGATGCCTGGTTCGATGGTGATGACGCTGTTGGCCGGGAGCGGTTTCCGGTAACGTTTGTTCGCCGTGGGCAACTCGTGGACGGCCAGGCCCACGCCGTGGCCCAGACCGTGGCCAAAGTTCTCGCCATAGCCGGCGGCGGTGATCACGTCCCGGGCCAGGGCGTCGGCGCGCCGGCCGGTCATGCCGGCCCGGATCCCGGCCTCGGCCTTCTCCTGCGCCGCCCGCACGATCTGCCAGATAGCGCGGAACTTGTCCGTCGGCTCGCCCAGGCAGAAGGTGCGCGTCAGGTCCGAGCAGTAGCCATCCACGATCACGCCCATGTCAATGGTGATCGGCTCACCCTCCTGGATGGGGCGATCGCCCGGCTCGGCGTGGGGCTTGGCGGCGTTGGGGCCGGCCGCCACGATAAAGTCGAACGAGGCTTTGTGCGCGCCGTGGGTTCTGGCCCACATTTCCAGTTCCCAGGCCACGGCCCGCTCCGTCATGCCGACCTGGACGCGGGGGGCCACGGCCATATAGGCTTCATCACCCAGGCGGACAGCCCGGCGGATGATCTCCAGCTCTGCCGGTTCCTTGACCATGCGCAGTTCCTCCACCAGCCCCTGGGTGGCGACAAAATGCACCCCCGGAGGCAAGACCTTGCGGCGCAGGCGGTGATAACGCTCTACCGTCAGGTGGGTCTTCTCGTATCCCAGGCGACGCAGCCCCTTCTCCGCCAGGGCGGACAGGCGCTCCTTCAAAGTCTCCTCCGGCTTGTCCTTGAGTTGGACCAATTCCCAGTCTGGGCACTGTTCCGCTGCCTGCACAAAGTAGCGAAAGTCCGTGGCGATGAGGGCCTCGGTGGGGGTGACGATCAGGCTGGCGTCGGGGCTGGTAAAGCCGCTCAGGTAACGGATGTTCTGGGGCTGGGTGACCAAAAGGCCGTCCAGGTGTTTCTGGGCGAGTTTGTCACGCAAGGCCGATAGTCGGTCGTTCATGTGGGTAACTCCTCTCGAAAGGGTGGCGCGTGATGCGTATAGAGTAGGGATGCGGTAATTGCTCACCTACCCTGTCCAAGTGTCATTCTGAGGCGCGAAGCGCCGAAGCCTGCCCTGAGCGAAGCCGAAGGGAATCCCGCACTTACAGGTCAGAAACGTGACTCTTCGCGCCCCTTCGCTCCGCGAAGGAGCGCT
>DAOTYG010000148.1:0-16949 GCA_034435155.1 Anaerolineae bacterium | reverse complement strand
CCTACCCTCCCGCAGGTTTGGACGCAATCTCCGCATTGGAGTGCGCCGCAATGAGCTGCTTACCCTCTTGCCTGCCACTTTCTAACCTGCGGGAGGGTAGGGGTAGGCAGATACCTGGCTGTAATGATTTTGGACTTTGGATCACGCCACAAGGAATGAGGACATTATATCCTCTGGTAGTGGGGGTGTCAATTGCCACCTGTCTGACAATCCGTGCGTAATTAAACGCATGAGGGCACCGCTACGCGGTGCGGGGGGAAAATGCCTCTTAGGGGTTTTTGCGGCGGCGAAGCCGCCGCAAAAACCCCCAGAAAGGCTTTCTCCCTCTCGTTCCTTCCCTGACAAAAGTTATGCACGGATGTCAGCCACCTGTGGCAGGCAGGTCAGGGGCTAGCCGAAATACGCCGATTGTGATAAGATATAGGGGACAGGCGGTCACCACCGACCAGAATGACCACCGCGCCACGATTCTCAGATCAGATAAGGAGTTGCACACGATGACGTACACATTGCAAGAGATATTTCAGGGTATGGCGGCCATGTTCAAGCCGGAGGCGGCCGGTGACATTAAAGCCGTGCTCCAGTTCGACGTGACCGGTGAGGAAGCCGGCACGCACCACCTGGTCATCGAGAACGGGACCTGTACTTACCAGGCTGGCCCGGCCCCGAATCCCTCACTGACCATCATCACGCCGGACCATGTCTGGCGCGACATCGCCCTGGGCAAACTGGATGCGACCAAGGCCTTCATGACCCGCAAGTTCACGGTCAAGGGCAACATGAGCCTGCTGATGAAGCTGCCGAACCTGTTCAGCGCGCCAGGCCGATAGTTTCGCTGCCTGTATCTCAGGAGGGTCTGGTGATCGCTATCGAAGCCTCAATCCTGGCTGCGGATTTCGCCCGCCTGGGCGAGGAGGCCCGGGCCGCCGAGGCGGCCGGCGTAGACGGGATCACCGTGGATGTGATGGACGGACGTTTCGTGCCGGACATCACCTTTGGGCCGGGTGTGGTGCGCGCCTTGCGGCCCCTGGTGCATGTGCCTTTGGATGTGCATCTGATGGTCGTCGAGCCAGAGCGCCACCTGGCCGCCTTTGCCGACGCCGGCGCGGCCCGCCTGATCGTGCATCAGGAGGCCAGTCCACATCTGCATCGGACCCTCCAGACCATCAGGGGTCTGGGTCTGGAAGCCGGGGTGGCGATCAACCCCGGCACGCCCCTGTCAGCCCTGGAGGAGGTCCTGGAGCAGGCAGACCTGATCTTGATTATGACCGTTAACCCCGGCTGGGGGGGGCAGCCGTTTCTGCCCGGCCAACTGGACAAGGTCCGCCGTCTGCGGCGGCTACTGGCCGAACGGGGGCTGAGCATCCCCATCGCTGTGGATGGCGGGATCAACCCCGGCACGGCGCCGTTGGCCGTCCAGGCCGGGGCTACCGTGCTGATGGCTGGGTCCAGCATCTATAACCGCCAGGCCCCGGTGGCCCAGAACGTGGCGGCGTTGCGCGCCAGCCTGCCCTTGACAGCCGGGCCGGGCTAACCCTCAATTTTACTACCGGACATTTTCGCAAGTTTCATCACGAATGACCCGAATCTGGCAAATCTCACGAATGTTTTTCACAATTCGTGCCATTCGTCCATTCGCATCATTCGTGATTGAAAAGTGTCCGGTAGTGAACCCTCAACTTCGGAGGAACCTGGCACATGAGGCAACCGCTCAGAGCCAGCCGTCTGCAACAGGCCATCTCGGCGGCGTTTCTGGGACTGACCGGCATGGTCTTGCTGGCCGGATTGGTCACCTTCTGGCAATGCCTCCAACTACCCTCGCTGGGGCTGGCCTGGACCCTGGATGAAGGCATCGTCAATGTCGTCCAGCGCGGGGGGCCGGCTGACGGCGTGTTGCGCGAAGGTGACCGGCTGCGCACCATGAATGGCCTGTCGTTCATCCCGGCCGGCGATGTGGGGCAGATCATCCAAACCGTTCGCCCCGGCCAGCCCGCCGAGGTGGTTGTCATACGGGCTGGTACGGTGCAAACCCTCCTCGTCACGCCGGTGCCCATGGACCTCACGCTGGAAGGGCACCTGCTCGATTATGTGGGCGGCTTGCTCCTCACCAGTTTGGGGCTATATGCCTTCCTCCGGCGACCTCAGAGCACCAGCGTGCGCCTGTTCCTGCTGTTCAGCCTGATGGGGGCCATGAGCCTATGGGGCAACGTCTCCCTGTTTGTGGACCCCTGGTATGCGGCCTTGCGGCGACTGACCTTGAGCGTGCTCGTCCCCTGTTTGTTCACCGGCCTGATCGTGTCCCTGCCCCATGATCGCTGGCAGCGTGGGCCGCTATGGTATGGCCGCCTGGTGTACTGCCTGCTCAGTCTGGCCCTGGGCCTGGCCGGTGCGGTAGCGGCCGTGCTGGTGAACGAATGGAATATCCCTCTGTACCGGCTGATCCTGGGCAACCAGGCCCTCGGCCTGGTCATCGCCGGTGGCATGGCCTTCCTGACCTATCGCCGACTGCCACGGGGGACGGCCCGTGACCGCTACCGGGGGGCCGTCGTCCTGCTGCTCCTGGGCGCACTCCCGGTAACCATCGTGGTAACGCTGGCCCTCTGGCGAGGATTGCACACCTTCGAGCCACGCCTGGCTGGCCTGATGGCCCTCACCGAGCCGGTGGCGCTGGCCTATGTGGTGTTGCGCTACCCATTCCTGGGCGTGCGGGTGGCCGTCCGACAGGGGTTGCTGCTGGGTCTGATGCTGGGGATCACCGTCGCCGTTCTATCCACCACCTATCTTCTGGCCCACGCCCTGCTATCCCTCGTCACTGATAGATTTGTGAGCGAGGGAGCGCTGATCACCGCGACGGTGGCGGCCGCCGCTCTCTTTGAGCCGACGCGGCGGTATATCCAAAGGCAGTTAGAACAGCGGCTGGACCGGCGGGGGGTGGAACTATATGCGGCCCTGGAATCCTTTGGCCGGACGCTGGCGGCCCTGCAAGACTTACCGGCACTCATAGACTCGCTGACGGGCCAGATCCTGGCCCTGTTCCCCCATACCCGCCTGGTTATCGCCTTGCGCGATGCCCCCAATACACCCTACCGGGTAGTCAGCGCCATCGGCACACCCGAGATCGCAGCCCCCATGACTTTTCCCCTCCCGGAAAGCCTGGAAACGCACTTGCGCCAGGCCGGGATATGCCTGCCCCACCAGTGGGCACGCATCCTGGAATCCCTGCCCCCGACGGAGCGTCAGCAGATGGAACGTCTGGAGCCAGAGATCGTGCTCCCGGTGCGGGTCCGACGGGATGACCTGGCAGGCTGGATCGCGTTGGGGGCACAAGGGGGGCACAGCAGTTATGACGAACGCGAGATTGACTGGCTGGTCAGCCTGGTCAACCAGGCCAGCATCGCCATCGCCAATGCTCAACTCTATGCCCAGGCTACCCAGATGGTGGCAGAGCTACAGGAGACAAACCGGCGCCTGGCAGCATTGCAAGAGAGCAGCGTTTCGTTGACCGGGCGACTGGCGCTCCGTGACGTCTTGCACCAGGTGCTCCGGGGCCTGCTCAAAAGTGGTGATTATTCTACAGCGGCGGTGGGCCTGGTGGATGAGACGCGGACCGCGATCCGGGCCTTTATCTATTCCCATGCTGATCCGCAGAGACAGGTGCAGATCCTGGAACAGCTTGGTCACCCCGTCGAAGGGTCGCTATTGGACTTGCGGGACGGCCAACACCCGGTGATCCAGGCTATTCTCCAGGGCCGGGTCCAGAAGCTGCGCCAACTGCGGGATTTACCGGGGTTGCCGTGGGATACGGATCAGGCGGACCGGGCCCGCCAGATCAGCCAGAACCAGATCTACGTGCTGATCCCCTTGTTGACCGGCTCAGACCTGCTCGGGCTGCTGATCGTGGGCACGCAAAGACCCGATGTGCCGGAGCCAGAGGTGGAGATGCTGCGCACGTTTGCCTACCAGGCCGCCCTGGCCATCGAGAACGCGCGGTTATGGGAGGAGACCGACGAACAGTTACGCCAGCGAGTGCGGGAACTGACCACCATGCACACCATCGCCGAGGCCGTGAACAGTACGTTGGACCTGGACGAGGTGCTTGACCGCGCGCTAAAACATATCCTGGGCAGCACCCGCTTTGATGCGGGGCTGATCGCGTTGGTGAACGAGGACGGCCGGCTCACCCCGACCGTCAGCCACCAGATAGCGCGCCCGATCATGGAGTTGCTGAGCCATCTCTCACCGGCCGAGGTTCAGCAACTGATCCAGTCGCCACCACCGGTCATGACCATGTGGGAGGCGTCTATATACTCCCCGCAGGGACCAGATGATGCGGCCTACCCGGCCCTTGCTGCCTGCCACGAGGCGGGTCTGAAGGCTTTTTGCACCGTGCCGCTGGTCTCCCGTGATGAACCGGTGGGCGTATTGGGGTTAGGTCTGCGTCTGGAACAGGAGTTGACGGCGGCGGACCTCTCCCTGGCCCGGGCCGTCGCCCAGCAGGTGAGTATCGCCATCGCCAATGCCCGCCTCTACGCGGCCGCGGCCGAAGAACAGCGAAAGACCGAGATCATCCTGCATAGCGTGGGTGATGGCGTGTGCACCACCGATCATGACCTGCGGGTGCTGTCCCTGAACCGGGCGGCAGCGCGCCTGCTGGGCTGGCCGGAGCACCAGGCCATCGGTCAGCCCTGCCGCACCGTCTTGCAGTGCCATGATGCCGCAGAAAGTTCGTTGTGCGAGACCGGGTGTCCCCTGCGAGTGGCGATGCAGGAGCAGCGTTACGAATATCCCCACCTGGGGATGGTGTTCTTGCGCACGCGCGGTGGACTGCGCATACCCATCTGGAGCGTGGCCGGGCCATTAACCGATTCGGCCGGCGCGGTGTTGGGCGGGGTGTTGGCCTTCCGGGACGCCTCCCGCGAGGCCGAGATGGAACGGCTGAAAAGCGAGTTCATGGCCATGATCTCCCACGAAGTCCGGACGCCCTTGACCAACCTGAAGGCCGCCGCGCAGACCATCCTCCGGCTGGGGCCACAGCGAGACGAAGCCACTCTCGCTAACCTAGCGCGCATCATCGTCGCCCAATGCGACCGGCTGGACCAACTCGTTCAGAGCGTAGAAGAGTCGGCCCAGTTCGAGACCGGCTACCCGGATCTGCAGCTCACGACCTTTTACCTGCCCCCCGTGGTGCACGACCTGGTACAGCTCTTCCAGGTCCGTGAGCCGCGCCGGCCGTTCCAGGTGGTAGTCGCCGACGAGCCGACCCTGTGGGTCCTGGGGGATGCCGACAAGGTGGGCATCATCCTGAACAACCTGCTGGACAACGCCGTTAAATATTCCCGGCCGCACGGGGCGATCACGGTGCGGCTCTCGCTGCGAGACCCGGACCAGGTGGTGGTAGCCGTCATTGATGCCGGCCCTCCCATCCCGGCCGAGCAGCGGGAACTGATCTTTCAGCGGTTCTATCGCATTGACAACTCGGATTCCCGGTCTGTCTATGGCCTGGGCCTGGGCCTGTATATCGCCCAGTCATTGGTCAAGGCCATGGATGGGCAGATCTGGGTGGATGAGGAGTACCGACCAGGTAACCAGTTTTGTTTCACCCTGCCGCGAGCAACGCCGCCCGCCGCATAACCCGGCCCAGGGCGAGGGGGTTGGCCTCGTGCCCACGCTCCGCGTGGGCACGGAGACGGCCCTGACCGCGCGACCCGGCGTGTCGCACCCACGCAGAGCGTGGGTGCGAGCAAGCGTGCGACCCGGCGTTTCGCACCCACGCAGAGCGTGGGTGCGAGCAACGCGCCCTACGACTCGTGCGGGGTTGGCCTCGCACCCACGCAGAGCGTGGGTGCGAGCAACCCGGCCCAGGGCGAGGGGGTTGGCCTCGTGCCCACGCTCCGCGTGGGCAGGCAGCAGACGAGACGGCCCTGACCGTGCGACCCGGCGTTTCGCACCCACACAGAGCGTGGGTGCGAGCAAGCGTGCGACCCGGCGTTTCGCACCCACGCAGAGCGTGGGTGCGAGCAAGCGCGCGACCCGGCGTTTCGCACCCACACAGAGCGTGGGTGCGAGCAACGGCCCCGCCGGCGGCGGGTGGCACTCCCTACGGTCGCCGCCGCGAGCGAGAGGGTTATTTTCGGAGGAGCCAGATGGCGCGCCCACGGATCCTGATCATTGACGACGATCCCGTTCTTGTTGATCTGATGACCCTGGCCTTGCAGGCCGAAGGTTATGAGACCCAGGCAGCTTATGA
The DNA here is from genome assembly GCA_034435155.1 of Anaerolineae bacterium. Classification (GTDB taxonomy): domain Bacteria; phylum Chloroflexota; class JAHJIN01; order JAHJIN01; family JAHJIN01; genus DAOTYG01. Next base: position 10,702 of record DAOTYG010000148.1, on the reverse strand, counting down.
CGGTCTCTCCGGGTTAAGATATATATACGAATTGCAGCCAGACCTGATCGTGCTGGATATTATGTTGCCAGGCGAGGATGGCTGGGAGATCTGTCGGCGCGTCCGCGAGACGATGGATGTGCCCATCATCATGCTCACGGCCAGACGCGAGCTGGTCCATCGCTTGCGAGGGTTGAACCTGGGCGCTGACGATTACGTGGTTAAACCCTTTGATATGGAGGAGCTGATCCTACGGATCAAGGCTGTCCTCCGGCGCACTGGCCCGGCGAAACCATCCCCACCACCGGTATATTATGACGATGGTATCCTGCAGATCGATCAGGCCCGGGGCCAGGTGACCAAACGGGGACGACCGCTCCAACTTACTCGCAAGGAGTGGTTGTTGTTGACCACGTTGGTGCGTCATATAAACGAGATCGTGCCCTACGAGACCTTGCTAGACATCCTGTTCCCCACCGGCGTCGTCGCGCCCAAGAACCAGCTCAAAGTGCACGTGAACACCTTAAGACGCAAGATCGAGGACGACCCCTCGACCCCGCAGTACGTGGTCAATCGCTGGGGAGTGGGATATGGGTTCAAAGGTAACTACCCATCCTGAACCCTCCCGCAGGTGGGCAACCGAGGCCGCCGGTCATTGGGGCACGCCCACCGGCGTCTGGTCTGCCCATTGCGCCCCAACCTGCGGGAAGGTGGGTAGTTACGTTCAAAGGGGGTATCCCACCGGGATGACATATAACGGCTCGTGGTCGGCCGGCAGGGCCAGGACGCGCTGGATGCCGGCGTCATCGAACGCGCCGATGGGGACGCCGCCCAGGTTCAAGGCCACGGCCTGGAGCAAGAGGTTCTGGGTGGCGTGACCGGCCTCCAGGTGCACGTAGCGGGCCGCCCGGTCGCCGTACTTGCTGGCAGTCCGGGCATAGATCGCCGTCACCACAAAGACGGCCGGCGCCGCCCCGACCGCGCTCTGGCCCAGGCAAACCTCCTGTAAGGCCCCCCGACGATCCTCCGTCGCCAGGGTGATCAGCCGGTGGCCCGCCGGCACGTAATGGTAGACCCCCTGGCGCGTGACCATATAGACCTCTAACGGATAAAGCGCGCCGGCCGAAGGGGCCGTGCGTCCACCCCATTCGGCCGTGAGGCCCTGGGCTGCCCAGAGCAACTGCCCGATCTGGTCCCAGGTGAGGTCCTGAGCAGTGTAGCTGCGCACGGAACGGCGCCGCGCCAGGCAGGTCTCCAGGGAAACCGCGCCGTCGGTATGGGGCGGAGGCAGCGTGATCTCCTGCGAGGCCGGCGCCGTCGCCGCCAGGGTGGCCGGGGGCAGAACCAGGGGCGGTTCCGTGTCGCACACCCCGGCGAGGACACCCATACCCGTCACCAGGATCACCATCACCGCCAGCAGGCTCCTGTTCATCGTCTCACCCCCTGGGAAAAACCTCCCGCAGGTTCAGAACCTGCGGGAGGCTGGCCCGGTAAGGTCTATCGGCTCCACCGCCGCTCTAGCCACTTGTGGATCTCCGCCACGATCGCCGGGACGAACAGCAACGGGAAGATGTACGTCCACTCCCGCACGCCCAACGGCACGGTGTCAAATACCGGCTGGAGGAAGGGGACATAGACTGCGGCGAGCAGCAAGATCAACGAGAGGCCCACCGCATACTGCATGAAGCGGTTGGTCAAGACACCGAGCCGGAACAACGGATACCGCTCCGAACGCGAGGTGTAGGCGCGCACCAACTCTGAGGCCGACAGTGTCACAAAGGCCATCGTGCGGGCCAGCTCAGCGTGCCCGTTGCCCCAGTTCAATCCCAGGAAGAACGCGCCCAACGTTACCGCTGTGATCGCCACGGTCTGCACTGCGATCCCCCGGATCATGGGCCGGTTGATGATCGGCTCTTTGGGTGGCCGGGGGGGCCGGTCCATGATGTCGGGATCGCCCTTTTCCAGGCCCAGGGCCAACGCGGGCGCGCCGTCGGTGAGCAGATTGAGCCATAGCAACTGGATAGGCGTGAGCGGCGGCACATAGCCGAACAACACGGCCAGGAAGATGGTCATGATCTCGGCCATGTTGCAGGAGAGCAAAAAGTAGACGAACTTGCGGATGTTGGAGTAGATGATCCGCCCCTGTTCGATGGCCGAGACGATGGAGGCATAGTTGTCGTCCACCAGGACCATGTCGGCGACCTCTTTGGAGACGTCGGTGCCGGTGATGCCCATGGCCACGCCGATGTTGGCGCGTTTGAGGGCCGGCGCGTCGTTGACGCCATCGCCGGTCATGGCGACCACGTGCCCCCGTGCCTGGAGGGCCTCCACGATGCGGACCTTGTGATGGGGGCTGACCCGGGCAAAAACATCCACGTTCTCGATGTGTTCCACCAGTTCCGCATCGGCCATCTCATCCAGGCGGGCGCCGGGGATCACCTCGCCGCCCGGCCGCAAGAGGCCGATCTGCTCGCCGATGGCCCGGGCCGTGTCCGGGTAGTCACCGGTGACCATGATGGAGCGGATGCCGGCATGGCGGGCCTTTTCCACGGCCGGCCGCACCTCCGGCCGGGCCGGGTCCGTCATCCCCACCAGGCCGATGAGGGTCAGGTCCTGTTCGATGGCCTCCGGGTCCGGGTCTTCCGGCAGCGTGTCCAGCAGGCGGTAGGCCACTGCCAGGACGCGCAGGGCGCGCCGACTCATATCGCGGTTGATGTCTTCGACATGGCGGCGGCGCGCCGGGGATAACGGGACGTTTCGGCTATCCTCCAGCATCCGGGTGCACCGGGGCAACATGGCATCCGGCGCGCCCTTGACATAGACAACGTAGCGGCCGGGCTGATCATCCGCCACGCCGTCTGGCCCGTGCCCCCGTAGCTCGTGGACGGTGCTCATCCGCTTGCGGTCCGAGTCAAAGGGGACCTCGCCCACCCGGGGCATGTCGGCCTCTACCTCCTGGCGCCACAGCCCGGCCTTGGCCGCGGCCACCACCAAGGCCCCCTCCGTGGGATCGCCCACCATGCGATACCGGTCGCCATCCTGTTCCAGTTGGGCGTCGGAGCACAGGAGCGCGCCGGTCAACAGGGCCATGATCTGGGGATGGTCCTGGGGTTTGATGGGCGTGCCCCGATCATAAAACTCCCCCACCGGCTGATACCCCTCACCAGAGAGATCAATCCGCTGGTCCGAGACGCAGAGGCGCACGGCCGTCATCTCGTTCTGGGTGAGGGTGCCGGTCTTGTCGGAGCAGATGGCGGTGGCCGAGCCGAGGGTCTCCACAGCGGGCAATCGCCGGATGAGGGCATTGCGGCGCACCATCTCCCGCATCCCCAGGGCCAGGCAGATGGTGACGACGGCCGGCAGGCCCTCCGGCACGGCGGCGATGGCCAGGCTCACCGCCGTGAGGAACAACTCCACCACCATCTCGGTATACCGGTCCAGGTAGGCCGTTGGTCCGGCCTGCGCCAGCAGTCCCAGATCGGTATCGGTGACGACGGCCACGATAAAGACCAGGGCGCAGACTGCCAGGGCGCCCCAGCCCAGCCAGCGCCCCAGTTGGTCCAATCGCCGCTGCAAGGGCGTGGGTTCCTCCTCGAAGGACTGGAGCAGCTCGGCGATGAGGCCGATCTGGGTGCGCATCCCGGTGGCCGTGACCACGCCGGTGCCGCGCCCGTAGGTGACGGTGGTGCCCATGAAGGCGCAGTTGAACCGGTCGCCCAGGGCCGTCTCCGTCGGCAGGGTGGCCCAGGCGCGTTTTTCCACGGCCACCGATTCGCCGGTCAGCGAGGCCTCGTCCACGCGCAGGTTTGCGCTCTCCACCAGGCGCATATCGGCGGGCACATAGTTGCCGGCTTCCAAAAAGACGACGTCGCCGGGGACCAGTTCGCGGGCCGGGATGGAGATCCGGTGCCCGTCCCGCAGGACGCGAGCCTCCGGGGCCGCCATCTTTTTCAGGGCAGCCAACGCCTCCTCCGCCCGCCGTTCCTGGACCACGCCCAGGATGGCGTTGAGGGCCACGATAGCCAGGATCGCCGCCGCGTCCACCGCCTCGCCCAACAGGATCGAGATGATGGCCGCGGCGATGAGGATGAGGATCAAAAAGTTGCTGAACTGGTCCAGGAGCATCCGCCAGATGCCGGGTCGCGGGCGCTCGGCCAGCTCGTTGGGGCCGAACTCGGCCTGTCTCTGACGCACCTGATCGCCAGTCAACCCGTGGCCGAGGTCCACCTCCAGTCCGGCCAGGGCGTCTTTCACCGTTCGGGCGTGCCAGGGTATTGGTTCTGTCATGTATCCTCCGCAGCAGATGGAATAGCCCGGTTATCTTACCATATATTGCCTGTTCCCGCAAGCTGAAAGCGGCTCATGGGCAGGCCCAGATGCCCCCGGCGCGGGCGGCCAGCCGGAGATCGGGCAGATGGCCCCGGATCACCTTTGTCAGCGCGGGGGAGGGGGGCCACACGGCCCGCAGCACAGTACCGTCGGGCAGATACCCGCGCACCGGCACCGCCACCGGGCAGGCGTGGTCATTGTTGTTGAGGACCACCACCAGGGTCTCGTCCTGGTAACGCCGCCCAAAGGCATAGATGCCACGATGGGCGTAGAGGCGGGTATAATCGCCCCGGCGCAGGGCCGGATGACGCCGGCGCAGGGCGATGAGACGGCGCACGCTATCTCGCAGGCCCGCGTCCCACCGCGCTTCATCCCAGGGCATGGTCGCCCGACAGGCCGGGTCCGGGCCGCCGGTCAGGCCGATCTCGTCGCCGTAGTAGATGCACGGCGCGCCGGGAGCCGTCATCTGGTAGAAAAACGCCAGCTTGAGCCGGGCCACCTCGCCGCTGAACAGGGTCAGGGCCCGTGGCGTGTCGTGGCTGCCCAGGAGGTTGAGCTGGGCCAGGGTCACCGGCCAATCGTACAGGGCCAGCATCCCGGCTATGCGCCGGGCAAAGGCGCGGACGCCCAGGGGGCGCAGATGGTAGCCGCCGGGCCGGAACTGCACGGCCAGGGCCTCGCCACCGAAAAAGCCCAGGCAGGCCCGGCTGAACACGTAATTCATCACCGCGTCGAACCGGTCCCCGCGCAGCCAGTCCGGGGCCGGGTCCCAGATCTCGCCCACAATGTACGCCTCTGGATTAGCAGTCTTGACCCGCCGACGAAACTCCTGCCAGAACGTCTCGTCTTCGATTTCCGTGGGCACGTCCAGCCGCCAGCCATCAATCCCCTGCCGGACCCAGTGCTCCGCCACGCCCAGCAGGTATTCGCGGACGGCCGGGGTGTTCGTGTTGAACTTGGGCAGGGCCGGCAGCCCCCACCAGGCCACATAATTCAATGGCCCTCCACCGTAGGCGTGCAGAGGATAGCTGTTCACGTGGAACCAATCCACATAGGGCGAGGCCGGGCCGTTCTCCAGGATGTGGTGGAACTGAAAGAACCCCCGGCTGGCGTGGTTGAACACCCCGTCCAGGATCACCCGGATACCCCGGTCATGGCAGGCCGCTAACAGTTCCCGGAACGCCCCATCGCCGCCCAGGAGTGGGTCCACCCGGTAATAGTCGTGGGTGTGATAGCGATGGTTGGCCGCCGACTGGAAGATGGGGTTCAGGTAGATGGCAGTGATGCCCAGGTCAGTCAGGTAGTCCAGCCGCTCGACGATGCCCAGCAGGTCGCCGCCCTTGAAGCCCAGGGTAGTGGGTGGGCTGTCCCAGGGTTCCAGGTTCGACGGCTTGGGCACGCGCGCGCTGGCCGCAAAGCGATCCGGGAAGATCTGGTAAAAGATGGCATCCTGCACCCAATCGGGGACGAATGATGTGCTCATGTGAGTTCCTCGTGATGGTTCAAGCTGATTCACCGCTCTGCATGTACCCACATCTGCTCTCCGTCCGTCGCCACCTCCACCGTGCCGTTCTGATCGGTGCGCAAGACCATGCACCCGGCCCCGGCCAGCCGGTCCAGGGTGCTGACATGGGGATGGCCGAACTCGTTGTCGGCCCCGCAGGAGATGACGGCCAGGCGGGGGCTTACCGCCGCCAGGAACTCGACGCTCAGCGAGGTCTGGCTGCCGTGGTGAGGCACCTTGAGCACGGTACTCTGGAGCGGCGCGCCGGCCTGCAATAGCACGGCCTCGCCCTCCTCCTCGATGTCGCCAGTGAACAGGAAGGATACCCGTCCCCAGACCAGCCGCAGCACGATCGAGTTGTTGTTTGTATCGGAGGCAGTGCCGGTGAGCAGCGCCGGCGGCGGATGGAGTAGCGTCAGGGTCACGCCGTTCCCCAGATCAACCGGCTGGATCGCGCCGCGCCGGCCCTGGTAAACCGGCGACCCCTTCTCCCCCAATAGTTCCAGCCAGCGAACATAGTTCGCTGTGCTCGTGGGGGTCCCGGCGTCTATTACCTGTCCCACGCCATAGCGTTCCACGCCCTCGATGAGGCCCACCAGGTGGTCATCATGGGGATGGGTCAGCACCACCAGGTCCAGGTAGTGGTCATAAAAGGGCAGGCGGCGGCCCAGGTGCGTGGTCATGGCCCCGGGGCTGGGTCCGCCATCAACGACCACCTTGCCGCCGCTCGGGGTCAGCACCAGGATGGCATCCCCCTGGCCCACGTCCAGGAAGTAGACGTGGAGCCGGCCGTCCGGCAGGGTCGCCGCCGCAACCCAGAGGAGGATGGCGACGATGACCAGGGCGCCGATGACGCTGGAGACGGTGATGCGGCCGCGAACCCGGTCCCACAGGCCCCGCAGGCGCGCGCGCCAGGAATCGTTGTGCATGACGACAGCTCCCCCGGCCAGGGCCGCGTAATAGACCACCGCGACCCAGGCATCCAGGCGGCCCACATTCAGCGCGGCAAAGGGCAGCCGGGCCGTGAGCCGCACCGCCTCAATGGTGTAGGTGAGGAATACCCAGGCCACCCAACCCAAGACCTGGCCGGCTGGCTGGAAGATCAGCCCGGCGATGGTCGCCAGGGCGCCCCAGAGCATGATGGCCGGCTGAGCCGGCAGGATCAGCAGGTTGGTCAGCGGCGCCACCAGCGACAGGTTGCCAAAGGCCACCAGGATCACCGGCAGCGTCGTCACCTGGGCCGCCAGGGTCAGCAAGAGCGAGTCGCTGACGATCTCGGTGAGCCATTGGCCCGGCGGCCCCTCCCCGAACAGGGCCTTCAGCCAGGGCTGCGCCCCGGCCACCAACGGCGGGCTGACCACCATCAGGCCCAGGGTCGCCAGGAAAGAGAGCTGGAACCCCAGGTCCCACAGCACAAAGGGGTCTCCACCGACCATGAGCAGCCCGGCGGCGGCCAGTGACGCCCAGGCATCAGACCGGCGCCCAAAGTAGCCGGCCAGCACGGTGAGGCTCCCCATGATGGCGGCCCGGACCACGGCGGCGCTGGCCCCCACCATCAGGGTGAACAGCCCGATCCCGGCCAGGGCAAAGACCCAGGCCCAGCGTTGGCCCACCGCACGTTGGGCCAGGCTGGCAAAGACACCGGCGATGATGGCGATGTTGAACCCGCTGATAGCCACGATGTGCGAGGTGCCGGTGGCGGAGAAATCAGCCGTGAGGTCCGGGGGGATGGTCGCGCGGACGCCCAGCAGGATGCCGGCCAGGAGCGAGGCCTGTGGTTCAGGCAGGATCGCCTCGATGGTGGACTGGAGCCGGGCCTTGAGGGCATAGAGAGGTGCATAAAGGTAGTACAAGAGGCCGCCCTGGCCACTGCCCAGCAACTCGATCCGGGGACGGTAGATGATCGAGCCGATGCCCTGACGGGCCAGGTATTCCCGGTAGGAGAAATCGGCCAGATCAGGCGGGGTCTCGATGCGCCCGGCGATCTCCAACTCGTCGCCGTAAGCGTAGGTCGGGTAACGGGGTGCGCGCACCAGCAGATCGCCGTGCACCTCACGCCAGGCGGCGTCGTCCGGGGTCTTGAGCCGGCTCACGGATACGCGCAGGTTGGTGTAGGTATCGCGCTGATCCGGTTCGCCGGTGACCACCCCCTGCACTGTCAGCCAGCCCTGGTCGTTATAGGTGGCCAGGGCGCTCTGGTCGAGGATCGGCCGGACAAGCTGGAATCGGCCCCAACCCAGCAGCACGAACAGGGCGCAGACAGCCCCCAGACGCACGGGCCGCTCCCGCCACCACAGGACGGCCACGACGACCGGGATAGAGGCAGCCAGGAGCAGGAACTCACCCGGCACGGCCAGCACGGAACCCAGCCATACCCCAACCACGAAGGCTACTGTCAGGTAGACGAGGGTCATATGCTCGCCCCGGCTTCTGCCACCTGAAATCAGCTTCGGTTAGCCTCACCTGGTCTGATCTCATCCAGGGTGATGAGGCCCTCGCGCAGGGCGTACAGGGCCGCCTGGGTCCGATTGCCCAGGCCGAGCTTGCCCAGGATATTGCCCACGTGCGTGCGCACGGTGGCCGGGCTGAGCACCAACTTATCCGCGATCTCCTGGTTGCTCAGGCCCCGGGCCACCAGGCGCAGCACCTCCACCTCGCGGTCGGTCAAAGGCTCCGGCAAGGTCTCGCGCGTGGCAGGCCGGCGCAGGTGGTCCATCACCCGGCGCGCCACACCGGGAGCCAGGACCACCTGACCGCCGCTTACCTGCCGGATGGCGTTCAATAGCTCGGCCGGTGAGGCGTCTTTGAGCAGATAGCCCAAGGCCCCGGCCTGGATGGCCGGGAAGAGCTGGTCGTCTGCGGCAAAGCTGGTGAGCACCAGCACCCGGGCCTCAGGATCATGCGCGCGGATCTGGCGCAAGGCGGCCAGCCCGTCCAGACGAGGCATGACCAGGTCCAGCAGGATCACGTCCGGCGCGAGAGTCTGGGCCAGCCGCACGGCCTCCAGACCATCGGCTGCCTCACCGACCACGGTCATCCCTGGTTCCGTGGCGATGAGGGCGCGCAGGCCCTCGCGGACCACGGCGTGATCGTCAGCGATGAGGACCCGGATCGCGTTCCCGACCATCTTCCCCTCCGAAAATAGCCCCCCGGCCGGCTCACGGCGGCGACCGCAGGTGGTCGTAGGGCGCGTTTTATACGCGCCGCCCGCCGGCGCGGGGTGGCACACCCCACGCAAGCACGGTCTCCCTCTGCTCGCGGCGGCGACCACCGGGAGTGTGACCCGCCGCCAACGCGGAGTGTGACCGCCGCCGGCGCGGGGTGGCACACCCCGCGCGAGCACAAGATGGCCGCCCCCCTCTGCTCGCGGCGGCGACCACCGGGAGTGTGACCCGCCGCCAACGCGGGGTGGCACACCCCGCGCGAGCACAAGATGGCCGCCTCCCTCCCGCCGCCGGCGCGGGGTGGCACACCCCGCGCGAGCACAAGATGGCCGCCTCCCTCTGCTCGCGGCGGCGACCACCGGGAGTGTGACCCGCCGCCAACGCGGGGTGGCACACCCCATGCGAGCACGGTCGCGCCGCATGTTTTATTCTGAGGCCGACAGGTGGGCCGCCAACGGCAAACGCACCCAGACCACCGTGCCCTGGCCCGGTGCGGCGTTGATCCGCAGTTCACCCCCCAGCTCGGCGGCGCGTTCCCGCATGTTCCGCAGCCCCAGGCCAGCGAGGTGACCGGCCGCGGGGTCAAAGCCCCGGCCGTTATCCCGCACTGCCAGGTAGACACTGTCCTCGCCGGCGGAGAGGGTCACGCGCACGCTGGTAGCCTGGGCATGTTTGAGGGCGTTGTTCAGGGCCTCCTGGGCGATGCGGTACAGCCCCTCTTCTACGGCGGGCGGCAGGCGGATGCTCTCCGGCGCTTCCAGGTGGACCTGTACGGCCGCGCGGGTCTCCACGGCCTCCAGTCGGCTGCGCAGCGCGGCGACCAGGCCCTCCTCGGCCAGGGCGGAGGGGCGCAACTCGAAGACGAGCAGGCGCATCTCCCGCAAGGTATCCTGGGCCAGCCGTTCCAGCCGCGCCACATAGTCCCGGGCCTCGGCCGATGTATCGGCCGGCAGGAGCCGGGCCAGGGCCCCACTGTACAACACCAGGCTATACAGGCTCTGGGTCACCGAGTCGTGCAGCTCACGAGCCAGGCGCGCCCGCTCCTCGGCTACGGCCTGGTCGCGCAGTAATTGGGCTTCCTTCTGGCGAGCCAGGTCCAACGCCAGACTGGTGTCGCCCAGTTGTTGACGCGCGCGCATCAGGTCGGCCACGCAAGCCTCCAGCGCTCGTTTGGCCCGGGCCAGTTCTTCCTGGAGTTGCGCCCGGTCCTGCTCCAGGGCCTTGACGCGCTCCTGCCAGAGATAGACCATCGTGTCTGAGCTTGATTCTGACATGGCCGCTCTCCCGCCTGGCTACTGGCCTGGTTGCCAGCAACCGCTATCAACGGGTGATGATGACCGGCGCGCCGATCTGCGCCCAGTCGTAGACCCGCCGGGCGTCGGCCGTATCCAGGATGATACAGCCAAAGCTCACTGGGCGGCCCAGGAAGCCGGCCCACAGCGTCTGACCGTTGCTCAGGGTAGGCAGGCCGTGGATGCCGTTCTCGAGGCTGCCACTCCAGTAGATGCCCAGCCACCAGGGCATCTTCAGGTCCCATACCGAGGAGTAGGCCATGGGGATCTTGTCCAGCACCTTGAACGTTCCGGTGCGGGTAGGGCGGGCCGGCTCGCCGGTGGAGCACACCAGGTCAAAGACCAGAGCGTCGTCCTGGTAGGCGCGAAATCGTTGCTGGGCGATGCTGATCTCGATGCGCTGCCGGGCGCTAATCGTGGGGGTGGGTGTGGGG
>DAOTYG010000147.1:0-6896 GCA_034435155.1 Anaerolineae bacterium | reverse complement strand
CTGGCGGCCGGGCGTCCCCCTACGGGGACGCTCAAACCGACCGCGTAGGCGGTCGGTCGGCGGTTTACGCCCATCAGGTGCGGTTTCAACCGCCATATCTCACACCAAGCGTTTTTCATACAAGCTCCAAACAACGCGGCCTTCCCATAGGTTGGGGCGCAATCTCCGCATGGGAGTGGAGCTGCTCGTCCTCTTGTCAGTCACTTTCTAACCTGCGGGAGGGTTCAGAGTAAGGCGGTCAGGGTGAATAGCAGAATACGTGACAAGCAGGGGAATATGATCGATCGCATCATTGTCGGCCTACGGTGGCTGATCATCCTTGTCGTGCTGATCGTCTATCTGGCCCGGCAATTTCTGGAGGGCCGGCAGGAGTTATTCTTGCTGCTTATCGGCCTGGCGATCCTTTATAACATCGCCCTGTCGGGCCTGGCTCTGTGGCGTCGCCTGCCGCCGGCCCTGGCCCTCGCCAGCTATTTTGTGGATGGTCTGCTGATCGTGGGGCTTATCGTCCTGAGCGGCGGGCTACATAGCCTGTTCTTGCTACTCCTTTTTCTGCCCCTGCTGGTCATCGCCCAACAGGCGGGCCTGGCCTGGGGCTTCCTGGCAGCGCTGCTGGCCAGCCTGACCTATCTGGCTCTGGCCTGGGTTCCCCAACCGGTTCATGACCTGCCGGCTCTACTGACGGCCTCCCTGCAGGCAGCACCCTATGCCATCGCGTTCTTCCTGGTGGTCATCGCGGTCACGCTCATCGCCTGGGGCGAGCAGCAGCGGCTCCGGCGAGAGCAACAGCAAACCGCCGAGAGCCAGCGGCGCCTGCAGGAAGCCTATGAGCGGATGCAGGTGGCCTATGACGTGGCCGCCACGCTGCGTTCCACCATGAATTACGAACGGGTGCTAGAGGCCATCCTGAATGGCCTGGCGCGCTTTGTGAACTCCCAGGTGGGCTTTGTGCTACTCTTTGGGGGGCGGGGGGATGAACTGCGGGTCGTGGCGGGCCGGGGCCTCTTCCCCCGCGATGGGGATCGAGTCCTAAGGGCCACCATCGGCGGGGCCATTGGCCGGGTGCTGGCCGGGGCCGAGATCCTCACCGTCCAGGAACCGGCCCGGGACCCTGGCCTGGGCCAGTTCGCGGCCTTGCAGGAGATGCGCACTGCCTTATGCCTGCCGTTGCGTGCCGGCTTTGAGCTGTTTGGCATCGTCGTGGTCGCCAGCAAGGAGACCCAAACCTTCTCGCCGGAGCAGTTGACCCTGTTGGAGGGCCTGACCAACCAGGGGGTCATCGCCCTGCAGAACTCGATGCTCTACCAGAGCCTGCGTGAAGAGCGGGACCGCATCATTGACGCCGAGGAGGAAGCCCGTCATCAACTGGCCCGAGACCTGCATGATGGCCCGGCTCAGGGTCTGGCCGCCATCGTTATGAAGGCCGACTTTATCCGCCGCCTGCTGGAGCGCGACCCTGCCCGTGTGCCGGACGAATTGAAGGCCCTGGAAGACATCGCTCGCCAGACCACCAAAGAGGTGCGCACCTTATTGTTCCAGTTGCGTCCCATCAGCCTGGAAACCCAGGGCCTGGTATCCACGCTGAATCAATATGCGGAAAAACTCCGCGAGACCGAGGGGCTGGAGGTGACAGTAGAGGCCGAGACACTGCCCGAGCTGGACCCCAATGTGGCCGCTACCGTGTTTACCATCATCCAGGAAGCGGTGAACAACGCCAAAAAGCACGCCGGCACGGCGGAGGTCTTTTTGCGCCTGGGGGTGCGGGACGAGAACCTGTTCGTGGAAGTGGAAGACCACGGCCGGGGCTTTGATCTGAGCGCCCTGGAAGCCACGTATGATTCCCGGGGCAGTCTGGGGCTGCTGAACATGCGCGAACGGGCCGAACGTATCGGCGGGGTTTTCTCCGTCCAGTCGGCGCCGGGCCAGGGCACGCTGATAACCATCGCTGTCCCCCTGGAACGCTGATATGGTCTCTGCGTTGACCTGCTGGGTGGTAGCTTCCATCCTGTTATACCAGGGCTGTTCTTACCTGGTCTGGGCCTTGACCAGCCAGTCACAACCGTGGTGGGAGACCTGGCGCGCCCGACTGGAACAACCGGCGGTTTATGAGTGGCTCAAAAGCGCCGGGCCGGGCCTGCGCCAGGTGGGGCGTTTTCTCTTCTATATCGGTATCCCCTACCTGGCGCTCATTCAGGGGGTGGTCAGTCCCCGGACCTTGGGGTTGCACGGTCCGCTGATGCCCGCCGTCGGGCCACCGGGGCCGGGCGAACTACTGGCGGGGGTGTTGACCCTGGATTGGGTCCGGGCCACGGGTGCCGGCAGCCTGTTGGCCATCGGGGCCGGGGTGATGTTGGCCCTGATCTGGTGGCGCTATCAGCGCATCACCGGCAATCTGCCCCTGCGCTCCGAACCGGGCAATGTGGCAGAGGAAAAGCCAACTGAACGCTGGCCGTTGCGGGCCTCGCTGGCTGCGCTCCAGCGGCCTTGGGGTTGGGCCGGTCTACTGCTGGACGCGATATACCTGGAGGTGCATTGGGCCTTCTATCGCGCCTGGACACTGGACTTGCTGCGTGCCGATCCGGCCGGCGCGACGATGGGGGCTGTCCTGGGGCTGGTGCCGGTGGGGTTGGAATGGTACGGTGATGTGCGGCTGCGGGCACGGTTACGCACCCTGGCCGGGGTCGAGGAATGGGCCTTTGTCGCCAGTCTGGCCTTTGTCAGCACCTTCATCTTTATCTTTATCGGCAACCTCTGGGTGCTGATGGTCATACACTGGATGATCGCCTGGGGAGTGCTGGCCTTCCTGGGGCGGCAGCGTCGCCGGGCCTGATTATGGGTGCAGGAAGAATTGCACTACGATGGCGAGCACAAAGAGCAATGCGAACATGGCCGCCGTTGTATAGCCCATCCGTTTCAGGTCCGCGATCACGTACCGGTATTCGTAGGTCCAATCCACCGGGGCGGTGGATTTGCTGGCGGCAGCGAATCGCGTGGGCCGCGAGCCAGCCGGCGCGGCTGGCGTGACCGCCGGGCGAGCGGCCGGACGACGGCGGGCACGAGGGGGCGGGCTTGAACGATATTTTTTCCTGGCCATTCTGCGCTCCTGAAGAGACATAAAAACAGACCCTGGCGGGTCTTCATCTGCTCCTGGTACCCCTGGGGCGACTCGAACGCCCGCGCACGGCTCCGGAGGCCGCTGCTCTATCCACTGAGCTACAGGGGCATCGGCCCAAGTATACCATACGAACGCGAAACGTGCAAGGAGGGCAAAAGACGGTTGGTCATTACCAATGGCTGCTTTTCGACGCCGATGGCACGTTGTTCAACTATGACCGGGCGGAGGCGACGGCGTTGGAGCGAGCCTTGCGCCAGTTCGGCGCGCCGTTCACGCTCGACACCCTGGCCGCCTATCGGCGCATAAACCAACAACTCTGGCAGGCATGGGAGCTGGGGCAGATCACCCCGGCAACCCTGACAGTGCAGCGGTTCGAGCGGCTATTTGCACAACTCTCCCTCTCGATCTCACCAGCGGCCTTCAGCGTTGCGTATACGGCCCACCTGGCGACCGGCGCGGATTTGAACGACGGCGCCGAAGAGGTGATCCGCGCCCTGCACGGGCATTACCGGCTGGCGATCCTGACCAACGGTTTGCAGAAGGTACAACAGTCCCGGTTGGCGCGCTCAGCCATCCGGGACTATATCGCCGAGCTGATCATCTCCGAAGAAGTAGGGGTCGCCAAGCCAGCCAGGGCGTTCTTTGACGCGGCGTTAGCGCGCCTGGGGCATCCGCCCCGGTCGGCCGTCCTCATGATCGGCGACAGCCTGACGGCTGACATCGCCGGGGCGGTCCGCTATGGCCTCGATACGTGCTGGTACAACCCGGCACGCCAGCCCCGGCCCGACGATCTGGCGATCACCTATGAGATCGCTCACCTGAGCGAGTTGCTCCCCCTACTGTGTGTCGGTCCCGGCATCCGCCGTTCTAATAGCTCTTCAAGGTCAGGGGCAGGTACAGGAAGTGATCGTAAGTGATACCCCCGACCCCCACCCCATACCAGAAGCCGGGGCCTAACTGCCTGGCCCCGGTGCTCCAGCCAATGGCCGTCTGCCCGGCGGTGCTATTGAGCCGGGCGCTGACGCCCCCGCCGCCCCCCACGACGCTCCAGGTCAGGGTATAGGCGCTGGCCGTGGCCGAGGCGTTGCTGACCAGCCCCAGCCCGCCCAGGCCCGGCACGACGAGGAGCGCGACCGTCACGATAGCCAGGAGCGATTGCCACTTGTTCATGGTAGCCTCCCTTCGGTTGTGCTCACTCGATGCGCCAGATGCGGACGCGAACTTTATTGATGTCCCAGAGAGACTGGTGAGCGCCCACGTACACGCTGATCGTGGAGGTGTTCAGGGCGTACCAGTATGCACCATAAATCGTATTGAACGAGCCGTTCCATTCCTTGTACATGCCGTAGCCAAACTGATGTACCCCCATCCCTGAGCTGGGGTCCGATTTGAACTGCATGTCCACGACGTAGTTGTCCGTGTTCCCGCCCAGGTTATGGGCGAAGAGATTGGAGCCGTTTGCGACGGTCACCCACCCGCTGTCGTAGTGGGGGGTTGGGAAGCGGTTCACATAGTCGGCGCGGTGGGCGTAGGGCACGCTCAACAGCTTGGCGCGCGGGGTCAACTCCGCCCCGCCATCCACCTTGACCCCCAGTTCCAGATTACCCGCCTCTACGCCGCCGGGATCCGCGTAGCCAGTGAAGACATCGCCACGCAAGGGATTCACGGAACCGAGCGTCACGTTGAAGAGGCCATTGGTAAAGCTCACGCCGGTCTGGGTCTCTGACCAGGCGTTTACCCAGCCTGTAAACGGATTGAATCGCCAGATGGTGAAGGTCAGGTTATGGAAGCCGGTGAGCGGGTTGCCGCCGCTGTCCTTCAGAATCCCCTGGTAGTTCATCAGTTTGGGCACGGTGGGGTAGAGGTTGGGGTCATGGCTGACTTCGTCGCCGGTGGGGCGCGGGGCCGGGCCGGCCATGATGCCCCCGGCCTGGAACGCCGCCGTCACCAGGGCCACGGTCAGCAGGTTGGCGACGAGCATGATGGTAAACATTTTGCGCGTGGTCATTTGGGGTTCCTCCTTTCGCATGTGCGAATAGACGAATGTGCGAATAGACGAATGTACGAATCCCCCCACGGGTCACGAATCACGAATCACGCATTACGTTTTACGCATCACCTCCTTCCGCCGCGCTCACTTGAGACCGGCGGTCGATGGGGCCGGGGCTGACGAGGAACCGGCGAGCGGCCCGGCCCGGCCTTCGATGAAAGCCAGCAAGTCGCTCAAGTCTCTCACATAGGTCGCCTCCCCGGTGCCGGCGTGCTGCACCCAGCCGCGCCAGGCGGATGGTTGTTCTCCCGTCCGCCAGATGCGGACGACGAAGGAGCTCCCCACGCGCGGGGCACACCCCGTGGCACGAAAATACGCCGGTGTGCTCGCGCGGGGTCTGCGACCCCGCGCCGGCGGCGGGTGGCACACCCGCCGCGAACGGGGTCTATTTTCGGAGGAGTGGCTATGCGTTGTTCTTTCCTCCATCGGCTCCATCCCACAAAAAACCGCCATCCGTTTCTGGATGGCAGTATAGCACCGGGGCGTCTCTGGAACGTCTCTGGGCGGTGAGCCGACGGCCGACCTTGGGCTCATTTTGTAGGACGCCCGGCGGGCATCCGGTGGCGCAGGCCAGCCCTGCTCATCTCTGAGCGCGGCTCAGCCTTTCAGGGCGAGGGGCAGGTAGATGAAGTGGCTGTACGTGATCGCGCCATACTCGTCGGCGCCCACGTCGGGGGCCGGGCCGCTGGGCCGGGGCTGGCCGTCGTAGTCGTCTGTCACCTGGGGTAAGGATGCGGCGTGGTCTATGGCGTTGGCAGCCGTGGCCTTCAGGTGCAGGTCGGCAGCGGTCGGGTTGGCGAACCAACTGGCCTGGGCGTTGGTGAGGTTGCCGGTCAGCACGCCTGGCGCGCCGTCCCGATCGTTCCAGATGCGCATATTGGTCAGGTTGTAGGCGAACGTACCCTGAGTATCCGGGAAACGCGCCTCCAGGCCCCAATCCAGGCCGTCCGGGTTCAGGAGCAGGGCCGTGTTGTTTGCCACCAGCCAGCCGGTGGCGTGGACCATCTCGATGACTGAATCGTGGGGCTGGGCGGCGTAGATCACGTTGTTGCGCACGACGCCGCCGGTGTGGTCGCCGGGGCCGTGGCTGGCGTTGCCGAAGGCGATGCCCTGGTAGCAGTCCACCAGCAGGTTACGCTCCACAATCGTGTCTGATGAGCCGGACCAGAACAGGATGGTCGGGACCGGCGCGTTGCCCGGCGTGCGGATGCGCCGCCAGACGTTGTCGCGTACTATCCAGCGCTGGGCATGGTGCGCGCTGATGCCGTTGGTATAGTCTTCAGGCGACGTGGTGGTGTATTCCAGGCACGAGCAGGCCAGCAGGCCGTCGGCGCTGCCGTCGCCCATCGGGTTGACCTTGACGAGCTGGTAGCCGGTGTCCAGGATGTGCAGGTTGTAGAGGGTGGGCCGGTCACGACCCTGCACCGAGATGCCATGCTCGTCGGCGTTGCGGATGGTCAGGTCGGCGATGGTCACGTCGTCGGCGTCAATGGCGATGACATGGGTGTGGGTCCAGGTGAGCATGCCGCCGCCGTCCAGGATCACGTCGTCACGGCGGCCGGTGGCGCCGCGGATGGTGACGCCGTCGTGGACCACACAGATGGCGTCTTGCAGATTGTAGGTGCCGGGGGCCACCAGGATGGTGGTGCCGGGGGCGGCGTTATACGCCTGGTCGCGCAGGGCGGCCTCGGTGGAGACGGTGACGGTGGGACCGGCTGGCGGGGGCAGGGC
>DAOTYG010000146.1:0-5781 GCA_034435155.1 Anaerolineae bacterium | reverse complement strand
CCCGCGTCCGGCGGCGGATTTTTGTGCTCACGCGGGGTCTGTGACCCCACGTCCGGCGGGTGACACACCCGCCGCGAGCGTGACACACCCGCCGCGAGCGTGACACACCCGCCGCGAGCGGTGACACGTCAGTCTCTTGCTCGTCGGCGGTCTGTGACTTGCTCGTCGGGGGTCTGTGACGCTCGTCGGGGGTCTGTGACGCTCGTCGGGGGTCTGTGACCCCCGACCCCCTGGGCGGCGGGTGTCACACCCGCCGCGAGCGTGACACGCCAGTCTCTTGCTCGTCGGGGGTCTGTGACCCCCGCCCCCCGGCGGCGGGTGTCACACCCGCCGCGAGCGTGAAAGGTACACCCTGCCGCCGATTTCCGGAGGAGGCGCACATGGATCATGTGCTCGGTCTCAAATGTGTCCTCTGTGGCGCGGAATATGCCCTTGATGAGGTGGACTATGTCTGCCCCCGCCATACCGGTGCCCAGGTCGGCCCGCCTGCCAGTCAGGCGGGGGGCGGGAAGCCGGGGCCTGGCGGCGATGAGGGTATCCTGGATGTGGTCTATGACTACCGGCGTATCGGCCGGCGTTTCACGCGGGCCGGGCTGGCCCGGAACCGTGATTACACCATCTGGCGTTACAAACCCCTGCTACCGGTGCGGCCAGATAGCCCGGTGCCACCCCTTACAGTGGGCTGGACACCCCTCTATCGGGCTGATACGCTGGCCGCCACCCTGGGGCTGAACCAGTTCTGGATCAAAGACGATGGCCGGCAGCCCACGGCCTCGTTCAAGGACCGGGCCAGCGCCGTGGGCCTCGTGCGCGCCCAGGAGTTGGGCCGCGCTGTCATCACGGCGGCCTCCACCGGCAACGCCGCCTCCTCCCTGGCCGGCCTGTGCGCCAGCGTCGGCCAGCGCCCCATCATCTTTGTCCCGATCACGGCCCCCCGGGCCAAGGTGGCCCAACTCCTCCTGTTCGGGGCCACGGTGTTGGCCGTCCAGGGCACTTATGACCAGGCCTTCGACCTGTGCCTGGCCGCGTCGCGGGAGTATGGCTGGTACAGCCGCAACACGGCTTACAACCCCTACCTGTCCGAGGGCAAAAAGACAGCAGCGTTGGAGATCTGCGAGCAACTGGGCTGGCAGGCCCCGGACCGCATCTTTACCTCCGTGGGCGACGGGTGCATCATCGGTGGACTGTGGAAGGGGTTGCGCGACCTGCTGGCCCTGGGCTTCATCGAGCAAATGCCCCGGTTGATGGGCGTGCAGGCAGAGGGATCGGCAGTGCTCTATAACGCCTGGCTGGCGGGCAGCGAGGAGATCACCCCCATCGTGCCCACCACTCTGGCCGACAGCATCTCCGTGGGCATTCCCCGGGATCGGATCAAGGCGTTGCGGGCCGTGCGGCAGACCGGGGGCGAGTTCTTGACCGTGAGCGACGAAGAGATACTGGCGGCGATGCGGGCGCTGGCCCGGGGTATGGGGGTGTTCGCGGAACCGGCCGGGGCTACGGCTTATGCCGGCCTGGTCAAGCTGGCCCACCAGGGTCGCCTCCGACCAGACGAGCGCATCGTGGTATTGGTTACCGGCAACGGCCTCAAGGACGTGGACAGCGCGATGCAGGCTACAGCCACGGCCCCCATCCCCCTGGAACCGACGGTGGAGGACCTGCGGGCCACCGTGACCCGCCTGGGGTTGTCACACTAAAACTGCGGGGAGCGCCCCCGCCGGTTTTAGAACCGGTGGGGGGATCAGAGAGCTACGAAGGAAAGGGGTTTTGCGGGAGCCGGGCCGCAAAACCCCTTTGATATTTGCCCGGCTCAACCTTCCAGCCAGTCCCGCCTGGGAGCGCTGCCATAAGCCACAGCCCGCCGTTGCCCAGGCCGCCGGTAGGAGTGGGAGTGGGCTTGGGCTTGCGAATCACATAGAACTGAACCGGCTCGGTCTGGGTGCTGTTGCCTGCGCTATCATAACCGATGGCATAGACCGAATGGGTCTCGGTGAGGGTAGTGGTCATCACGATCCGCCATTCCTGGTTGAACGGGGCCATCGTGGCCACCCCCAATGGCTGCGTGATGGCGTCAATGTAGAACTCCACCCGGTCCAGCGAGACATTGTCTGTGGCATCGGCGTGGAGCTTGACCACCTTGTCCAGCTCCATGATAAAGACCTCGCCGGTGAGGGGATAGGTGAGGGCCACCTCCGGCGGGGTATTATCCACCGTCACCTGGATGCTGGTTTGCCGATAGCTGCCATCCCAACCCACCACGCTCAGTTGCAGGGTGTATGGTCCTTCCTTCAATGAGGTGGTATCCCAGTATTCTAGCAGGCCATTGCTCACCTGATCATTGTGGAGGCCGCCGATCTGAATCCACTCCTTGGGGGTAAAGCCCGCTCCATACTCCAGTTTATAGAACTGGAAATTGCCTCCCCGGGCATTGCCGATGATGGTGACAAGCCCTCCCACATAGGCGTAGGTCTGCGGCTGGATGATCGCCACATCGGCATGAGCGGTGCTGGGGCCGTGCAAGTCACAATACTGGGTGGGGGGTTGGGGGACCTTGTTCTCCCTGGCCCAGTCGGTGGCCTCTGGCGGCAACACCATGAAAACCTTCTCTTCTATCACTTCCAGGGGGCAATTGGGCGTGGCGAGTTTGCCCGAAACGGTGCAAAGACGCAGTTTCTGGTGCAGATTGCACTCCTCTTTTGGCTCGGTGCCGGCCAGGAACCATTCCCGGTAGACGTGGGGGCAGTTCTGAGTGGCGCGTAGCCCGCTCTCCCGGCAGACGCTGACCTGGACCAGGCCCTCGGTGGGGCGTTCAAAGTCACGAACCGGCAGCCCCTGGTGGAGGTATTCCATGACGTTGTGCCAGATCGGGCCGGCCCCCTGGGAACCGGGCACCCGGTCCATGGCCGAATTGTCCGCGTTGCCCACCCAGACCCCAGTGCAATAGTCCGGCGTATAACCAATGGTCCACGAATCGCGCCAGTTGTTGGTGGAACCAGTCTTGACGGCGGCCGGCCGGCTCAACTTCAGGGGGGTCTCCCAGCCAAAGGTCTCCACCCGGGCCCGGTTGTCAGAAAGAATGTCGGTGATGAGCCAGGCCAGGC
The DNA here is from genome assembly GCA_034435155.1 of Anaerolineae bacterium. Lineage (GTDB taxonomy): Bacteria > Chloroflexota > JAHJIN01 > JAHJIN01 > JAHJIN01 > DAOTYG01. The sequence continues at coordinate 2,683 of DAOTYG010000146.1, read as the reverse complement.
GGGGGTCAATAACCGGGACCCGGGTCGGTTCTCGATACTCGTACAGGGTGCGGCCCTCAGCGTCCACGACTTTCAGGATCGCCACCGGGTTCACCTGGCGATAACCCTGGCGTTGGCGTTCCGGCGGGATCGCCTCGCCGTGAGCCTGGCCGGCGTTGGCAAAGACGGCATAGGCAAAGGTCTCATCCAGCAGGGTTACCTCACCCCCGCCCAAAGTCAGGCTCAGGCCATAGACCCCCTCGCGGTTCAGGGTATTGATCCCCAGCCGGTGAGCCATGTTCAGTACATCTTGAATCCCCACCTGATCCATCACCTTGAGGGCGGGGATGTTGCGGCTGTTGGCCAGGGCATAGCGCAAAGTCATCGGCCCCAGGAACTTGCCGTCTACATTCTCCGGGATATACGGCGGGTGCGGCGGGTCCGGGAACGAGGTGCGCACGTCCAGTACCATTGAGGCCGGGGTCAGGTCTTTAGAGAAAGCGGTCACATAGGTGAAGGGTTTGAACGACGAGCCGGGCTGCCGTTCGGCCAGGGCCACGTTCACCTGGCCGTCAATGCTCTTGTCATAGTAGTCCAGGCTGCCCAGCATGGTGAGGATCTCGCCAGTCTCGGTCTTGAGCACCACCACAGCCGCGTTGTGGACGTTTTGTTCCGGCTTGAACGTGGCGATATGCTCCCGGGCCAGTTGTTGGATCTTGTCTTGCAGCCCCAGGTCCAGGGTGGTATAGACCTTCAGCCCGCCGCGATAGACCATCGGCAGGCCGTATTTCTCCTCCAACAACTGGCGCACATAGAATACAAAGTGGGGGGCCTTGATGTCATATTCTTTGGTGAGTACGTTGAGCGGCTCGCGTTCGGCGGCCTCTGCCTGAGCCGGGGTGATATAGCCCTCGCGGACCATGGACATGAGCACGGCGGAGCGCACTTTTTTGGCCCGGTCAGGGTTTTCCACCGGCGAATTGGCCGTGGGGAACTGGGGGATGGCCGCCAGCATGGCACACTGGGCCAGGTCCAGTTCCCACACATGCCGGCCATAGTAGTTCTGGGCGGCGGCCTCCACGCCGTAGGCCCGGTTGCCATAGTTGTTGGTGTTCAGGTACCATTCCAGGATCTGGTCCTTGGAGTAGCGCCGCGACAGCTCCATCGCCAGGATCGCCTCACGAATCTTGCGGGCGTAAGAGACCTCGTAGCGTTCGTCCGGCTCCATCAGCACATTGCGCACCAACTGCTGGGTGATGGAACTGGCCCCCTGCCGGCTGCCCCCCAGCAGGTTATTGATGGCGGCCCGCAGGATACCCCGGGGGTCAAAGCCGGGGTTCTCGTAAAAGCTGGCGTCCTCGCTGGCGATGGTGGCATAGATGAGGTATTTGGGCACCTGCTCCAGTTTCACCGGGATGCGGTCGCCCCCTTGCGGGTCCACGATCTCGTAGAGCAAGACGCCGTTGCGGTCATAGATCTTGCTGGTCTTGAAAGAGGCCCGGGTCTCGGTAACCATGCGCTCCGGGTCCGGCAGGTCCTGGGCAAAGTAGGCATAGACGCCGATGATGCCGGCCACGCCTGAGGCCACGGCCAGTACGACCGAGAGCAGCACAGTCGCCACCGAGCCACCGGTAAGTGACAGGATGATACCGACCGCGTTCGAGGGCTGACGGCGCCGCCGGCGCAGATAGATGCGTTTACGACGAGTGGATACAACGGACATGGTGTACTCCGCTAGCGGGTCCGTCGCCAGTCCAGGATGGCGACAGACCGATGCCCCTCGCTAAAAGTCTGCACGACGACCCGGGGCGAGGCCGGTTGTCCATCTGGCCCCAATACATATAGCTCAAACGTCCCGTCGCGTGACCAATCGCACCAGACCCAGGCATAGTAGCCGGGCCGCTGGCCGGTGGGCAACTGGATCTCCAGGCTCCCGGTGTTCAGGACCACGATCACCCCATCCAACGGTGTGCCATCGGCCGCGCGGACAGTACCCTGGATCTGGGTGAACGAGGGATTGGATTCGTAGCGCACCGGGCCGTCTGGCAGGTAGAGAAACGGGGACGTGGTGGGCGTGGGCGGCCGCCGGGTCGGTTGGGGCTGGGGTTTGCGAGTAGGAGTCGCGGTAGCAACTGGCCGGGAGGTGGCCGTGGCCGCCGGCGTCAGAGTCGCCGTCGGCGACGGTGCGGGCGTATCCGTCGGGGATGGCACCGGCGTGGCGGTGAACCGGGGCAGCGGTGTGAACGTGGGCATGATCCGCACGGTCCGGGTCACCGGGGTGGGCGAAAGCGGGGGAGCAGAAGTCGAGCCAGCGTCACAGCCGGCCAGCACCAGGCTAAAACCCAGCAGGCCCAGCAGGGTCGCCAGACCCAGGCAGCGACTACGAATGCGGCACATGATCATCTACCTCGAAAATAAAAGGGTGGTCGTAGGGCGCGTTTCCCTACGCGCAGCCAGCGCGGGGTGGCACACCCCGCGCGAGCACACGACCCGCCGCCAACGCGGACACGCCCAGGGCAGGGGCAAGCCCTGCCCCTACGCGCGCCACGCCGGGCCGGGGGCCGGTAGGGGCGACCCTGGCGGTCGCCCTGGGCAGGGGCAAGCCCAGGGCAGGGGCAAGCCCTGCCCCTACGCGCGCCACGCCGGGCCGGGGGCCGGTAGGGGCGACCCTGGCGGTCGCCCTGGGCAGGTCAAGCCCTGCCCC
>DAOTYG010000145.1:0-13203 GCA_034435155.1 Anaerolineae bacterium | reverse complement strand
GGTCACCTCCCCGGCCCTGCAATATGCCCAGACCACCTCCTGGCAATTGCCGGCCGACCCCCAGGTGGACCGGATGCGGGAGGCCATCCTGCTCACCTTCTCCCGCTGCCAGATCACCTTCCCCGGCCAGGGTGGCGAGGTGCGCGGCTTCCTGCCGGGGGCTGATTACCCCATGATCTATGTCCGGGATACGGCCACGATCCTGTCGGCCGCACGCTACTTTTATCCCGATGACTATTTGCGCTCCAGCCTCGAGGAGTTCCTGGGCCGCCAGTATGACCAGGACACGGAGAGCGAGAACGGCCACCGACCCGGCGCCGGGGCCATCAGCGCCGTCATCGCCCCAGACGGCCACATTGACAAGGCCACCGCCACCAGTGATGAGGAGACCAGTCTCATCCACGCCGCTTACGTCTATTACCGGGCCAAAGGCGGCGATGACTGGCTGCGCAAGACCATCAACGGCCGAACCGTGCTGGAACGGCTGAATGCCGCCCTCGAGTGGCTCTATAGCCAGCGTTTTGAGCCTGGCCTGGGCCTCATCATCCGGGGCCACACCACAGACTGGGGCGACGTCAAATTCGAGCCGGCGGCCAACCCCACGGACATAGACCCCAGCCGGGACCATTGGACGGCGTCCATCTACGACCAGGCGGTCACCTACCGGGCGCTGCTGGAGCTGGCCGAGATGAACCAGGCCCTGGGCGCGGCCGACCGGGTGCAACTATATCGCCAGCGGGCCACAGATCTGCGCAGGCACGCCAACGAGCAGTTATGGATGGAGGACAAGGGGTATTATCGCCTGCACGTCCACGTGACGCCGCTGGAGCACCCCTTCGACGAAGACGCCATCGTGGCCGTCGGCAATGTGGCAGCGATCCGGTGTGGCCTGACCACACCGCAGCAGGAGCGGGCCATCCTGGCCGTGCTGGAACAAACGCGCCTGACGGCCGGGGCCGCCAGGCCCGGCGTGAGCCTCTATCCACCCTACCCGCGCGGTTTCTTTGCCTATGGGCAGATGGCGCCCGGTCGTTATCAGAACGGCGGCGTATGGGACTGGTGGGGGGGACAACAGATCAGCGCCGAGTTCGAGCGGGGACACAGCGAGAGGGCCAGGCAACACCTGGCTCTGGTGGCGACCGGGTGGGCCGCGCACCCGGAGGGTCTCTACGAGTGGCATCTGCCGGGCACCGATCAGGGCCGGGGCAGCCTGCACTACTGCGCCTCGGCCGCGGCCCTGGCCGAGGCTATCATCGGCGGGCTATATGGCGTCTCGTTGGACCGGCAGGGGGTGGTCCTGTCGCCGCGCCTGAACCACCAGGATGGCTATGTCCGGGTTTACCAGCCGGCCACCGACATCTATGCGGCCTATGACTACCGGGTGACAGCCGGGGGGATCGTGCTGGAATACGGCTGCAACGACGAGCGGCCCCTGACCCTGCGCGTGTTGTTGCCCGCCGGCACCGCCATCCAGGGCCTGGCCTTCGATGCCGGCGCTTTAGAGTTGGTCTATGCCATCGAGGTGGTGGGAGACGACACCTATTGCGTGCTGAAGGTGCCCTCTGGTCTGCACCGCCTGGAGCTACGCCTGTCCCGGCCGGGGTAAACCTTCTCCCCCAGGCTGGGCACCACCGTCTCGCGCCAGGCGCGTTCCACTTGCTGGCGTGTCTCCTCCAGCGACCCGTCGTTGGTGATGACCACGTCGGCCCGGGCCAACTTTTCCTCCGGCGGTGGTTGCGCGTCAATGCGCAGTTCTGCCTCCGCCCGTGACAGGCCCCGGGTCCGCATCAACCGCTCGACCTGCACCGCCCGCGGGCAGGTCACCACCCAGACGGCGTCACAATCCTCCGCCGCGCCGCTCTCCAGGAGCTTGATGGCCTCATAGACTACCACCGGGGCCTGGGAGCGCCGGGTGCAGGCCCGCATCGCGGCGCGAACCGCCGGGTGCACGATGTCTTCCAGCCGCCGGAGCGCCGCCGGGTCCCGGAACACGATCGCCCCCAGCTTCCGCCGATCGATCTCGCCATCCGGCCCCAGCACGGCCAGACCAAAGGCCAGGACCACCTCTTGCCAGGCCGTCCGCCCCCGGCGCATCACCGCATGGGCCACCTGGTCGGCATCAATAACCTGGGCCCCCAGGTCCGCCAGCAGCCGGCCCACCGTGCTCTTGCCAGTGGCAATGTTGCCGGTCAACCCGATCACATACATCGTTACAAGGGCCGGAAACGGTCTAAACTCAAGGCCTGGCTCAGGTTGTCGCCCCGGCGCACCACATACACCGGCACGTGACTCATCCGCAGCGTGGTGGCCAGCGGCTCGGCCCGGCCCCAGCCGCCAAAGGTCTCACTTTCCAGGATCACGGCCGCGGCCTTGACCCCGCGTTGCAACAGGTAGCGCAGACTGGTGCCCCAGGCCGGGTCATCAGAGGGCGTGATGACCACCACCGTGGTGTTGCGCCCGAAGCGCAACTCCTCGGCCGCCAGCACTTCGGCCAGGTGGATGTGGCCCCGGGCGCGCAGCAGGGCCAGGGTCTCCATGATCTTGAGCAATTGTCGCTCGCCCCGGTCTGGCGTTACCACCTCATTGCGGTCGCCATAAGCGATCAGCCCCACGTTGCGGCGTTGGGCCAGCAGGTGCCTGGCCACCGAGGCGGCGATAACCACGCCATACTCCTCGGTATCCGGCTCGATCTCCACCACTTCCAGGTCCATAATGCCCCGAAACCGGGCAAAGATGTCACGGGCCGAGCGTTGCACCTGGTCTGCGCTCCCGGCCGCCGTGAGGCGGGCCTGGACCAGGCGTTCCATATCCAGCACGATCCAGATGTCGGCCCGCGGGTCCAGCTCGAACTCTTTGCTGATGAGCCGGCCGGTGCGGGCGCTGGAGGGCCAGTGGATGCGATTGAGGCTATCGCCGGGATAATACTCGCGTACCCCGGCCGCGTTAGTCGTGACATAGTGGGTGCGCCGACGCAAATCGCTGCCGCCAGGCAACTCGCCGGCTGGCAGGACAAAGCCCGGCAGCTCCACCGTGGCCGGATAGACCAGCAGGTCAGTATAAGCGGCCAACTCTCGTTTGTGTCGCCACAGGCCAAAAGGATCACCGCTCCAGACAGTGATAGGCCCCAGGTTATAGGCCCCGCGCTTGCGGCACAGCGTCTTGACGTACCAGCCGAAACTGCTATGACCCCGCAGCATGGTGATGGCCCGGCCCACATCATGGCGGGGCAGAGTAGAGTGATCGTGCACGTCCAGCCAGAGCTTGGGCAGACGACCGGTGTTGCGCAGGGTCAGATTCTCCTCGGCGAACCGGCCCACCTGAGTGCGGTTAGTCTTGCTGCGCCGTTCCAGGTCGAAATGCCGGATGTCATACCAGGTCCACAGGAGCGTGACCAGTGACACGCCCAACAACAGATAGGCCAGGTGGTAGATCATATCCAGCCCGGTGATCAAGGCACTGACCAGCAGCAGCAGGCAGAAGATGAGGACGAGAAGGCCGGTCATGTTCCCCCCAGTTCAAGTCGCAGGTCACAGGTCTTGGGACTTGAGACCTGCAACTTGAGACCTGCGACTTGAGACTAGCATATAGAGCCAGCGACGAGCAAAATACGCGACCGTGCGGGGCACGTTGATGCGCAGGAGACCCACCGGCACGTTTAGTTCCTTCTTCTCACAGATGGTAGAGACGCTGGAGGCATCCACCTGGGCCTTGAGGGCCTCCAGTTGCGCCTGGCGTGTGGCCGGGTCCGGCTCCAGCATGATCTCGTCAATGCGGGCCAGGATGGTCAGGGCCTGGTCAATACGAGCCTCCACGTTGGCGGCCGTGGCGGCGGGGATGAGACCATAACGTTCCTTGAGGCGGTTCAGGCGGCGACCGGCCTCGTAGCTGGCCTGCACGATCTCATCGCGACTGAGCCATTCAGTCTCATAATTCAGGGTGTATTTCCAACTGGGTTGGAGCAGGGCCTGGCGGTGCTCTTCTAACGTGCGATGAAAGAGCCGATACCCATAGCGCGCCGGGTTCTCAAAGACCAGGCTGCCGGGGTCCAGGAACGGGGCCATCGGCGCGATAAAGGGGTAGACACAACGCCGGTCCCGGAAACGCTCCAGGAGCAGCGCACAATAGTCCACAGTTTCCATGACCGACTGATAGGTCTGGAGGGGCAGGCCGATCATGAAGAACAGGTCCAGGCGCGAGCAGCCGGCCTCCAGGGCGTATTGCATGGTGGCCTCGATAGCGGCATTGTCATAGGGTTTGCCAAAGGCCCGGCGCACCGCCTCGTCGTGGGATTCCAGGCTGATCTCCAGCACAAAGCGGGGAAAGACACGGCCCACACGGGCCATAAAGGACTCATCGGCCGGGCCAAAGAACTCCATCATGATCGGGGCCCGCACCCGGGCCCGCTCGGCCAGGGTCAGGAGCCGGTCGGCATAATCCTCGCCCGCCTGCCGGAAATCACCCAGGATAAAGACCGGCGCGCGAGTGAACCGCTCCACGCTCTTGATGTCGCGGACCACGGCCTCCGGCGAGCGGTAGACGATGCGCCCCCGGTCCGTCACCCGCCTGAAGGCCGCCGCCGAGCCGCCGCAGGTGACGCAGGTCCTGGTACAGCCCCGACAGGTGAAGGCGGCTGTGGCCGGGTAGTCCAGCCAGCCGTCGAACGGCACGTAGCTCTTCAGGTCGCGGTCTCGCACCACGGCCTCCACCACATAGGTATAGTCCAGCTTGTAATCGTCTATGTCCTCGGGAACCCAGGTGAGGGGGTTCACGTGGACCCGGCCGGCCTGGTCCTTCCAGGTGAGGTTGGGCACAGCACCCAGCCCCTGCTCCTCCCGGCGGGCCAGGCAGTCCATAAGCCGTTTCATCGGCTCCTCGGCGCTGTCGCCGCGTATCACATAGTCTACGGCGTCATACTGGATCAACTCCTGGTGGTAGTAGGAAGCGGAGAGGCCCCCAAAGACCACCGGGATGTCCGGGTGCTCCTGTTTGCAGATGCGGGCCACTTCCAGGCTGCCGTGGGCGTGGGGCAGCCAGTGCAGGTCAAGGCCAAAGGCCCGGGGGCGCAGTTTGCGGATGACGGATGGCACATCGTAGCCCGGGTCGTTCAACATGCGCAGGGCCAGGTTGATGATGCGAGTGCGATAACCGTGGCGTTGGAGGTACTCGGCGATGCTGGTGAAGCCGATGGGGTACATCTCAAATACGGGACTGGAGGGGACCACATCGCTCACCGGGCCAAAGAGGATAGACCGGGTGCGAAAGTCATAGACGCTGGGAGCATGAAGCAGCACGAAATCAGGTTTAAACACGATGAGTTGGCTCCTCCTGAAAGAATGCTGGCCACAAGAGATCACAGGCCAGCGGGCGGGATAGTTCAACCAGGCCGGTGCATGATACCCGGTGAGGCCATAGCTGTCAAGGGGTTCAGGCCCTTGACGGGGAGGGCGTCGGCCCCTATAATGCGGGCGTCCCGCCAGGCGGCTCAATCCTGCCCTGCCCCCGGCCGCAGAGGGTGCCTGGAAAGTCCCTTATGCTCCCAAAACACTACAGCGAATGGGGAAAGGAACGAATTATCAGCCAATTCGTTTGATTCCCAATTCGTTGTTGTGTCCCATACAGTTTCAATTCAGGCAGTACTCAATGCACATCGGCATAGACGCCAGTCGGGCCGCCATCGCCACCCGCACCGGTATCGAATGGTACAGCCTGCAGGTCATCCGGCGGCTGGTGATGTTGGACCCGACGGACACCTTCACCCTGTATAGTCGCGTCCCACTGCCGGTGGAGATCCCGGTAAATCCGCCGCGCGTGAGGGCCAGGGTAATGCCATTCCCCCGGCTCTGGACCCACCTGCGCCTGTCGTGGGAGCTGGCGCGGCGATCGCCGGATGTGCTCTGGGTACCGGCCCATGTCTTGCCCCTGATCCACCCCCGGCGCTCCGTCGTCACCATCCATGATCTGGGGTATCTGCGCTACCCGGAGGGGCCAGCCCCCTATCTGCGCCTCTCCACGGTCTGGAACGCCCGGGTTGCCACGCACATCATCGCCGTCTCAGAGACCACCAAGGCCGATCTGGTGCGTGAATTGCATGTGTCGCCAGACAGGATCACGGTAGTCTACCCTGGCGTGGACGAGCGGTTCCGGCCCGTCTCGGACCCGGCGACTCTGCGGGCCATGCGGGAACGTTACGGCCTGACCGGCCCCTATGTGCTCTACCTGGGCACGTTGCGGCCACGCAAGAACGTGGTGCGTCTGGTGGAAGCCTTTGCGCAGGTCTCCCTCTGGCTCCAGGGAGACGGGGAAAAGCCCCACCTGGTCATCGCCGGGCGCAAGAGCAGCTACTACGATCAGGTTCGGGCGGCCGTGACGCGGCTGGGCCTGAGCGACCGGGTGATAATCCCCGGCTATGTGTCGGCCGACGATGTTCCCCTGCTCATGGCTGGGGCGCGCCTGTTCGTCCTGCCCTCGCTATACGAGGGCTTTGGGGTGCCCGTGGTGGAGGCGATGGCCTGCGCCGTGCCGGTGGTTTGCTCCACCACGCCGGCACTGGCAGAGGTGGCGGTGAGGGCCGCCCTCCTGGTGGAACCCACCGACACGGCCGCCCTGGCCCAGGCCATGCACCGGACGCTGACGGATGAATCCCTGCGTCGGGAGCTGATCGCCTGGGGCTTGGAGCGAGCCAGCCGCTTCTCGTGGGACCGGTGTGCCACGGAGACGTTGACCGTATTGCGTCGCGCGTGGACAACGTGACGAATGGGATCGTCACTGGAACAGTATCAGTAGTGAGTTCGTCTATCAGGCAGATTCGCAGATCCGCAGGGGGGATTATGAAGCGGGCTATTCTGGTAGTGAGCCTGGTGCTGGTCGCACTGACCCCGGTGCAGGCCCGGGGACCAACCGGGGCGGATTTTGTGCCCGGCGAGGTGTTGGTGCAGTTTCGGCCAGAGGTCACGGCGGATGAACAGGCCAGCCTGGTGAGAGCTGTGGGGGGCCAGGCGCTGGACGCGCCGGCGGGCCTGCCCCCGCTGCTGCTCCGACCGGTGCGCGTACAGGTACCGGTTGGTCAGGAGCGCGCCATTGCCGCCCGTCTGCACGCCGATCCTGGCGTCCAGGCGGCCGGCCTGAACTATATCGTGCGCGCGGCCCTGGTACCCAATGACCCATTCTACTCGTCTCAGTGGAATATGCCGCGCATCAATGCCCCGGCCGCCTGGGAGATCACCACCGGCAGTTCAGATGTGGTCATCGCCGTGGTGGATACGGGTCTGAAGGCCACCCACCCCGAGTTCGCCGGTAAGGTCGTGCCCGGTTATGACCTGGTCAACAATGACGCCGACCCGGACGATGACCACGGGCATGGCACTCATGTGGCGGGTATCGCCCTGGCCATCGGCAATAATGGGATCGGCGTGGCCGGGGTCTCGTGGGGCGCGCGGGTCATGCCGGTCAAGACTTTGAACGCTGAAGGCGCCGGCACGCTGGACAAGGGCATAGACGGCATCATCTGGGCCGCCTACAACGGGGCACGCATCATCAACCTGAGCTGGACCGTGGAGATACCGCCGAGCGATCCGAGCCGGAACATCCTGCAGGGGGCGATAGACTATGCTCATTGGCAAGGGTGTCTGATCGTCGCGGCGGCCGGCAACCAGTACCTGGAGGGCAACCCGGTGCTCTACCCGGCAGCCTGCCAGCACGTGATCGCTGTGGCCGCCACCGGGCAGAACGACGAACGCGCCCCCTATTCCGAAGTCCAGAGCTATGTGGACCTGGCCGCGCCAGGCGGGATCGCCCTCTATCAGTACGAGCCACCGGGTCACTATATCCTGAGCACCTATCCCCCAGCCTGGTACGCCTACATCTCTGGCACTTCCCAGGCCGCGCCGCACGTGGCCGGCCTGGCCGCACTGGTCTGGTCGCTGAACCCCTCCCTCTCCCCCGATGCGGTGGAAGGCTATATCAAGGCCGGCGCGGTCTATCTGGGCGATCCCTATCAGTTCGGCGCCGGGCGCATTGACGCCTGGGCCGCCCTCCAGCAGACCCCGCATTACCTGCGTCTGTCGCCCACCCAGCTCACCTTCCTGGCCGACGATACGGTGGTGCTCCCCCCGGCCGGGCAGGTAGTGAACCCGGCTTCCGGCAGCGCCTCGTGGTATGTGACCGGCGGCGCAGCGTGGCTCTCTGTCTCAGGACCGGTAGGGCAGACCCCCTCAGCCATCACCGTGACAGCCAACCCCAGTGGGCTGGCCTACGGCACATACCAGACCGCGCTTCTGGCCCACAGTAGCCTGCCCCTTTCGCCTAACAGCCCCGTAGTCATCAATGTGACCCTCATCTACGTGCCCCATTTGCAACGCTTCTATTTGCCGGCGGTCCAGAGGGCTTATGCCCCTACATGATGCGCGTGCCAAACCCGGCCCGGGTGTTCGAGTTGTCCCAGATCTCCTGGATGGTGATGACATAGGCCGGACGGTCCGGCCACTGCTCCGGGTGGGGCTGGTGATACACGTCGTGCTGGGCATTGACGAAAGTGTGGATCGGCCCCTCATGGACGATCTGGGCGATCCCGCGAACCTCAAAGCTGATGGTCGGGGGCTGGTAGTAAAGCAGCGTGACCTGGGGATTGTGCTGAATGTTGGTGTAGCTATGCTTGCGGGCCAATTCCAGTGTTACCAGCCGGGAAAAGTCAATGCGGGGCTTGCAGTCCGGGCCCCAGATGTGGTCCAGGAGGAGGGCCAGGCCAGCGCGTTGGTAGCCCTCACGCCAGCCCCGCTGGATATGGGCCAGGTAGGCCGCTGTAGTCCCGGCGAGGTATTCTTCATAGGGGATAAAGCCCACGCCCTTGATGGAGCCATTGAGGCCGGCCGGGCCATAGGAGATGAGAGCCGGGCTATGACGGGTGAAGCCCAGGAAGAGCTGCTCACGGGACAACTCCTTGCCGCTGGCCTGTGCCCGCACCCAGGCGGCCCGTTCGTCATAAGCCCAGCTAATGAACGCTGCGGGAATCTGCTGTTCGGTCATGATCCTCCTCAAAGATCAAGCCGGTCACCCACCTGGACCCGATCCAGGATGACCGGGTGACCTTCGATGAAATATCGCGCCGGTCGGGCCGGCATGTAGAGTAGTCGAAACGGCCGGGCCAGAACAGTGTCCACCACCCTTCGCTCTGCGTCTAGCCAGATGACACCCAGAGGGCAGAAGACGAATAGCATATGGATAGCGGCGTTGACCCGGCTTGAGCGATTCTCCACAAAGACATGAGCCTCGTCTTCACCGATGTGGCGGCGGAACATCAGACCCCACCCCCTGGCGATGGGGTTACGGCGCCAGATCACCCGGGTAGCGATGGGCTGGCCGGTGCGGTGGTTCAGGATGGCGGAGCGAGACATGATCGGTTCCTCTACCAGGGTCGGGCAGCGAGTTGGCCCGGTGCAGAGTCGGCGCTATACGTGCCGCTGACCGGTCTTGGGCGATTATAGTTAGTCCACCTATCGTTGTCAAGCCCGGCGATAAGGTTGCAGGGCCTGGTCTCTGCGGTAAAAGTGCAAAACTGAGGAGAACGTCGCCATGAATGACGAGTGGATGGTGCGACCCATCGGCCGGGTGTGCAATGACGTGCCCGGTCTGGATGCGCAGTGGGAAGATGTCACCTCGCAGATCGTGATTGACGAGAAGTGGACCCCGGCTCTGGATGGGCTGGAAGAGTTCAGTCACATCATCGTGCTCACCTGGCTGCATCGCCAGCCCCGGCGCGAGCCTGACGAACCCCATACCCATCCGCAGGGCCGGCTCGACCTGCCCGCCGTGGGCCTGTTCGCCACCCGCACACCCCGGCGGCCCAACCCCATCGGCCTCACCGTGGTCCCCCTGCTGGCGCGCCAGGGGAACGTGCTCACGGTCCAGGGCCTGGACGCCGCCGACGGTACGCCGGTGCTGGACCTCAAGCCTTACCTGGAGCGCGGCGACCGGATTGATGGCTCACGAACGCCGGCCTGGATTCGGAAGCTCTGGAGCGAATCTACGAATTGACGAATGGACGAATGGACGAATCACGAATCACACTTGCCATGTATCAGCGCTGGGGGTAGGATGACCAGGCATGACCTCGGCGGCCTGGTCGCCCGGGTGGAACCGGGCAGCCTGGCCGAGGAGCTGGAGCTGCGGCCCGGCGATGTGCTGTTGCGTATCAACGACCACCCGGTCCGTGACGTCATTGACGTGCGCTTCTATTCGGCTGAGGACCGGGTCACGCTACTGGTGCGGCGCGGCGATGAGGAAACCTACTACGAGGTCGAGAAAGACCCGGACGAGCTGCTGGGTCTGGAGTTCGCCGGGCCGGTCTTTGACGGCGTGCGCCGCTGTGCCAACGCCTGCGCCTTTTGCTTCGTGGACCAGATGCCGCCGGGCCTGCGGCCGTCCCTCTATGTCAAGGACGACGACCTGCGGTATTCGTTCCTCTACGGCAACTTTCTCACCCTGACCAATTTCACGCCGGCCGACTGGGACCGCCTGACCGGGCAGCGGCTCTCGCCACTCTACGTCTCCGTCCACGCCACCGATCCCGACCTGCGGGCGCGGATGTTCGGCAACCCGCGCGCGGCCGGCATCATGGACGACCTACGCCGGTTGGGGAGCCTGGGCATCCAGATACACGCCCAGATCGTGGTCTGCCCCGGCCTGAACGATGGCCCGCAGTTGGAGCGCAGCCTGAGCGACCTGGCCGGCCTCTACCCCACGGTGCAATCGGTGGCCGTGGTGCCGGTGGGTCTCACGCGCTATCATCGGGGGGCCATGCGGCCCGTCACGCCCACAGAAGCCAGGCTCATCGTGCGGGCGGTGGAACGCTGGCAACGTCGTTGCCGCGCGCAGTGGGGCCTGGGTTGGGCCTACCCGGCGGATGAGTTGTACCTGCTGGCGAGTCATCGCATTCCGGCTTGTCGTCGCTACGACGGCTTCCCGCAGTTGGAAAACGGCGTGGGCCTCACTCGCCTGCTCCTGGACGACGCAAGACGAATGTTCAAACCCCAGGCAATCCGCAATCCGCAATCTGCAATCCGCAATCCGCAATCTGCAATCTGCAATCTGCAATTAGTCTGCGGCACACTCATCGCTCCGACGCTCCAACGCCTCGTGGGGGGGCTGGGAATGCGCTGGTCGGTGCTCCCGGTGTCCAATCGCTTCTTCGGGCCGACGGTCACGGTGTCCGGCCTGCTCACCGCCGCCGACGTGCTGGAGGCGCTGGCCGCCGCGCCCCCGGCGGATATGGTGGTGCTGCCCCGGGCCATGTTCGACGCGGCCGGGGAGCGTACCCTGGACGACGTGACCTTCGACGAGATTCAGGCGCGGTTGGGTCGGCCGGTGCTGCTGGCGACGACCTTGAGCGACGTGGTAGACGCACTGGTTGCGTAGCCTCGATGCCGCTGCAAGTATATCATGCTCGCTGCCGATAACCGGTATGAAGGGTTGCGTTCCGTAGAGAGTATGCTATAATAGAAATCGGGTAACTGCTCAGCCGGTAGTCATACAGAGCCTCACAGAGCGTTTCACAGAGACCCGCCGAGATTTTCCGGGTATTTCTCTGTGAACCTCTGTGTCTTCTCTGCGCTCTCTGTGTCCAAATCCGGCCAGCCTGAGCAGTTACGAAATCGGGACAGGTGAATTGAACCACTTGACGAGGGATGATATTCGTGCCGCGATGGCCTATGGGGCCGAGATGACCCGCGAACGGTATGTCGAGATCCCGTTGCGGATGGCGGCATGAAGTTCAAGCCCGACGGAGGTAACCATGAACGTGATAGCCGTTGAGGAAAGCAAGCTCAAGGATGTGGTTAAAGCCGCTATCGTGGAACTCTTTGAGGAACGACAGGATCTGCTGAGTAGTCTGCTTGGCGAGGCATTTTTGGATCTGGGTCTGGCATACGCTATCCAAGCCGGCGAGCGTACGGCACCCGTCAGCCGGGAGGAAGTGTTTGAGATATTCGAGGTTGGCATGTGAACGCAGCGTTCAGGAAGAGTTTCACCAGGGCTCTTCTGGCAGTCAGGGACCAAAGCTTGCTCGTGCGCGTCAGGAGCATTATCGAGGCGGTTGAGCAAGCGCACAGCCTGGGCGAGATAGCTAACCTTGAGAAGATAACAGGCTGGAAGCGGTACTATCGCATCCGAGTCGGTGATTATCGAGTGGGGTTGGTGGTGGAAGGCAATACGGTTACTTTCGTTCGGTTCTTGCATCGCAGGGACATCTACAGGTATTTTCCGTAGGGAGGGACCTGCAATGAGACATAAGGTGTTTTGGATCATTCTTGGTGTAGCCTTGGTATTGGGCCTGCTGGCGATCAGCGGGTGCGACGTGCTGGGCGGGCGGCCCCAGCCTACCGCCACCCCCACCAAGACGCCGTGGGTGATGATCGTCACGGCCACGTTCACGCCACCACCCACGCCCCCGCCCCCGCCGACGCTGGAGCCTTCGCCGACGCCGGAACCGACGCCGATACCCACGCCCACGGCCACACCCAGGCCCACGCGCAAACCCACGCCCCGGCCCACGCCGAGACCCACCCAGCCGCCGATACCGACGCAGCCCCCGGCGCCCCAATGGCAATACCGGGGCCAGGTTGTCCGCTGGGACCCCAACTGTGGGTCTATTGGCATCTATGGACATGTGCGTAACATGGATGGCAGCGGTCGTCTATATGTGGTGATCAAGGTCTGTGCCGACGGCGGCGGCTGGTGCACGCAGGGACCACCGAATGGCATGCATCCCTTCACCGGCAAGCGCACCGATGATCCCGGCTGGTATGATTGTCTATTGGGTGACGATAAACTGGCCATTGAAACCAAAGCCAGCCCCAGGTGGTATTATGCAGTAGTCATTGACAGCCAGGGCAACGAGACGGAGTTGTCTGAACGAGTGCGTATCGGCCCATTCTCCTGCGAGACACACGGCTGGGCCGTGGTGGACTGGCAGCGGCTCATCCCGTAGCCAAGTGTCAACCAATTTTGAACCATCCCCAAACCCGGCCTGCATATAGAAGTGGATCAGTATCGTGAAAATCAAGATCGCTGTGGTCATATTTTCTTTGCTGGTGTTGGCGGCCATCGGGCTACTCATGGTCCTGGAGGAGCATGACGTGCGCCTGGTGGCGGTGGCTCCCACGCCCACGCGCACGCCCACCAAGACCCCCCGGCCCACGTTGTCTCTGCTGC
>DAOTYG010000144.1:0-17256 GCA_034435155.1 Anaerolineae bacterium | reverse complement strand
CTACCCTCCCGCAGGTTCGGGCGCAATCTCCGCACTGAAGTGCGCCGCAATGAGCTGCTCGCTCTCTTGCCAGCCGCTTTCTAACCTGCGGGAGGGTGGCGGGTAGGTATTTACGTCAGATGGAAAAAGTGTAAATTGAACCATCCCCAGTATCATACCATCATTTGCGCCAGGTGTCAAAGCGAGTACCCTGAACCCCAAGTTGTTGGGGAGGCTGCGCCAGAACCCCTAACAGGTTGAGTCCCAGCCATCAAAGGCTCAAACCGTTCGGCTGAGCCCACGGCGAAGCCTGGGGGAGGGTGCACCTACCCGGTCAGCTCCAACGCCTCGGCCTGGGCCAGGTCACCGGCCGCTCCCAGGAGCTGGAACAGGGCGATGGCCTCGGCCTGGCACTGGATCGCCTCCGCCTGCCGCCCTTGAGCCAGATAGAACCGGGCCAGGTCCAGCAGCACCTGGGCCTCCTCGTAACGGTAACCGAGCCGGCGCCAGGCTTGCAGGCTGGCGCGCAGGTCGCGCTCTGCGAGCTGAGGCTGATCGGTGGTGGCGACCAGCAGTCCCTGTAGCCAGCGGTCTTGCGCGCGTTCTGTGGGGCGGCATCGGTTAGCCAGGACGGGGGTCAGGCGCTCATAGGCCTGCTGCGCCTGCCCTACCTCTCCCTGGGCCAGCAGGCAACGCACCAGGTGAAAAAGGGTCCTGGCGATCTCGGCCGGGGTCCCTTCTTGCTGGCTCAGGTGCAGGGTTTGTTCCAACAGGCGGGCGGCCGGCTCCGGCCGGCCCACCGCCCACAGCGCCAGGGCCTGCCCCAGGCGCGCTGGTATGAGGCCCTGCACCACATCGCCACTGGCCTCGGCCAGCCCGGTAGCGTGGCGAAACTGCTCATAGGCGGCCTGGGCCTGTCCCCGTGCCAGGAGCAGACGGCCCCTGAGCAGGATACTATAGAGGTTGAACGCGGCCAGATTACGCCCCGTACTCAAGTCCTCGGCCTGGCGGAGGTGTTCTTCGGCCTGCTCCCATGCGCCCTGCGCGAAAGCCAGGTCGGCCAGGTTTAGATGCGCCCACATAGCCCACGTATCATGGCCGAGACGCCGGGCCTCGGCCAGGGCCTGTTCAAAAAGCTGCTGCGCCAACGCCACCTCACCGGCGATCTGGGCCTGGGCTTCGCCGGCGTTCAGGTACGTGCGCAGGCGTGCCGTCGGCTCCACCGCTGTCGAGGGGCAGAACTTCAGGGCCTGCAAGAAGGCATTCAGGGCCTGGCGATCATCCCCGGCCAGGAGGTGCGCCGCGCCCATCTGGTTCCAGGCCAGGACGATGAGGGTGCTATCGGCCGCCTGGTCAGCCAGGTTCAAGGCTTGTTGGGCGACGTTCAACGTCATCGCCGCCTCGCCACGCGCCCAGGCGATGCTGCTCTGAGCAAGTAACAGGGCGGCCCGGCGCGACGGCAGCGCGGTGGCGGGCAATACTGCCAGGGCTTTCTGAATATAATAGTCCTCGGCCGCCCGGTCGCCCAGGAAGCGATGGGCCTGGGCAATGGCCTGATAGGCCTCAGCCTGTCCCAGCGGATCCTCGGCCAGGGTGGTGAGGGCGTGTTCATGGGCGCGCAGGTATTCCACCCATTGACCCCGGCGGGCGTGGACGAGGGCCAGTCGCCGCAACAGGCCCGGCCGCTCGCTGGTCAGAGCCGGTCGCTCCACCGCCAGGCGAAGCCCGGCCTGATAATAGGCCGCCGCCTCGTCATCAGCATATCGGCGGAGGGCCTGATCCCCGGCCAGGCGCATATACCGGAGCGCCTGGTCGGCTCGCGTGGTCCAGGCATAGTGATAGGCCAGCCGGGCCGGGGAAGCGACCCCCTCCACCACTTCAAGGGCCTGGGCCACCAGGAGGTGCAAATGGGCCTGGGCGGTTTCGCTCAGGGTCTCGTACACGGCCTGACGCAGCAGATAATGGTTGAAGGCATAGGCATGAGCGGTCCAGGGTTGCACCAGTCCGACGGCTTGCAGCCGTTGCAGGTGTTGCAGGTCTTCCTCCTCTCCCCCCATCTGGATCAGGACCTGGGCCAGGACCTGGCGTGAGAAGACTAACCCGATCACCGCCGCCAATTCCAGGATGTGACGGGCTGCCCAGCCCAGCAGGTCCACGCGCGCGTTCAGAAGAGCCGGTCCGGTCGGCAGAGTAACCTGTCTCCATGACGCCAGACCCATCTGCTGTCGCCAACGGACCAGTTCTCGCAGGAAGAGAGGATTGCCCTGGCTGGCCCGCAGCACGGCCTGAAGGTCAGCCGGCGGGATATACTCGCCGCCGGTCAGGTGGTCCAGCAAGCGCGTGACCCCGGCAGCGGGCAAGGGATGCAAAAAGACCTCCCGATAGCTATCGGCATAGAGATTGGCGGCCTGGCGTCGCAAGTCCCAGCAGCGATATTTTTCGGCCGGCTCGTATAGCAACAGGAACAACACCGGCTGGTGGCGGACCAGCGGCCAGAGGTATTCCAGCAACCGGGCCGAGGATTCATCTACCCACTGGAGGTCCTCTACCACCAGGACCAGGGGGTTCTGCTGGGCCAGGGCGGAGAGCAGGCGGAAGAAGGCCCGGCAAACGTGGTGCTGACCAGGCTCGTCTGATAAGTCGGGGCCAGACTCTGCCCCTGGCTCAGCCACCAGATGCGCCAGGTAATGGAGGACGAATTCGGCTTCGGCTGGCACGACCGTGTTCACGATCTGGGCCAGCCGGGTCGCTGGTTCCTCGGCCGGCCCCAGATAATCGAGCAGGAGCCGGACACCTGTTCCCCAGCCGGGTTGGTCCTCGTCGCCGGGGGGTAGAGCGGCCGCCGTCAGCCAGGTCAGGTGGGGTATCGCCGCGTCCTGGCCCGGCTGTTCCGTCCAGCGGCGCAGCTCAGTGATCAGGCGCGTCTTGCCCAGGCCGGCCGCGCCGATGAGGGAGACGATGCTGCCCTGGCCGGCTCGCAGGTCGCGTATCGCCTCTTGTAACTCGGCCATCTCTGCCTCCCGGCCGACCAGGGGCGCTGGTGGGGTCTCGCTGCCCGGCCCGGCCCAGGCCCAGGGGGGAGCCAGGACCAATGGCGCCGCACAGCGGACACAGAAAGCAAAACCAACCGGGTTGCGGTATCCACAACGTGGGCAGTTCATGCACGCGCCTTTCGTGCCACATGCTCGATAAACCGCTCCCGGTCCACGATGACCCGATGCACCAGGCCCTCGCCGATCTTTTCCACCTCGTCGTAAGCCTCGACCTGCAAGGTCAACCGGCGTTCATCCATGTCTATCACCTCGGCCCAGGCCTTGACCTTCATGCCCAGGGGCGTGGCGGCCAGGTGGGCGATGTCCACACTCACCCCCACGCTGACCTGTCCCGGCGGCAGGTAGGGGTCCACGGCCGCGACAGTGGCCTGTTCCATCAGAATGATCAGGGCCGGTGTGGCGAACACCGACACGCTGCCGCTGCCCAGATGGGCCGCCGAGACCACTTCTGTTACCACCATCTCCGCTTCGCCGATCAAGCCTGGCCGCACACCGCTTTGCCCTTCCGTCATTGAACCTCCTCGTCTAATATTTGGACTTGCGCACACCACAAGGAGTAGAGGCTTTAGCCGGTCGTGCCCACAAGGCATGGCCCGCCTGAAGGCTCGACTCCAGAATTGTCCAAAGTCCAGCCTTACCGTAGGGCGGCTTTCCATAGCCGCCGCCTTGGGGCGGGTAAGAAACCCGCCCTACATTCTTCAGTCGGCAACGGCAGGTAGTTACCCATCCCCGCATTAGATGGAAATTTGTGCTCCTCGGCGGTCTGCCCGGCCCAGGCCGGAGGCTTCGCCCTGACCGCCGGGCGCGAAGCCACTCCCTGCGGTTGCCGCTTTGAGCAACTTTTTCCATCTATTGAGCCTGCCGCAAGGCGGCTTCCAGGAAGGCATCTATGTGCCCGGCTAAGACATGGCGCACGTCCGACACCACGCAGCCGGTGCGTCGGTCCCGTACCTGGTTCGTGTGGTATTGGTCATAGGTGCGCACGACCGTGCCCCAGAGCGGTTGCGCGGCCAGCGTGGTCAGCCCGGCGGTCTGGGCGGTGAGCCAGGCGCGCAACAGCCAGATAGCCTGGGCCTCGACCTGATCCGGGGGCAGGGGGCTGGTACAGGCCACCCTGGTTCGGGATGGCCGATGGAAAGCCATGACCTGGTTGCATCGCCGGTGGATCAACTCGCCGCTGGCCCGCACCGACCACCTGCGCCACAGCACGTCGTCTGGGGAGAGGGCGACCAATTCGTCATCGCGCCAGGCCGGGAGCACGAACACACGGGCCTGGAGCACCTGGCGGATGCGTTCCGCCCCACGTTGTCGGCCCTGCGTCAGCCGGTGTGTGCCGGCCTCGCCCTTGAGGAAGCCATAGGCCCCCTCGCCGCGCACGTGGACGATGATGCCACTGACGCCAGGGACATCGTAACCTGGCGTCTCGGACCAGACCTCGGCCTCAAAGCCATCGAGCCGGTGGAACCTGGCCCAGGCCAGGATCATGCGGGCGACGTCTACGGCCCAGGCGTGGTCATCGCTGCCAGGGTGGATGAACAGCAGGGCATCCCGGCGATCCCACGGGCCGGTCAGACACGATTCCAACTCGGCCGCGTTGAGGTCGTGCATCAGGCCGGCATAAGCCCGCAAGGCCTGCCAGGCCAGATCGCTGTCCCGACTATCCTGGGCTGCCGTTGCCAGGTGTTTCGCCTCCGCCAAAGCCCGCCGCAGGGCGTTGGCTCGCTCCACTCGCCGCGAGAGGGACTCCAATTCGGTCAATAGCCGGTGCGCCTTCGGTTCGTCATCCCAGAAGCCCGGTTGCCCCATGATCCGCAGCAGGTCATCTACCCGCGCCTGGGCGGTCGGTATCTGGTCGCGTTCCTCCAGGGCAGCGAACCGGGCCACCAACCCCGGTAGAGCCTCCTGCACATGCTTGAGCGTCCACTGGCTGGCCTCGTCCTCGCTGGGCGGAACCACCTCGTCCGGGGGAGTCAGGGCCGCCTCCACCTGCCCCTGACGCACGTAGAGGCGCAGCAGATCGCCGCTCTGGCCGGTCAATGCCTGATCCACCGGGGTCGTCAGGATCATGGCGATGTGTGACCGCAGAGGTCGCAGCCCCTCCCGGTCGGTGGTCCCCCGTTCGAGCAGCAGCATGATGACCTCATCTTCGATCTCCACCTCCAGGCCCGGCCGGGCCAGGGCCTCCCGAACCAGACGGAAGGCGATCCGTCGCCGGTCATCCCAGGCCAGGGGCTTGAAGACGACCACGCCAGCGGCGTGATCCAGCAACGCCGGGGGGACGCGCTCCGTCACCTCCTGCAAGGCCCGGGCGATCAGTGTCGCCTCGGTCTCCCCGCTGAGCAGGAGGGCCAGGGGGTCACCCGGCACGGAGGTCACATCGGTAGAGGTGAACACGAGGATGGCATTGCGCAGGCTCACCGGCTCGCCCAGGCCGTTGATGAACTGGCCCTGATCAAGGAGTTGTTGGAAACGGGCCTGTATAGCCGGGGAGGCCCGGGGAAACTCCTCCAGGAGCAAGACGCCGTGCCCGGCCACCTGCTCCAGCCAGATGGCGAACAGGCCGCGTCGGTCGGCCTCTGGCGCATCCGCGGCCGGCACGCCCCAAAGTTGCGCCTCGGAAACAGCGGCCATGTCCAGGCGGATAAAGCGGTCCGGGCGGCCAAATACGAACTGGGCCAGGGTCCGCGCCAGCTCGGTCTTGCCCACGCCGGGGGGACCGACGAACCACCAGACGGCCAGGGGCCGGGGAGCCTGCCCCATGCCGGCCCGCAATGCGCCCAGGCCCCGCACCACCGCGTCTACGGCCGGCCCCTGTCCCAGGACATATTCGGAGAGGTATTGCGCCACCGGCGCCTCGCGGAAAGTGATGGCCGGGTCCAAAAAGAGGCGATTCAGGCCGGTGCGCTCACTGAAGCAACGGTATACATCGTTTGGCCCAATGTACCGCTCGCCGGGGGCCGGCCCGGTCGCCTTCAGCACCTCTTCCAGCCAGTCTATGGCCTTGCCGGGCAGGGCCGCCGCCGGGACGAAACGGCGGGCCGTATCCACGATAGCCTCGCGGGCTGCTTCGTCCACCATGATGTTATGTAGCAGATAGACATCTTCGCAGACGGCATCCAGGATACGCCGGGTCTCCTCCGGGGAAGCCTCGCCCAGGGGCAGGCGGACGAAGGCGGGGTTCCAGGCCGGGTAGCGGTGACCGAGGTCTCTCATACGCCAATCCAGCCCTTCAGCGATCCAGTATTGGCTGGCCCGGCTCAGGTATGGCCCCAGCAGGGCCGCCAGGCTGACCTCGCCGCCCCCGCCGATCTGGGCTGCGGCGTGGGCATCGCGCAGGAAGATGATGACGTCGTCGCGGCGTTCCAGTTCGACCAACAGGCGGTCCAGGTTAATCCGCCAGCCAGGGCCCCAATCCAGACCAGCGACCAGGCTCGCCGGGGTCACCTCGACAACGCGCCGACCGCGCAGAGACGCCGGCCCCTCGCCGGCCGCCAGCCGACAGGCGGCCTCGTGGACCAGAGCGGTCTTGCCACAGCGCGCCGGCCCGACGACCAGCGGGTTGTGGCGCACGTCACGGCCCAGGACACGCAACAGGGTGCGCACGGCCCGGTCCCGACCGTAGGCGCGTTTGAGTTGCCCGGCCCGGGCCAGGGCAGTCAGGTCACGCCCATAACGCGAGAGGATGTCGCTCAGCAAGTCGGCAACCATCGGTTTGAAACCCCGTGCGCATTGCCTTTGGGGGCCGGGTGGTGTATAATGATTGTGCTCTTTGGCAGCCTCACCCTGACCGCCGACGGGTCACTTTCTCAGGTATTGATTCTACCAGTTATGGCACGTTTTGACAACCCGGTAGATCTGACATCCGGGCGTAATCAGGCGCATGAGGGTACTGCCCCGTTCCCCATTTCGCAGCCCTTCGGGGAGGGGCAAGAATGCCTGGTAGGGGTTTTTGCGGCAGCTTCGCCGCCGCAAAAAACCCAGAAAGGATTTCTCCGCCGCCAACACGGTCGGGCAGCATAAGGCGATCCCGTACAAGCTACGTGCCCACGCGGAGCGTGGGCACGAGGGGAAACGCGGGATGGCACACCCCGCGCGAGCACGGTCGGGCAGCATAAGGCGATCCCGTACAAGCTACGTGCCCACGCGGAGCGTGGGCACGAGGAGAATAGGTGATAGTGCCTTGAGTTTCTCCTTCACCATTGAACGAGTCTGTCACGATACCCAGGCCCGGGCGGGGGTCCTCCATACACCCCATGGCCTGGTCCCCACACCGGTCTTTATGCCCGTGGGTACTCAGGCCACGGTCAAGACCCTGGCCCCGGCTGATCTCAACCAGGCTGGCGTGCGCCTCATCCTGGCGAACACCTACCACCTCTACCTGCGCCCCGGGGCCGAGGTGATCGCCGAACTGGGCGGCCTCCACCGCTTCATGGCCTGGGACGGCCCCATCCTCACTGATAGCGGTGGTTTCCAGGTCCTCAGCCTGGCCGACCGTCGGCGGATTGATGACGAAGGCGTAACCTTTCGCTCCCACATTGACGGCAGCGAGCATCGCTTCACGCCCGCCAGCGTTATGCGTACCCAAGAGCTCCTGGGAGCTGACATCATCATGGCCTTTGATGATTGCGCCCCTTATCCGTGCCCTTATGACGAGGCCCGCCGGGCCATGATACGAACCCATCGCTGGGCCGAGGTCTGTCGGGCCACCCAGACCCGGCCTGATCAGGCCCTCTTTGGTATCGTCCAGGGTAGTTTTTATGAGGACCTGCGCCGCCAGAGCGCGCGTTTTATCGCGGCTCTGGATACACCCGGCATCGCCATCGGCGGGCTGAGCGTGGGGGAACCCAAAGACGTGATGTGGCGGATGCTGGCGGTCACCATAGCCGGGTTGCCGGTCACCAGGCCACGCTACTTTATGGGTCTGGGGTCACCGGAAGACCTGGTGGAAGGCGTGGCCCACGGTGTGGATATGTTCGACTGCGTGCTGCCCACGCGCATCGCCCGCAACGGGGCCTTGCTCACCTGGACCGGCCGCCTGAACATCCGTAACGCCGGCTATGAGCGCGACTCGCGGCCCATCGAGGAGGACTGCGATTGCGAGACCTGCCGTCATTTCTCGCGGGCCTATCTGCGTCATCTGTTCAAGGCCGGGGAGGTACTGGGCCTGCGCCTGGCCACCCTCCATAACGTCCGCTTCCTGGTGCGGCTGATGGAGCGCATCCGGGCCGCGATCCTGGCCGACGAGTTCGCTGCTTTCCGGCAAGCGTTCCTGGCCGCTTACCAGCCGGCCGATGCCGAAGCCCGCGCCCGCAACCGCGCCGCCCGTCTGCAACGAATCAGTGCACAACCAGGGCCTGGCCCTGAAACCCTTGTAGTAGCAGGGTGACGAACCATGAGAAACCGGGCGCACTTGATCTTATTTGTGGCCCTGTTCAGCGCCTTGCTCGCCCTGGCAGCCTATGGCCTGAACCTCTGGCTGACGCGACCTACAGCCCTCACGCCGGAGGAACGGGCCTGGCTGAAGGCCAAAGGCGAACTGCGCGTGGCTGGTGACGACAATTTCCCTCCCTTTGAGTTCTTGGACCAGGGTGAGTATCGGGGTTATAACGTGGACCTGATGCACGCTCTGGAGCTGGAACTGGGCATCCCCCTTCGCCTGCTGCCCATGCCCTGGAGCGAGGCCCGCGCGGCCCTGGAACGGGGCGAGGTGGACGCCATCCAGGGCATGAAACGCAGCCCCGAACGGGAAACCCTCTATAGCTTTTCCGTCCCGCACCTGACTTCCTCCCAGGCCCTGTTTGTCACCCCAGACCGCCTGGACATCCATCGCATCGCGGACCTGGCCGGTCATCGCGTCGGCGTCCAGGCCGGTGACTTTGCTGACGACTATCTGACCACGAACGCGCCAATCGGCACCGAGATCGTCCGTGTCCAGCACCCGGCCGAGGCCCTGCGCCTGCTTCAGGCCGGGCAGGTAGAGGCGGTCATGGCCAACCGTTACGTGGGCCTCTATCTGATCCAGAAAAGCTATGGCCCGGGCCAGTTCAAGATCGTCGGTGATCCCATCGCTCCCGCCGAGTACTGCATGGCCGTGCGGCCGGGCGATGAACAACTATTGCGTTGCCTCAACAAGGGTTTGTTGGCCCTGGCGGCCTCTGGGCACAAGGACCAGATCTACCGACGCTGGTTCGGCGAACCGGTGGGCGAACAGCCTCCGGTCTTGCAGTTCGTCCTGTGGGGCGTGATCTTTTTCGGCGCCTTGCTCATTGCCCTGGCCATCAGCTATATCTGGACCTGGCTACTCCGGCGGCAGGTGCTGGCCCGCACCGCCCAACTTCAGGCCGAGCGCGATTTCGTGCAGACCCTCCTCGACTCTATGGGGCATAGCCTGGCCGTTCTGGATGCCGCCGGCCGGCTGGAGCTGAGCAACCAGGCTTTACACGACCTGATCGGCTATAGCGCGAAGGAACTGCTCGGCCGGGAATGTTTCTGGATGCAGCCCCTGCCGGGTGAGCAACTCCCCCCGACCGACCGCCGTCGCTATGAGTGTCGCCTGATCCACAAGGACGGCCATATCATCCACGCCCTGGTTAGCGAAGCGGTGCGTCGCTCCCAGACCGCCGAGTTCCAGGGGCGCATCGTCGTCTGCACCAACATCACCGAACAGAAACGACTGGAAGAAGAACTCCGGCGGCGGCTGACAGTCCACGAGAGCCTTTTGGAAACAGCCAGTGCCCTGCAAGGGACCCTGGACGATGAGGATGTCTTGCCCATCATCGCCGACCAGGTAGCCCGGCTGATCCCCTACGATACCCTTTCAGTCTACCTGGTGGACTGGGACCAGGGCCTGATCACGCCGGTGCTGGCCCGGGGCAGCCAGGCGCGGGAGGTGCTGGCTGACCGTTTCCCGGTGGGGGCTGGCGTGGTGGGCCATGTGGCCCGCCGGGGTGAGGCCGAGATCGTGCCCAACACGGAGGCTGACCCGCGCGCCGTGCACATCCCCGGCACACCGGCCCGGGAACCGGAGGCTCTGCTGGCCGTGCCCCTGGTGGCCAAAGGGACCGTGTTGGGCGTGCTGGCGATCTACCGCGCCGTTCAACAGGCTTTCCAACCCGAGGAATTGCTCATGGCCCGGCTCTTTGCCGACCAGGCTGCCAGCGCGTTGGAGAACGCCCGCTTATACGCCCGCGAACAACAGCGGGCTGCCGAGTCATTGACTCTCCTGGACATCGCCCAGGCCATTAATGCCGCCCCGGACCCCCTGGACCTGACCAGTGTGCTCAAGGTCGTGGCCCAACGCGCCGCTCAGGTCTGTGGGGCATATCGCTGCACCATCTTGCTCCTCGGCGAAAAGGGCCGCCTGGAGCCGTTCATGTCTCAGTTCGCCTCCGGGGAGGCAGACCGCCGGCTGTGGCAGCTTTTCAAGCAGGAAACCTTTCAGGAAACCGTAAACCAGATCCCGGCCGTGGCCGAGTTGATTCGCCAACGCCAGCCCCGGATCCTGCGCCAGGATGACTTGGCCGAATTGCCGCGTGTCTGGATCGAACCATACGGGATCAAGAGCATCCTGGCCCTACCCCTGGTAAGCCGGGACCACGTGATCGGCCTGCTGGCCCTGGACTATGTGGACGAGACCCGGCTGTTTGGCCCGGAACAGTTGCGTCTGGCCCAGGCTATCGCCAGTCAAACGGCCGTCGCCATCGAGAACACGCAGCTATACGCCCAGGCCCAACATCGGGCCACCCAACTTCAGACCGCCGCCGATATTTCGCGCGTGGCCAGCAGCACTCTGAACCCGGACGAATTGCTCCAGCGGGTGGTGAACCTGGTCCGAGACCGCTTTGATCTGTACTATGTGGGGATCCTGCTGGTGGATCACAGTGGCGAGTGGACGGGTGAGCCAGGCCGGTGGGCCGTGCTACGCGCCGGCACCGGCGCGGCCGGCCGCCAGATGCTGGCCCAGGGCCACAAGCTGGAGATCGGCGGTGATTCTATGGTCAGCACCTGCATCACCACCCGCCTGGCCCGGGTCAGCCTGAATGCCGGGGCCGAACTGATACGTTATGCCAACCCCCTGCTGCCGGAGACACGCTCGGAACTGGCGTTGCCGCTTATCTCCAGGGGCCGGGTCATCGGCGCCATGACCGTCCAGAGTACCAGCCGGTACGCCTTCAGCGATGTGGATGTGACCATCTTGCAGAGCATGGCGGATCAGGTGGCCAACGCCATCGAGAACGCGCGGCTATATGCGCAGGAACAGCGGCGGCGGAGCACCCTGACCAGTCTACAGGCCACGGCTGCGGCCATCACTGCTGTCCTGGACCAGGAAGCCCTCTTGCAGCTCATCACCCAGAAAGCGGCCGAGGTCTTTAACGCCCCGGCCACCAGCCTGATGCTCTGGGACCAGGACCACACCGCCCTGGTCATCAAGGCCAGTTGGGGGCTATCTGAACCTTATGCCCGGCAGCAACGCATCCCCAGAGACCGGGTCGAGGCCATCACCCAAACGAACGGTTCCATCCAGCCGTTCGTCGTACCAGACCTGCAAAGCACGCCTCTGGGAGAGCTGGCCCTCATCGTCCAGGAGGATTTGCGCTCCGTCCTGGTGGTACCCTTGATCGCGGGCAGCCGGGTCAGCGGGGCCTTGTGCACTTATAGCAAGGGGCAGCCCCGCCGCTTTTCAGCCGATGAGATCGAGCTGGCCCGCATCTTTGCCAACCAGGCGGCCGTGGCCATCGAGAACGCGCGCCTGTACGCCCAGGTACAACAGGACATCAAGGCCCTGCGCAAGCTGGATGAACTCAAGTCTGAATTCGTGGCCATGATCAGCCACGAACTGCGCACGCCCCTCACCTCGGTCATCGCTTACAGCGAGACCCTGCTCCAGGGTCGGCTCGGGACCCTCGCTGAATCGCAACAGCAGGCAGTAGATGTGATCCGCCAAAGCGCCTATGAGCAGTTGCGCCTGGTGGATGACCTGTTGGATATGAGCCTGTTGGAGGCTGGACGCATCACTTTGCAGATGCGCGACATGGCCCTGGAGACAGTGGTGGAGGAGGTCTTGCTAACGGCCGGCCCCATGGCCGAGAGCAAGGAGCAACAGTTGATCAATCAAGTGCCCGCCGGTTTGCCCCTGCTCCGCGCCGACCCGGATAGGGTGCGTCAGGTGCTGCTCAATCTGGTATCCAATAGCATCAAGTTCACGCCGCCCAGAGGACGGATCACGATCACGGCCCAGATTGGCGACCCGGACATGATGCAGATCAGCGTCCATGATACCGGGATCGGCATTGCCCCGGAGGATCAAAACCGGATCTTTGAAAAGTTCACCCAGGTGGAGAAACCTTTGACTCGCCAGCATCGGGGGGCCGGGCTGGGGTTATCCATCGCCCAACGCCTGGTAGAATTGCACGGGGGACGCATCTGGGTCGAAAGCACGCCGGGGCAGGGTAGCACTTTCACCTTCACCTTGCCCCTGGCGAGATGGTAGGGCGGCTGCCCGCCCTCCCGCCGGGCGAGCGATTTGACCCTGAGTCTTCTTGGGCGCTCAGGAAGGCCAGCCAGAGGGCCGGCACATAAAAATAAGGCCAGATGATCAGGTTAAAGAACACAAAGCCCACATAAGTCCAGAGCCATCCCACCCATAACCCGGCCCGGTCGCGGGCATACCTCAGGATCGCCACCGTCGTCAGGGTCAGCACCCCCACCTGGATCGGCCTCAGCCAGTCCACCAGGCCCAGCAGCCAGAACCAGCCAGCCAGTCCCACCTGGTATAACTGATTGCGATCCAGCCAGCTCCCGGCCCCGGCGAGGCGCGGATCGTTGAACCAGATCACCGTGCCATACAGGAACTCGCCGGGTGACCAGAGCAGGAAGGGCAGGACCAGCGCCGCCACGACCCCAGCGGCGAGGGCCAGGAGGCCGACCAGGCGTCCCAGGGGCAGCCGCCGCCCCCAGAAGGCCAGCCAGCCCGGTCCCAGGACCAGGGCCAGCGGGGAAGTCACCACCGCCAGCCCATAACTGACTGCCGTCAACCCCTGGCGTGACCCGGCCAGGCCGGCCAGAAAGACGGCCAGGACCAACCAGAAAATCGCCATCTCCGTATACAGGTCAAAGACCACCACCTGCGGCAGCAGATAGAGCAGGCCCACCAGGGGGACGGCCGGAGACCGGCGCGTCGTCGCCCCCAAGACGGCGACGGTGCCGGCGCTGGCGAGCACGTTGACTAGGCGGGGGTCCAGGTCCAGGACCACCGTCGGCAGATAGGACAGCCACGTCCCCGGCAGATACGTCAGCGGTAGCGGCCAGGTGTGGAGATCGTAGAGGCGATAAGGCGACTGGCCGCGCAACAGGTTCTGGCCCGCCGCCTGGATCAGGGGTAACATATCGGCCTCTTGGGCCGCCAGAGGCGTGTGGGGTATGAGCACTAACCGCAGGGTAAGGCCGGCCATCAACAACGCCGCCAGCGCCCGCAACCCGGTTGGCCGCCAGGTCGCCAGCAGGATGGCTCCGACTCCCACAAAGGTCGTGGCGACTACCTCAGGCGCGCCGGTTCGGCGCCAGGCGGCGATGCCGTTCACGACCATACATCCCAGCCCGACCAGCAGGATCGCCCGCCAGAACCAGGCCCTCGACAGCCAGGGCATCGCGCAGGGCTGCCAGGACCGGGAAAACAGGGCCAGGATCGCCACCAGAGCCACCGAGCAGGCCAGATACCAGCCGGCCCGGGGCAGATCCGCCGGGGCGCCAGCTGGCCCGGCCGGGCGTTCCGCCTGATAGGCCAGATAGAGTACCGCCCCGGCCAGCACCAGCCATAGTGCGCGCCAGAGCATAGCTCCCGGCACCGGCTGCCCGTTCACGGTGACTCAAAACTCCAGTCGCTTATGGCGCATAAGGATGTTCTGCAAGATGCCCAGCCCGATAAAGAACGACAGGATCGAATTTCCCCCATAGCTGATGAACGGCAAAGTGATGCCGGTCACCGGGAAGAACCCCACATTCATCCCCACGTTCACCAGGAACTGGAAGAGCAAGGTGCTCGCCAGACCCACAGCGATGAGCCGGCCGTAGGTGTCGCGGGCCAGTTGAGCGATACGCAAGACGCGCCAGAGCAAGATGGCGAACAACAGACTCAGCACCATCGCGCCCACAAAGCCCAACTCCTCGGCCAGGACAGAAAAGATATAGTCGGTATGCTGAATGCGCAAGAAATGGAGCTGGCTTTGCGACCCGCTGGCATATCCCTGACCCCATAGCCCCCCAGCCCCCACGCTCACGCGGGATTGGATATAATTGTAGCCGGCCCCCCACGGATCCGCATAAGGGTTAAGAAAGATCAGGAACCGTTGCCGCATATAGTCCTGCAAGACATATAGCCAGATGATCGGCGCGGCCAGCATGCCCAACGTGCCCAGAAAGGCTAATTGATACCACCGCGCCCCGGCAAAAAAGACCAGCGCCAGCCAGATAACCACCAATACCAGGGTGGTGCCCAGGTCCGGCTCTAAAAAGATCAGGGGCAGCAAGACCCCCACGTGGGCCAGAGACCCCAACAGGGTCCGCCAAGACCCGGCCTGCCCTTCGCGCCGGGCCAGGAACTGGGCCAGAGTCAGGATGAGCAGGAGTTTGGCTATCTCCGAGGGCTGGAAGGTGAAGAAGCCCAGGTCGAGCCAGCGTCGGGACGCGCCTACACCGCCCAGGGAACCTGCCACCAGCACCAGGATCAGGAGGAAGACATTGAGGCCATAGATGAGGTAGTAAAAGTTCGCATAGATGCGATAGTCAATAGTGGCAAAGACGAGCATCAGGATCAGGCCCACCAGCACAAAAAAGGCCTGATGCAGCACCGGCACGTCCATCGAGAGCACCTCGCTCCCATAGGTAGCCAGGGTCGCGCTATAGACCATGGCGACGCCGTAAGTTGCCAGGAGCAAGGTGACGATCAGGAGGATATAGTCAAAGTGCCGCCATTGTCGGGTATCCATGGCTGGTGTCGAGTGGATCAGGTGGGCCGCCGGGCGTCACGTGCCCTCCGCCCTCGTTTCAAGGGGATATTGGCGATCAAGGTCTCGCCGGTATCACGGTGCACCAACTCCACCTCGATACCGCTGCGATCCACGTCCACATGACGCGTGATGACCTCGATCAGTTCGTTTTTCAGGGTCTCTAGCAACTCTGGGGAGAGGCGGAATCGATCCTGGACCAGCACCAGTTGCAGGCGTTCTTTGGCAATATCCTTGGATTTGCGGGGCCGACTGAAAAGACGACTGACGATGCTCACCCTGGGCCACCTCCTGGTAAATATACCCCTACCGGCCGAACCGGCGCAAGACCCGTTGCCACAGGCCCGGTTCCTCCAGGGCCATAAAGGGGACCTCCTCGCCGGTCAGGCGGCGGGCGATGTTGCGCAAGGCCTGGCCGGCCAGCGAGTCATGCTCCAGCACCACCGGCGTGCCCCGATTGATGGCCACTATGACCTGCTCGTCCTCCGGCACGACGCCGAGGAGGTCCACGGCCAGGATCTCCAGCACGTCGGTGATGTCCAACATATCACCCCGGCGCACCATCCCGGGCTTGAGACGGTTGATGATCAGCCGATGCTCGTATTTCTCTTGAGCTTCCAGCAGGCCGATGATCCGATCGGCATCGCGCACGGCGGCCACCTCCGGCGTGGTGACGATGAGCACTTCATCGGCCGGGGCAACGGCGTTCTGAAACCCCAACTCGATGCCAGCCGGCGAATCCAGCAGGATAAAGTCAAACTCGGATCGCAACTCGGTGCAGACTCGCACCACATCAGCCGGGCTGACGGCCGTCTTGTCCCGGGTCTGGGCGGCCGGCATGAGGTACAGGTCCGCCAGTCGCTTGTCCTTGATCAACGCCTGCCGCAGCCGACACCGTCCTTCCACCACGTCTACCAGGTCATAGACGATGCGGTTCTCCAGGCCCATCACCACATCCAGGTTCCGCAGGCCAATATCCGTGTCAATGGCGACCACGCGATGGCCCCGCAGAGCCAGGGCCGTGCTGAGATTGGCGGTGACGGTGGTTTTGCCCACGCCACCTTTGCCGGAAGTCACGGTGATCACTCGTCCTGTCATATTTTACTCCTCCTGGTAACCAATCAGCCCGGTTGCTCAAAGGCGGTCCCACTGCTCGCGGCGGCGACCGCCGGGAGTGTGACCCGCCGCCGGCGCGCGAGCACGGAATCCTTCGTGTTCCTTGGTGTCCTTTGTGGTTTTCAACAAGGATGCTCCGGCAGGTAGTTACCAGGTTTCCACGATGATGCGCTGCTCCTCCACGCGAGCAAGTTCCGGCCGGGGTGGATGGACCGGTCCCTCCGGCGTCCGGGCGACCAGATCAGCGATGCGCAGTTGCGCGGGGGCCAGCTCCAGAGCACAGACGATGGCCCGCCGGTCGCCAGCCGCGCCGGCGTGGACGATACCGCGCAGCCGACCCCAGACGAAAACATCCCCGGTGGCCAGGACCTCGGCCCCAGGATTCACGTCGCCCACGACGATCACGTGCCCCTGATACTGGAGCACCTGGCCGGAGCGCAGGTTACGCTTGAGCACCAGGCACCGCTCTTCTGCGCCCAGGGTCGGCTCAGCCGGCCGGGTTGTCCGCGACACCTGTCGCCCGCCCTCAGCGGGGGTGAGTAGAGTGGTTGCCAGGCCCCGTTCCTGGGCCAATTGTCGCGTGGCGGCGTCTGTCGTCAACAGGGCCAGCAGCGTCACCTCATGGCGGCGCAATACCGTCAGCACCTGCTCCAGGTCTTCTGCGGCCAGCGGTCGGGGACCCAGGTCCATAGCTACCCGCGCGCCCCGAAAAAAATCCGGCGTGCCGTCCAGGCGGGCCACCAGGTCCGCCAGCACCTGGCCCAGAGGTGCCTCGGGGGCCACGCTGATCAGCAGGCTATCGCGCCGACCCTTGACTGTCAGGGTCTCAGGTGGACGAGACATCATGGGGGACTCATTTTCTCTCATCGTCAAACGTCGGTAACTGCCTACCCTGAACCCTCCCGCAGGTTAGAAAGGGGCTGGCAACCGATGCAGCCGGACCTGGGCGCGCCTGCGCCGTCTGGTCTAGCCATTGCACCCAAACCTGCGGGAGGGTAGGTAGTTACAAACGTCGAACGTTATCCGTCACGTTTGACGCCTGACGTATTGCCCTGGTCACCAGCCCGGCGGTGTGGGGGTGGGCACCCAGCCTTCCGGCGTGGGGG
>DAOTYG010000143.1:0-5731 GCA_034435155.1 Anaerolineae bacterium | reverse complement strand
CTCCCGGAGCGTGAGGCCCTGTGGCGTTTGCAGAAGGACCGACCAGCCGCCTGGGTGCTCCCCGTCGTGGCCCTCTATTGGGCCGATGGTCAGCGCACCCTGGCCGAGATCATGGACCTGGTGGAATTAGAGACCGGCCAGCGCGACGCCGAACTGGTGGTGCGCTACTTTGAGGCGTTGGCCCGGCTGGAATTGCTGGCCTGAGACCCCCTCCCGATCGAACAAGCGGCAGGTAATAGAGGTGGTGCAGCGCATAGCCGTGACCAATCCATAGCGCGTAGCCAGGAGCCGTCGTCTCGTTCACGGCGTGTGCGGAAGGCCGGTTGCCTTGACAAAACCTTGGGATGCACAATTGTACGTCCCAGCGATTGCCAGACATCAGTTGGTCTGTGTGGTAGTCAAGGTCCGCCGGGGAATGCGCTACATGTATAACTTTTTCGCGCAAAGTGGCCGGGTAAAAGGTGGCCGGGAAGTCCCGCCCCCTATCATCTGGTACATTGCCCCCGACAAAAGGCCACGCGACTATGGGCTGCATGGCGGATTGCCCAGGAGAGGAGTTGATCATGAGCCGTAGGAAGCTAGAATTTATATTCCAGGAACCGGGCCTGGTCGAGGCCATCGCCTTTGGCCCTGATGACCGCCGGGCTGAACTAGTCACAGAGGGGTATCGCGACTCGGGTATCCCCGATCTGATGATTGACTTGCATCCCGACACACAGCAGCCCTACTGCTTCATGAGCCTGAATCTGCACCAGACCTACCCGGCGGTCATCTGGGGGTTGCGTCTGTTGATGGCTTACGAGCGGTTTGACGTGCCCCAGGCTGGCCTGACCAATGTGCCGCTGCACGAAGCCTTCAGTTGGGCCTATGCCCACTTTGTCTTGGAAGATCGGCTCCCCGATGAAACCATTCCCCCCACACCGACAGAGCCAATAAGCTTGACCCGTCGGGTGTTGCAACATGCGCTGGTAAGTGTGTAACTCGTGTGTTGTGTTTTGATCTCACCCACCCCGGACCCTCCCTCTCCGAAGTGGAGAGGGAGGGGAGAACAACCCAGGGCAGGCATTTTTCACGACCTCGTGGCCACCTTCACTACCCATCTCGCAGGGAGACCCTACGAGTAGCAGGCAGACATGGGGAAAGCACGTCTGCAACGGTTCGGTGAGTCATAGGTTGGCCTGGGCATCGGCGCGCTGGAGGGGTGCGGCCTGCTGGCCGGGACCTGTTTCGTGATCGCGCTGCTCTACCCCGGCCCAGGCGCATCCCCACCTTCTTCACAGTTGCCATCACCAGTCGCTACGCCCCACCCCCAAGTGGCAGACCCGGCCCCGACAGTCACGTTCATGCTCTGGTGGTACTTCACGGCCAGACGCTGCTCTACACGTCGCTGGACGGCGTGACGCGCAGCCGACTGGCCCTGGTATGGAAATGAGTCGGTAGCCGACCCGCTTGCATTCCCGGCCCATCGGTGGTAAACTACCTCCTGGCTGAACACGACCGGGGGACGCATGGCCTGGCAGGCACTCTACCGCAAATGGCGTAGCCGCGATTTCGACGAGCTGGTGGGGCAGGAACACGTGGTCACCACGTTGCGCAACGCCCTGCGCACCGGTCGGGTGGCCCATGCCTACCTGTTCTGTGGCCCCCGTGGCACTGGCAAGACGACGGTAGCCCGCATCCTGGCCAAAGCGGTCAACTGCCTGGCCCCGCTTGAAGAGCGTCCTTGTAACCGTTGCGCCATCTGCCAGAGCATCAACGAGGGTCGGGCTATGGACCTCATCGAGATTGACGCGGCCAGCAACCGGGGCATTGACGAGATCCGGGACCTGCGGGAGAAGGTGCACTACGCCCCCACCGAGATGCGCACCAAGTTCTACGTCGTGGACGAGAGCCACATGCTCACCAACGAGGCCTTTAACGCCCTGCTGAAGACGTTAGAGGAGCCACCGGCCCACGTGATCTTTGTCCTGGCGACCACCGAACCCCACAAGATTCCCCCCACCGTCCTCTCCCGTTGCCAGCGCTTTGATTTCCGGCGTATCCCCCTGCCCCAGATCGTCGGCCACCTGGAGAAGATCTGCCAGGCTGAGGGATTCACCGCCGAACCGGCCGCCCTGGAGTTCATCGGCCGGGCCGCCACCGGCTCCCTGCGCGACGCCATCAGCCTGCTGGACCAGTTGACCCAGGCCAGTGAGACGGTCACGTTGGAGCAGACCCGCCGCATCCTGGGCGCCGTCGGCAGCGAGGCCGTGGGCCAGTTGGTGGACCACTGGCTGGCCGGCGCCACCGCCGAGGGCCTGCGCCTCCTGGGGCAGGTCTGCGATGCGGGGGCCGATCTGCGCCAGTTCAACCGCCAGGTGGTGGAACACCTGCGCGGTCTCTTGCTCCTGAAGGCGGCCGGCGATGGCACGGAACTGCTTAACGTCACGGCCGATATGGTCGAGATGATGCAGGCCCAGGCCGCACGGACCACCATCCCGGCTCTGGTGCGGACCATCCGTCTCTTTAACCAGGCCGATCAGGACCTGCGGGCCAGCAGTCGGGGCGAGCCTCTGTTGCCGTTAGAGCTGGCCTTTGTGGAGGCCACCTTGCCGTCACCACCCACCCCTGCCCCCTCGCTCTCCGAACCGGCCATTTCGACGCCGGCCAGTCCCGCCCCGGCTCGCTCGCCGCGCCCGACAACCGCGCCGGCCAGTCCCGCCCCGGCCCGGCCGGCCAGTCCTCCGCCGCTTACCCCCGCCGAGCCCCTGACCGTCGAGCAGGTCCAGGCCCGGTGGAACCAGATCGTCAACCTGGCCCGGGGCAAAAGCCCCCGCGTCCAGGCTCTCTTGCGCAGCGGCCAGGTCCGCGCCGTGGACAACAATACCATAGTGATCGCATTGCAGTATTCCTTTCACAAGGACCAACTGGACACACCCCAAAACAAGCGCGTTGTGGAAGAAGTGCTGAGCCAGGAATTAGGCCGGGCCTGCCAGGCTCAGTTTGTCCTGGCCACGGAGAACCCACCGGGCGACCAGGTAGGCGATGACCCGCTCTTGCAGGCTGTTATGGGCATGGGCGGCCGGGTCAAGAAAACCAACCATCTCACAGGAGGAACACACTGATGCGTGGTAGCATGAACCTCATCAAGCAAGCCCAGCAAATGCAGAAAAGGTTACTGGAGGCCCAGGCCGCCCTGGCTGAAGAGGTCGTGGAGGGGACGGCTGGCGGAGGCATGGTAAGAGTGGAGATGAACGGCCATCAGAAGGTGTTGGGCCTTACCATTGACCCGGCCGTGGTGGACCCGGAAGATGTGGAGATGCTCCAAGACCTCATCGTTGCTGCCTTCAATGAGGCCCAGGAAAAGGCCCAGGAGCTGGCCGCCGAGCGCGTGAGCGCCGTGACCGGCGGCCTGAAGATCCCCGGCCTGATGTGAAGGTTGAAGGTGGTATGACGGCAGAAACACCCCGTTCCACGCTCATCCCCCCGGTCTCCCGGCTCATCGAGGCGTTTCGGCGGCTGCCGGGCATCGGCCCCAAGACGGCCCAACGTCTCACGTTTTACCTGGTGCGCGCGCCGCTCGAAGAGGTGACAGAGCTGGCCGAGGCTATCGCCGGCCTGCGGGCCCAGATCACCTACTGTTCCCTGTGCCACAACATTACGGTGACCGACCCTTGCGCTATCTGTGCCGACGAGTCCCGCGACCACCGGCGCATCTGCGTGGTGGAGGAGCCGCTGGACGTATCGGCCCTGGAACGCACGCGGGAATATCACGGGTTGTACCACGTGTTGCACGGCGTGATCTCGCCGGTGGATGGTATCGGCCCGGAAGACTTGCGCATCGAGGCGTTGCTGGCCC
Source organism: Anaerolineae bacterium (assembly GCA_034435155.1). GTDB lineage: Bacteria > Chloroflexota > JAHJIN01 > JAHJIN01 > JAHJIN01 > DAOTYG01. The sequence goes on along the minus strand of DAOTYG010000143.1, from coordinate 1,893 downwards.
GGCTGCGGGCCGGTGGCGTGGACGAGGTGGTGCTGGCCACCAACCCCAACCTGGAGGGCGAGGCCACGGCCATGTATATCGCCCGGCTCATCGCCCCCCTGGGCGTGCGTGTGACCCGGCTGGCCCGGGGCCTGCCGGTGGGCGGCGACCTGGAGTATGCCGACGAGGTGACCTTGGGTCGGGCCATCGCCGGTCGCCAGGAGATATGACGCCAACGCAGACCTGAAGGCCAGAGACCCGTTTCCTTCCCGGAAACGGGTCTCTGGTTTCTACAACGGCTCAAACCGCGCCTGGAAGAAGCGCAACGTGGGCGGTTCGTACACCATCCGCAGACCCCGGATTTGATCCCGGTGCTCGTATAACTCGATGACCGACTCGGCCACCACATCCATGTGCAGGTTAGTGTAGACCCGGCGGGGGATGGTGAGACGTACCAACTCTAGCCGGGGATACTTGTGCTCCCCGGTCTTGGGGTCCCGGCCGGCCGAGACGATGCCCCGTTCCATCGCCCGCACCCCGCTATCCACATAGAGCGCGGCCGCCAGGGCCTGGGCCGGGAACTGGTCCTGCGGGATATGGGGCAGAAACCGCCTGGCATCCAGGAACACCGCGTGCCCACCGATGGGCACCACGATGGGCACCCCAGCCTCCAGCAGCTTGTGACCCAGATACTCCACCTGGCGTACCCGGGCTGCCACGTGATGGTCGCTCTCCACCATCTCCCGGATGCCGATGGCGATGGCTTCCAGGTCCCGCCCGGCCAGGCCACCATAGGTATGCAATCCCTCAAAGATCACCACCCACTCTTTGGCTTTGGTAAAGAACCATTCGTTATTGGTGGCGATGAACCCGCCGATGTTCACCAGGTTATCCTTCTTGGAACTGACCCAGATGCTCTCGGCGTAGCTCATCATCTCCTTGAGGATCTCCCGGACCGACTTGCCGGTGTAACCCTCTTCGCGTTGCTGGATGAAATAGGCATTCTCCAGGGCGCGAGTGGCATCGAAGAGGAGGGGGATGTTGCCATGCTCGTCAGCCCAGGCTTTCACCGCCCGCAGGTTCGCCATACTGAAGGGCTGGCCGCCAGCCATGTTCACACACGGGGCCATAGAGATGTAGGCAATCCCGTCCCGCCCCACCCGGTCGTAAAGGGCCTGGAGCTTGTTCAAGTCCACATTGCCCTTGAAAGGATGCCAACTCTCTGGATCATGGGCCTCATCAATGATCACGTCGGCAAAGATACCCCCGGCCCGTTCCACGTGCTCGCGGGTGGTGGTGAAATACATGTTCATCGGCACATACTGGCCGGGCTTGATCCGGATCTGCGACGTGATGTGCTCTGCCCCGCGTCCCTGGTGGGTGGGAACCGTATATCGGAAACCATACACATCCTGCACAGCCCGTTCCAGGTTGTAAAAGTTGCGGCTGCCGGCATAAGCCTCATCGCCCATCATGATCCCGGCCCATTGCCGGTCGCTCATGGCCGACGTGCCGCTGTCGGTGAGCAGGTCAATGTACACGTCCTCGCTGCGGAGCAGGAATGTATTATAGCCAGCCTCCTCGATGCACCTCTGGCGTTCCTCCCGGGTGGTCATCTTGATGGGTTCCACCATCTTGATCTTGTATGGTTCGGCCTGAGTCCGTTGCTTCATCGCCCCTATTCCTCCTTGAAAATATTGTTTAGAACCGACGGTTGGATTGTACCGACTTGGGGCAAGTTTGTCAAGCCAGACGTCTGTTTCGCCTTCCGCCTTGGGCATCTGACATCCGGGCATAATTTCTGTCAGGGAGGGAACAAGGAGGAAGCCTTTCTGGGGGTTTTTGCGGCGGCGAAGCCGCCGCAAAAACCCCCTACCAGGCATTCTTTCCCCTCCCCGCATCGCGTAGCGGCGA
>DAOTYG010000142.1:0-16739 GCA_034435155.1 Anaerolineae bacterium | reverse complement strand
CGGACCAACGATTCAGCAAGGACATCGTATACACCTCGGACCAAGCTGGGTTCCAGAGCTTTATTATCTCACACTTCGCCTGGCAAGACAAGGGGTTCGTTTTTCAACAAAGTCATGGAAACGCACCCTACGACCACCCGTTTATTTTCGAGAACACAGCACTATTCGACCAGCCTGGACAGATTGGCGATTTCGGTGTAAAATACTCTGCGAAGTATGGGCGGTCGGTTTGATCCGCTATTAGAAGGGGGGACTTGGCCCCTGCGAGCAAATTTATACGAGGGAGGTATAGATGACTACCACGTTGTACGTGATCTCCATCGCGCCGTTCGCCGGGAAAAGCGCCACTTGCGTGAGTCTGGGCACCAAGCTGCGCGCAGACGGCTATAGTATCGGCTACATCAAGCCGGTCAGCCCACAAGGCAAGGAGATCGGTGGTATACTGGCCGATGAGGATGCTCAATTCATGCGCGAGGTCTTTAGCCTGCAAGAGTCGCTACGGGACATCTCGCCGGTGGTATTGAATGCCAGCCTGCTCACCAGTATCCTGGCGGATCGAAAAGTCAAAGAAGACCATCTGGCTACCATCCGCGCGGCCTATGATCGCGTGTCTGAGTACAAGGACGTGGTGATCATGGAAGGAGCGGCCGGCGTCATGGAAGGGGCCATCCTGGGACTATCGGCCCTGGACATCGTCAAGCTGCTGGACCCCAAGGTTCTGTTGGTGGTCCGCTATACCGATGACCTGTCCATTGAAGTCCCGTTCATGATCAAGTCGATCATCGGTGATAACCTCATCGGGGTGATGTTTAACGCCGTGCCGCGCGGGCGACTGGAGTGGTACCAGAACGAGGTGGTGCCCTTTGTCCAGAACCAGGGGATGCGGGTCTTTGGCGTCCTGCCCCTGGAACGGGTCTTGCTCTCCATCAGCGTGGCCGAGATCGCCGAGACCCTGAACGGCGAGATCCTGAACAGCCCGGAACAGGCCGATGAGCTGGTAGAGAACCTGATGGTGGGCGCGATGGCCCTGGACAGCGCGCTGGACTATTTCCGGCGGCGCCCCAACAAGGTGGTCTTTACCGGCGGCGACCGGCCAGACATCCAACTGGCGGCCTTGCAAACCTCCACGCGCTGCATCGTCCTCACCGGCGGGGTCCCGCCCAGCCCGTTGATCCAGGCCCAGGCCGAGGACCTGGGGGTGCCCCTCATCCTGACCCAGGAGGACACGCTAACGGCCGTGGAGCGCATCGAGCGTATCTTTGGCAAGAGCCGCTTCCACCAGGAGAAAAAGGTGATCAAGTTCCAGCAGTTGCTGGAGCAATACTTTGATCTCAACGCCTTGTATGGGCATTTAGCGTTGTCGTGATTCGTGATTCGTGCCTGGTGTCACGTAGCACGTAGCACGCAACACGTTTTCTGCGAGGGAAACCATGAACCCATCTTCAGCCGTAGCCCCAGCGCAGGACCTCAGTGCCTTGAACGAGATCCTGCGTCTCCATGAACACGATGAGGGGGCCCTGATCCCGGTGCTGCAAGACGCCCAGGCTGCCTACGGCTACCTGTCCCGCGCAGCCATCCACCGCATCGCCGAGGCCCTGCACCTGTCGCCAGCGCAGGTCTATGCGGTGGCCTCTTTCTATGCCCAGTTCCGCTTCGAGCCGCAGGGCAAGCACCTGATCCACCTCTGCGTGGGGACGGCATGCCATGTGCGTGGCAGCCCCCAGATCCGCACCGTGTTAGAAAGCGAGCTGGGTATCCCGGCCGGCAAGACCACGCCGGATGGCCTGTTTACTCTGGAGACAGTGGCCTGCCTGGGGGCCTGCGGCCTGGCCCCCACCATGGTGGTAGACGGCGAGACCCACGGGACGATGACCATCGCCAAGGTCCGCCGCTTACTCAAGAAGATGCGAGAGGCCGAATCTGCCGCCGCAGAGGCCCCAGGAGGTGAAGCATGAACGAGCAACGAAGGGTCATGATCTGCCGGGGCACGGGTTGCGAGTCTTCCCACTCCCCGGTCTTGCAGCAGGCTATGGAACGTGAGATGACAAGCCAGGGAGTGAACCTGCCGGTACGACGTACCGGCTGCCATGGCCTTTGCGAGCTAGGCCCCATCGTCACCGTGGAGCCAGACGGCCTCATGTTCATCCGCGTCCAGCCCGATGATGCGACCGAACTGGTGAGCGAGCTGGCCGCCAACCGGTTGCCTGAACGCCTGCTCTACCACGATCCCAAGACCGGCGAACCCCGCCCCCATTACCGCGACATCGAGTTCTACCGCCGACAGATGCGGATCGTGCTGCGCCAGAACGGTCACATTGACCCGGAGAGCATTGACGAGTATATTGCCGTGGGCGGCTACCTGGCCCTGCAAAAGGCTCTGCATTGGATGTCACCAGAGGAGGTGCTGGAGGAGGTCAAGCGCTCTGGCCTGCGCGGCCGGGGCGGGGCCGGGTTTCCCACCGGTCGCAAGTGGGAGGCCACCCGCAATGCCCCCGGCCAGCCCAAGTTCCTCCTGGCCAACGGCGATGAGGGCGACCCGGGAGCCTTCATGAACCGCAGCCTGCTGGAAGGCAATCCCCACCTCTTCCTGGAAGGCATGATCATCTCCGCCTATGCCATCGGCGCTTCGCGCGGTTACATCTATGTCCGCGCCGAGTACCCGCTGGCCGTGCACCGTCTGGAGATCGCTCTGGCTCAAGCCCGGGAACGTGGCTACCTGGGGGAGAACATCCTGGGTTCCAGCTTCTCCTTTGACCTGCGCATCAAGAAAGGCGCGGGAGCCTTTGTCTGCGGCGAATCCACCGCCCTGATGTCCTCCATCGAGGGGCGACGAGGGATGCCCCGTAGCCGGCCGCCCCAGTCCGCTGAGCGGGGCCTGTGGGGCAAGCCCACGGTGCTCAACAACGTGGAGACCCTGGCCAACGTGGCCCTCATCATCGAGCGGGGGGCAGAGTGGTTCGCCAGTATCGGTACGGAAAAGAGCAAGGGCACCAAGACCTTCGCCCTCACCGGCAAGGTCAAGAACACCGGCCTGGTGGAAGTGCCTATGGGCATCACCCTGGGCGAGCTGATCTTTGACATCGGCGGCGGCATCATCGGCGACAAAAAGTTCAAGGCCGCCCAGACCGGCGGCCCCAGCGGCGGTTGCGTCTTTACCCCGCATCTGGATTTGCCCCTGGACTATGAGAGCCTGACGGCTGTGGGCAGTATGATGGGCAGCGGGGGCCTGGTGGTGATGGACGAGACCACCTGTATGGTGGATGTGGCCCGCTTTTTCACCACCTTCAATGAGAACGAGAGCTGTGGCAAGTGCTCTACCTGCCGCCTGGGGACCCGCCGCCTGCGCGAGATCCTGGAGCGCATCTGTGCCGGTCAGGGTAAGATGAGTGATCTGGAGGCCCTGACAACCATCGGCAACCTGATGAAGGAGGCCACCCTGTGCGGTCTGGGCCAGACGGTTCCTAACCCCGTCCTATCCACCATCCGCTATTTCCGTGAGGAATACGAGGCCCACATCCTGGAGCGGCGCTGCCCGGCCGGGGTCTGCAAGGCCCTGATCCGCTATCGCATCAACCCGGACCTCTGCACCGGCTGCACCGCCTGCGCCCGGGCCTGTCCCACCGGGGCTGCCCACGGCGAGCGGAAGCAACCTCACAGCATCAATCCGGAGACCTGCATCAAGTGCGGGGCGTGTATGGATGCGTGCAAGTTCGGCGCGGTGACAGTCGAATAGACGAATGGACGAATGGACGAATGGACGAATGGACGAATAGGCGAATGGACGAATGGGCGAATGGACGAATGGACGAATAGGCGAATGGACGAATAGGCGAATGGACGAATGGACGAATAGGCGAATGGACGAATGGACGAATAGGCGAATGGACGAATGGGCGAATGGACGAATGGACGAATAGGCGAATGGACGAATGGACGAATAGACGAATGGACGAATGGGCGAATAGTACTGTGGAGACGTAGATTCGTAGATTCGTCAATTCGTAGATTCGTCAATTCGTAGATTCGTCAATTCGTAAATTCGCAGGTTCGCAAGGGAGAATCTATGTCTACAGTGACACTCACCATTGACGGTAAAAAAGTCGAGGCCCCGGAGGGCAGTTCCATCCTGGAGGCTGCCCTGGCCAACGGCATCTACATCCCCCACCTGTGCTACCTGGAGGGCCTGCGCCCCTACGCCGGCTGCCGTCTGTGTCTGGTGGAGATCGAGGGTTTTCGCAAGAAGGGCCAGTTGCCCACCTCCTGCACTGAGCCGGTCCGTGAAGGGCTGGTGGTGTGGACCAACACCCCCCACGTGGCCCAGCGGCGCCGGGAAGTGCTGGAGCTGATCCTGTCCGATCACCCGGACCGCTGCCTCACCTGCCCCCGGCCCCAACGTTGCCCCCCCTTCAGCGCCTGCCAGCGCGACCCGGTGGTCACTGACCGCTGCGTGATCTGCGCCAAGAATGAGCGTTGCGAACTCCAGGAAGTGGTGGATTATGTGGGGGTGCACCAGCAGCGGTTTTACGGGGTGCGCAAAGAGTTCCCGCTGGAACGCACCAACCCCTTCATCGAGCGCGATTGGAACAAGTGCATCGCCTGTGGGCGCTGCGTGCGGGCCTGCTCGGAGATCCGGGGCGTGGGCGCGATTGACTTTGCCTACCGGGGCAAGGCCATGATGATCACCACGCCCTTCGAAGACGAGATGAAGGACACCAACTGCGAGTTCTGCGGGCAGTGCGTCACCGTCTGCCCCACCGGGGCCCTCATGGAACGAGTCAACAAGTACGTGGGCTTTCCAGATCACACCGTGCCCACCATCTGCACCTACTGCGGCGTGGGCTGCAATATCCGCATCAATCTCAAGGGCACGCAGATCGTGGGCATCTCCCCCCGCGACCCGCAGAACCCGGTGAACCGGGACAACCTGTGCGTCAAGGGCCACTTTGCCTACGATTTCATCCAGTCCAGCGCCCGGCTCACCACCCCGCTCATTAAGCGGCCCTCGGGCGTGCCCCGCAAGGCCCGGTGGGACGAGGCCCTGAACCTGGTGGCCAGCCGCCTGGCCGAGATCCGCGCCCGGTACGGTCCCGAGGCCATCGGTGTCATCACCTCCGCCAAGTGTACTAATGAGGAGATCTATCTCTCACAAAAGTTTGCCCGGGCCGTCCTGGGCACCAACAATGTGGACCAATGCGCCCAGCTCTGCCATACCCCTACCCTGGAGGGATTGACCCGGGCCTTTGGCTCAGCGGCCATGACCACCTCGATCCGGCAGATCGAACGGGCCGGCTGCATCTTTATCATCGGCTCCAACACCACGGAGACCCATCCCATCGTCGCCCTGCGCGTCAAGTGGGCAGTGAAGAAGGGGGCCAAGCTCATCGTGGCGAACCCCCGCCAGATTGACCTGTGCCGGTTCGCTCATTTCTGGCTGCGCCTCAACCCAGGCACCGACGTGGCCCTTATCAACGGCCTGCTGCGCGTGATCCTGGACGAGGAACTATGGGACGCCCAGTTCGTGGGCGAACGGTGCAGCGGGTTCTATCCCCTGGCCATGGCCCTCCAGGACTACCCGGTGGACAAAGTCGCCGAGATCACCGGCGTGCCGGCCGAGGACATCATCATGGCCGCCCGGCTCATCGCCACCGGCGGCCGGGACCCCCGCTACGTGATGCCGCCGGTCTACTACGGCCCCCTGGCCGAGGTGGGCACCCACGGCGATACCGATGGCACCTGCATCCTCTACGGGACCGGGATCACCCACAACTACCACGCCACGGAGGCCGTGCAGGCCCTGGCGAATCTGGCGATGCTCACCGGCAGCCTGGGGCGCGAGGGGGCGGGCCTGTGCCCCCTGGCCGGCCAGAACAACGTGCAGGGGGCGTGCGACATGGGGGCCTTGCCGAACACCTTGCCCGGCTACCAGTCGCCGGATGACCCGGACGCACGCCACAAGTTCGAGGAGGCCTGGGGGGTGCCCCTGCCGATCAAACCGGGCCTGAACCTGCTGGAGATGCTGGAGGAAGCCAAAGAACGCAACCTGAAAGCCCTCTACGTCATCGGGGCCAACCCCATGCTCTCTGCCCCGGACCTGACCCACGTGCGCGAGAGCCTGGACTCCCTGGAGTTTCTGGTGGTGCAGGACATCTTTTATTCAGAGACGGCGCAGTTGGCCGACGTGGTGCTGCCGGCGGCCAGCTTTGCCGAGAAGGACGGCACTTTTACTAATACGGAACGCCGGGTGCAGCGCGTGCGGGCCGCCACCCCGCTGCCCGGCGAGGCCCGGGCCGACTGGCAGATCCTCAGCGCCCTGGCCCGGCACCCGCGCCTGCGTCGGGAACCCCTGCCCCGGCCCCACCTGCCAGCCCAACTGGATTTCTCCGGCTGGGAATACACCCACCCGGCCGCGATCATGGCCGAGATCAATCGCCTGGTGCCTCAGTATGGCGGCATCACCTACGACCGCCTGGAGGCCGGCGGGCTGCAATGGCCCTGCCCGCATCTGAACCACCCCGGCACCGAGATCCTCTACACCGACGGCTTTGACCACGACAAGGGACGCCTCCTCGCCGTGGGTTACGCCCCGCCGTTGGAGCAGGCGGACGAGGAATATCCCTTGATCCTGACCACTGGTCGTATCCTGTTCCACTATCACACCGGGCGCATGACCATGCGCAGCATGGGCCTGGTCAAGATCCGCCCCGAAGGCTTCCTGGAGATCAATCCCGCTGACGCTGCGGCCCGGGGCATCGCCGACGGTGACACCGTGCGGGTGACCTCCCGCCGGGGCAGCGTGAACATCCGGGCCCGGCTCACCGATCACTCGCCCCCGGGTTTGGTCTTTATGTCGTTCCATTACTCAGAGAACGCTGTGAACCTGCTCACCGGTCGTTCCCCAGACCCCACCAGCCGCATGCCTGACCTCAAGCATTGTGCGGTGCGGGTGGAGAAAGTGCCGGAAACACAGGCGAGGAACGCCGGTCATCACAAACCATCGCAGTCCAGGCAGAAGGAGGAATAATAACCATGTGGGTACATATTCGGACCGCCCCGAACAAAATCACGGCGGAGATGTGGATCGAGCTGCTGGAGAACCAATGGATCCCGGCCAAGATCAAGCCGGTGGAGGAAGACGCTCACCTGGGCGAAAACGCCCCCCATCGCATATATGTGCCCAGAGACCGCCAGGAAGTCGCGGAGGAGATCCTGCGCCATTGCTGAGCGGCCCTTTTGTGCTGGACATCACAAAGCTCACTTGAACACACCATCCGGTTGTGCTATAATAACCCCGATTCAAGCCCGACGACATGAATTGATTAAGGAGTGGGAGCGTTGCTGGAAAAGTACGCCTTCATCGCCCTGTTTGCCATCGTCGCGCTGATCTTCCCCTTTGCCGGTTTCATCGTCGCCAGGATACTCCGGCCCAAAAAGCCCAACCCCATTAAGCAAGCCACCTACGAATGCGGCCTCGAAACCATCGGCGAGACCTGGGTGCAGTTTCGGGTTCAGTATTACCTGTATGCCCTGGTCTTTGTCCTCTTTGACGTGGAGGCCGTTTTTCTTTTCCCCTGGGCGGTCTCGATCAATCAGTTGGGTCTTTATGCCCTGGTGGAGATGTTCATCTTCCTGGGGTTGCTCATCGCCGGCCTGGCCTATGCCTGGAAGAAAGACGCGCTGCGTTGGGTCTGATAGCAGATTGAAGTTGCAAATTGCAAGTTGCAAATTGCAAATTGCAAGTTGCAAGTTGCAATCTGCTCGTGTGTGGAGAGAGGGTATGTCTGAAGACCGACCTGAAGTGTCCGAAGTGACGCCAACAGCCGAGGACCTGAAGCGGATGCTGACCCCGGCCGAGGAGGTCCCCGCCGAGATCCGGCACAATGTGCTCTTGACCACCGTGGCCAAAGTCGTGGACCCGGTCTACAACTGGAGCCGGCGCTGGTCCATGTGGCCGGTGATGTTTGGCCTGGCCTGCTGCGCCATCGAGATGATCTGCGCCGTGGCCTCCCGCAACGACGCCGCCCGCTTTGGCATCGAGATCATGCGTGCCTCACCCCGCCAGGCCGACCTGATGTTCGTGGCCGGCACGGTGACGGAAAAGATGCTCCCGCAGGTGTTGCGCATCTATAACCAGATGGCCGAGCCAAAGTACGTCATCGCCATGGGTAACTGTGCCATCTCCGGCGGGCCGTTCGCCGGGTCCTACTCTGTGGTGCGGGGGATTGACCTGTACCTGCCGGTGGATGTGTATGTGCCCGGCTGCCCGCCGCGCCCGGAGGCCCTCATCTATGGGGTCATGCAGCTCCAGGAAAAGATCAAGCGTCAGAGCATCCTGGACGTGCCCTGGTATGGCTTTGGCGGCGAGGTGGACCGCACCGTGGCTCAGGACAGGCGCAGGAGGTAGGTGTGAAGGCAACCCAAATCTTCCAACAACTCAAGCTTCAGTTCGGTGATGCTATCCTGGCCACGGCCGAAGATAAATGGCCGGTGGTGTATGTGAAGGCAGAACGACTGCCTGAGGTCGTGGCCCACCTCAGAGACTCGCCAGGCCTGGACTTTGATCTCCTGTCCAGCGTGACGGCCGTGGATTATGAGGACCGTTTCGAGACGGTCTACCACCTTCGCTCCCTGAAAGAAGGCCACAACCTGGTACTCAAGGTCCGGGTGAGCCGTGACAACCCGGTGGTGCCCTCGCTGACGCCGCTTTACCAGAGCGCGAACCTGCAAGAGCGCGAGGTCTATGACTTTTTCGGCATCCGGTTTGAGGGGCATCCCAAACTCAAGCGGTTGTTCCTGTGGGAAGCCTTCCCCGGTCACCCCCTGCGCAAGGATTTCCGCTATACCACCAGCATCTCCTACGCCGAGCCACCGGAGCATGAACAAGCCCGGGAACTGTGACCGCCGACCGCTGACCGCCGACTGACGACTGAGGGCTGCCGACTGCCGACTGCTGACCGCTGACCGCCGACTGACGACCGCCGACCGCCGACTGCCGACCGCCGACTGCCGACCGCCGACTGCCGACTGAGGACTGAGGACTGACTGATGACCACACTCAAAACCGAACAATTTATCCTCAACATCGGACCCCAGCACCCTTCCACCCACGGCGTCTTTCGCATGATGGTGACCCTGGACGGCGAGACCATCGTGGACGTGGACCTGGTGTTGGGGTATCTGCACCGGGGCGTGGAAAAGCTGGCCGAGGGCCGCACTTACCTCCAGAGCCTCCCCCTCACCGACCGCATGGACTATATCTGCTCCATGAGCAACAACCTGGCCTATTGCACGGCGGTGGAGGCGCTGGCCGGCATCACGGTCCCGGAGCGGGCCGAGTATATCCGGGTCATCATGGCCGAGCTGACGCGCGTGGTCAATCACATCGTCTGCATCGGGTTCTACCTGAACGACCTGGGGGCCTATTTCACGCCGGTGCTCTATTGCCTGCGCGAGCGCGAAAAGATCCTGGACCTGTTCGAGGCTGCCTCCGGCTCGCGGATGACGTGCAACTATATCCGCTTCGGCGGCGTGGCTCAGGACCTGCCGGAGGGCTGGCTCGACCAGTGTCGCAAGCTGATGGCTGGCTTCCCGGCCTTCATTGATGAGCTGGAAGAGCTGCTCTCCACCAACGAGATCTTCCTGGCGCGGGGCAGGGGCATCGGCGTGTTGCCGCCGGACATGGCGGTGAACGCCGGTGTCACCGGCCCCAACCTGCGCGCCTCCGGCGTGGCCTACGACGTGCGCAAGGCTCACCCCTACTCCATCTATGACCGCTTTGACTTTGCGGTGCCCACCCTGCGCGGCTGTGACTGCTACGACCGCTACATGCTGCGCATCCTGGAGATCCGCCAGAGCCTGCGCATCCTGGAACAGGCCCTCAAGTACATCCCGGCCGGCGAAATCCAGAGCAAGGTGCCAAAAGCCCTGCGCCCACCAGAGGGTGACGTCTATCACGCTATCGAGGGCCCGAAAGGTGAGTTTGGCTTCTATCTGGTGAGCGATGGCTCGGTCAGCCCCTACCGCTGGCACGTGCGTTCCGCCACGTTCATCAACCTGACGGTGCTGCCCTACCTGTGCCGGGGCCACAAGATCGCCGACCTCATCGCCATCCTGGGCAGCCTGGATAACGTGATGGGGGAAGTGGATCGGTAGATTGGTAAACTGGTAAACTGGTAGATTGGGGCGTACCAATGTACCAACGTACCAATGTACCGATGTACCAGAGGTAAGAATATGGATGTCAACGCCATCGTCAATTTTATCCTGAACCCCTTGGTGAGCCTCTCCTACTTTTTTCAGGAGGACATCCTGCTGGCCTTCCTGCCCAAGGAGTGGTTCTGGCTGGTGGGGCTGATCATGAACCTGGCCGTGGTCGTGGTCATCCTGGTCTACCTGCTGGGGAACACGCTCTACATGACCCTGGCGGAGCGCAAGGTCATCGGCCGGATGCAGGACCGCTACGGCCCTAACCGGGTGGGACCCTTTGGCCTCATCCAGCCCTTTGCCGACATGATCAAGATGCTGATCAAGGAGGACGTGGTCCCGGCCCAGGCCGATTACTGGGTACACCTCCTGGCGGCGGCCCTGGTCCCCTTCCCCGGTCTGCTGGCCTTTGCGGTGATCCCCTTCGGCAAGGGGATGCAAGGGGTGGACCTGAACATCGGGGTGCTGTATATCATCGCCCTGTCTGGCCTGACCACGATCGCCCTGCTCATGGCCGGCTGGGGTTCACGCAACAAATACAGCCTGCTCGGCGGGTTCCGCACGGCGGCGCAGATGGTGAGCTATGAGGTGCCCCTGGTCCTGGCCGCCATGCCGGCCATCATGCTCAGCGGTTCTCTGGCTCTGAACACCATCGTGGAGGACCAGGCCTGGGGCGCGCATCACCCGGCCTGGTGGTTCTTCTCCCTCATCATCCGGCTGGCCAGCTTTGTGGTGTTCTTCATCAGCGGCGTCGCCACGGCCAAGCGTGCCCCCTTTGACCTCCCGGAGGCGGATTCTGAGATCGTGGCCGGGTTCTTTATCGAATACAGCGGCCTCAAGTTCGGCATGTTCTTCCTGGCCGAATACTTTGGGCTGATGACCATCGCCACCCTGGCCACGACCTTGTTCCTGGGGGGCTGGCAGGGACCGTTCGTGGATACGATCCCCGTTTTGTCCGTGTTCTATTTCCTCTTCAAGGTCTATGCCCTGTTCTTCGTCTTCATGTGGTTCCGGGGGACGCTGCCCCGGTTCCGTGTGGATCAGTTGATGGCCTTCTCCTGGAAGCGGCTGCTGCCCGCCGCCCTGGGGCTGATCTTCGTGACCGGGGTGGGGATGGCAGTGTTACGAGCGATAGGGTGGGCATGAGAATGGACGCATAGGACGAATATACGAATGCTACTATCGCTCAACTGTTCATTCGTAGATTCGTCCATTCGTAGATTCGTCCATTCGTAGATTCGTCTGGCGGAGTGAAAGCCGATGAACATACCCGGCATTGGCGTTATGAGAGGCCTTAAAGTGGTCCTCTCAGAGATGATCCAGACCTATATCCGTGGCCCGTTCACGGTACAGTACCCGGAGGAGCGGCAGGAGATCCCGGAGCGATTCCGGGGCCGTCACGCCTGGCTCTATGATGTGGACCCGGAGACCGGAGCCAAAGTGCCCCGTTGCGTGGCCTGCCTGGCCTGCGCCCGGGCCTGCCCCCAGGGCATCATCCACATCGAGGCGGAGCGCGGCCCGGACGGCAGGCGTACCGTCAAAAAGTTCGAAATTGACCTGGGGTTGTGTATGTATTGTCGGCTCTGCGTGGAGGCGTGCAACTTTCATGCCCTCAGGATGAGCCAGGTGTTTGAGATGGCGACAAGTGACCGGCAATCCCTGATCTGTGGGATGGAACAACTCCTGTACCCCGCCGAGGAGTACGAACGTACCCATCCCCATGATCGAAAGCCGGCCCCCCGGGAAGAGCCGGCGAAGGAGGCAGCCGCATGAGCCTGGACATTAACGCGATCCTGATGAATCTGTCTTTCTTCGCTATGGCGGCCGTCACCCTGGGCGGAGCGTTGGGCGTGGTGCTGGCCCGCAAGGTGTTCCACAGCGCGCTGTTCTTGATCCTCAGCTTCATGGGCATGGCCGGGCTATACCTCCTGCTGGAGGCCGAGTTCATCGCCGGCGTCCAGGTGATGGTCTATGTGGCCGACATCGCGGTGCTCATCCTGTTCGCGGTGATGCTCACGCCGCACCGGCTGGAGCTGAAGCATGTGGCGGTCAGCAACCAGCAACGCTGGTGGGCGCTGGTGGCCGTCGGCGTCTTTTTCGCGCTCCTGTTGCTGCCCCTGTTCGCGCCGTTCTTTACCCTGAACCTCTCGCCGCTGGGCCTGACCCCCACCCAGCCGGTGACCTGGCAGGTATCCAGTGCGGCCCCGGTGCCGAACTCTATCCAGGCGTTAGGGGCCGCGCTCATGGGGCCATACGTGCTGCCCTTTGAGGTGCTGGGCGTGCTCCTGCTGGCGATCCTGGTGGGCGCAGTGTTCGTGGCCCGGGACCCGGAAGAACACGTGGAGGAGATTTGATGACGACGGCAGTGAGTGTGATCCCTCTGAACTGGTATCTGCTGCTGGCGGCCGCCCTCTTCTGCATCGGCATCTATGCGGCCCTGTCGCGGCGCAACGCCATCGGCATCCTCATGGGCGTGGAGCTGATGCTCAACGCCGCGAACCTGAACCTGATCGCCTTCTGGCGCTACGTGACGCCAGATCAACTCACCGGCCAGGTCTTTGTGCTGTTCGTCATCGCCCTGGCCGCGGCGGAGGCGGCCGTGGGGCTGGCCCTGGTCATCTCGCTCTACCGCCAGCGCCAGACGATTTTCGCTGACGAGGTGGATTTGCTACAGGGGTAGGTTGGTAGGCTCAGTGGATGGAAAAAGTTGCTCAAAGCGGGTCTGCCAGGCCCAGGCCTGACTGGGTGACCCGCCGCTTCGCGCTCGGCGGTCGCAGACCGCCGAGGAGCACAAAAGGGTAGCTTGATAGATTGGGAAACGGGTAGATTGGGATCACTGGCTCACCGCTCACCAATCTACCACCTCACGAGGTTATGATATGGAACTGGCTTTCAACACTGTCTGGCTCATCCCTCTGTTCCCGCTCCTGGCCTTCGCGCTGATCGTCTTTGGCGTGTGGCGGAACAAGGAACTCAGCTCCTATCTGGTCATCGGGGCCATGGCCCTGTCTATGATCCTGAGCCTGATCGTGCTCTATGGGGTCATCACCTACCCGGAAGGCCCGGGGCACCTGGTGGAGCACCCACATCGGGTGAACTTTCCCTTCCTGTTCGGCGCCGGCGGCTGGATGCCGTTGGGTCAAGAGTTCCTGAACATCGGCTTTATGGTGGACCCGCTGGCGGCGGTGATGCTCTTTGTGGTCACCGTGGTGGGCCTGAACATCTTTGTCTACTCGCGGGGCTATATGCACGGGGACCCGCGCTATAGCCGCTTCTTTGCCTTCCTGGCCCTTTTTGGCGCGTCCATGCTCATGCTGGTCATCGCTGATAACCTGCTCCTGCTGTTCATCTCCTGGGAGCTGGTGGGCCTCTGCTCGTATTTTCTCATCGGCTTCTGGTTCGAGAAAAAGAGCGCGGCCGATGCCGGCATGAAAGCGTTCATCGTCACCCGCGTCGGCGACGTGGGGCTATACCTGGGGTTGCTGCTCCTGTTCGTCGCCACCGGGCACATTGACTTTGGCAGCATCTTTCATGCCGTAGCAGAGGCCGTCCACGTGAACCCCATGCTGGTGACGATCGCCGCGCTGTTGGTCTTTTGCGGGGCCGTGGGCAAGAGCGCGCAGTTTCCCCTTCATGTGTGGTTGCCGGACGCAATGGAAGGCCCCACGCCGGTCTCAGCCCTGATCCATGCCGCCACGATGGTGGCCGCCGGCGTCTACCTGGTGGCCCGCATGTTCCCGCTGTTCTCGGCCGGGCTGGACCCGGCGCACGGACACGCCGGCCTGACCGACGCCATGCAGGTGGTGGCCTTCATCGGGGCGTTCACGGCCATCTTTGCCGCGACCATCGCCGTGGCCCAGGACGACATCAAGCGGGTGCTGGCGTATTCCACCATCAGCCAATTGGGCTATATGATCATGGGCCTGGGCGTGGGCGCGCTGGTGGCGGCGGTCTTTCACCTGATGACCCACGCCTTTTTCAAGGCCCTGCTGTTCCTGGGGTCCGGCTCGGTGATCCACGGCACCGGCGGCGAGCAGGACATGATGAAGATGGGCGGCCTGCGCAAGGCCATGCCCATCACCTTCTGGACGTTCGTCGTGGGCACGCTGGCCCTGGCCGGCATCTTCCCGTTTGCCGGGTTCTGGAGCAAGGACGAGATCCTGCACCACGCCCTGGGCGCGCACACGCTGGCCTACGCGATGGGCGCGGCGGCCGCGTTCCTCACGGCATTCTACATGACCCGTCAGGTGGGCCTCACCTTCTTTGGCGATCACCCCCGCGACCATCACATCCACGCCCATGAAAGCCCGCCGGTGATGTGGGTGCCGCTGGTGATCCTGGCCGTCTTTGCCGCGCTCCTGGGGCTGGCCGTGGGGCTGCCGCTGGATCTGCTAGGTGGCGAGCCGGGGCATCTGTTCGGCCATTTCCTGGCCCCGGAGGAGCACGCTTTGCCTGCCGACTGGCTCTTCATGGGCGTTTCCACGCTCATCGCCCTGGCCGGCATCGTTGTGGGCTGGTTCGTCTACGTGCGCCGGCCGCTCCAGGCCGGGGAGCCGGACCCGCTCTCGCGCTGGCTGGGGCCGGTCTACACGGTGTTGCGCAACAAGTACTATTTCGACGAACTGTACAAGCTGGTGTTCATTGACCGCCTGGTAGACCTGACCCGGCTCCTGCGCTGGTTCGACATCAACGTGATTGACTGGCTGGTGAACGCGGCGGGCCGGGCCACGCGGGCCGTCTCGCGGGGCCTGTTGTGGGTGGACCTCAACATCGTGGACGGGCTGGTGAACGCCCTGGGCGCGCTGGCGGCTTATACCGGCGATGTGCTGCGCGTGCTCCAGACCGGCAAGGTGCAGAACTATGCCCTCATCGCCTTGACCGGGCTGCTGTTCCTGGCCGGGTATTTCATCTACGTGCTGTATCGGTAGGTAGTAGAGTGGGAAATTGTAGATTGGTAGATACGACTATGCTGACTTGAAAATGAACTTCAGGAAGGCACGGCTATGGCCTGCTGCCTATCACATTTTCATGCGTTGTGGCGAACGCAGTTCATGATGACTACTGATGCGACAACGCGGCTGGCACACGGCGTTCAGCCTGGCGCTGGTGCTGGCCCTGCTGGTCGGCGGCATGGGGCAACTAGCTTTCCCACATCCAACTCGGGCTGCCAGGGCATCTGAGCGGGGGTTGCAACCCACCCCGTATCTCCCGTTGGCTGGCGATAGATGCGGGGCTATATCGAAACGGTCTGCCGAGGTGTTCTCGGCGAATCCAGCAACAAGGCCCACTATCCTCTCGCCTCATTTGGCATGTACTCCCACGACGAACTGGCTGCTGCCCCACTACGACTTGGGCAATACCCGCGCCAAGCTGGACGAGGTGATGCAGGCAATCACACCGACCGTGCTGTGGGAGAAAACGCTCTCCCCAGACTTTTTGGGAGGCTGGACCCACGGCGATGGCGCGTGGTGCCAGGACATCGCCGCCGATGCCACCTCGGTGTACTACGCTGTATGGCACCGAAGCGAGGAAGAGAGTGAACCCAACTATAGCTTCTAGCCCGGTCTCAGAGCGTGTTTAAGAAATACCGTTGACTGGGCAAGGCGTTTGGGCAATGCGCTTTAGCATCGTGCTGATGGAGGCCACATAGACCATCCCTTCGCTGCACTCGGTCAACCGTTCGTAGTCCTTGCTGAGCCGCCGATAGCGGCCCAACCAGGCCAGGGTGCGTTCTACCACCCACCGCCGCGGCAGAACTTGGAAACCCTCCTGCCCCGGGTCGCGTGCGACGATCTCCAACGTGATGCCCAAGGTGTCGCGGACCCATTCGACGAGACCGCCATTCGCATACATCCCATCGGCCCAGATCTTCTGCAGCGTGGACACCGTTTCGGTCAACTTGACCAGCACGAGCTTCGCGCCGTGATAGTCCTGGATCCCCGCGGCGTGTACGACCACCTCCAGCAGGTTGCCCACCGTGTCCACCACGATATGGCGTTTGCGGCCGTTGACCTTCTTGCCCGCATCGTAGCCGCGCTCACCGCCCGCTTCGGTGGTCTTGGCGCTCTGGGAATCGATGATCCCCGCCGTAGGGTCCTCTTGGTGCCCGCGCTGGCGGCGTTCCAGCTTCCGCAAGGCGGTGTTGATCTGCTGCCAGACGCCATTCCGACACCATTGACGGAAGTGGTAGTAGACACTACTCCACTTCGGATACTCTTTGGGCAACGCCCGCCACTGACAGCCCGTCCGCGCCACGTACCAGATGGCGTTGAGAACCTGGCGCAAGTCCAACTCGCAGCGGCGGCCGCGCCCCTGATGAACGGGGATCAACGGCTGGACAATCGCCCAGGCTTGATCCGATAGATCACTGGGGTACACTTGATTTGCCATGTTGCTCGTCTCCTTCCATCTCATTGCCCCACGCTGTGGGAGCGGCATTATACACCTGGAGACGCGCTTTGGCAAAGTGATACACCCCGATTGCATTAAACCTGGATCATCCAGGCCATCGAAACATCATGATTTATTAAACATGCTCT
>DAOTYG010000141.1:0-4817 GCA_034435155.1 Anaerolineae bacterium | reverse complement strand
AGGCGGCCCGGCGTCGGCCCGATGCCGAGATCTTCCAGCTCTTTGGCGCACCCTTCCAGGCCAACTACGCCGACGCCAACTACGAGCATACCCAGATGGAACTGGCCCGGCTCTTTGGTATCACGGATCTGTTCAATTTTTAGGGAACAACTGAAAGTATGAGCCTCTACGATATACTGGCTTGTCCTATCTGCAAAACAGACCTCCATGTGATCGGTGAATATCTGCATTGTATCCAGTGTGCCAGGAGGTATCCCATCGTAAACGGCGTCCCAGTGTTGTTGCCCGGTTGGGAGCACTCGCGCATTCAGCACGAGGGCGAGTTAACCTTGAGAAGGGGTTACGATCCCTGGATACACCGGATGATCATGCAATCCTTAACCGACGATCAGGTCATCGTTGATGCCGGCTGTGGCGACATGACTCTGGATGACCCTTGTATCATCCGCATGGACATCAAGCTAACCCCCTATGTGGATGTGGTGGGTGACCTACATGCCTTGCCCTTTCGACCGGCCAGTATCACCTTCATCTTCGCATTGGCCGTATTTGAGCATCTGCGTCAGCCATTCGTAGCCGCCAAGGAAATCTATGATGCGTTGAAGACCGGCGGATACGTGTACGCGGAGAGCAACTTTGTGTTTCCATATCACGGCTATCCGCACCATTATTTTAATGCCTCAGTGGATGGCTTGCGGCAATTGTTCTCCCAATTCACAGAGCTGAGGGCCGGCGTGGCTCCTTACCAGATGCCCTCGTTTGCCATGCAGTCTTTTCTGGAGACCTACCTATCTCTCTTCAAGGCCGAGACACCGGTCGAGGCCCAATTTGCCAGCACCATCCGTATGCTCTTGAGCTACCCGATCCGCCGCTATGACGCCAAATTCGCACCGGATACAGCGTTCAAGGTCGCAGCCGGCGATTACTTCCTGGGGATCAAGCAACCCAATCCTGGCGACACGATCATCCCCCCCGTTATTCTGAGTGTCTACCAACGTACCCCGGCCCTGCAATCTCGCTATCCGGACCCTAACGACCTGGCAGCTCCGGACAACCTGATGTTGTGGGCAAAGGTCGAGGGTTGCCAACAGTATCCAGAGATAGCTGCGTATTTCACGGGCCTGCGGCCGTTCTCCAAATACACGGACCCGGCGCGCCTGGCGGATCGCTCCTGGATCAAGAACCTGCCCGCCATCCCGGCGCCAGAGCAGCAGCGGTTCATTGACGAGCAAACCGGCAGTAGGTCTATGTGGAAAAAGATATTCCTGACGCTGACAACAGAGGGGCCAGTTGCACTGGTCAAGAAGGCCCTCCAGTATCTCCGATGAGACTGGGAAATGAGATGAACACAGCAAGGAGAATCCTTGTTGTGTTCTTTTTTATTGGCACCAGAAAGATAACCTCGGTAGTTCTATTTTCGCACCGAAAATAGTACTGATTGACCATTGACGCCCACCCATTGCGGTGATACACTTTGCTTAGAAGGAAAGGATGGGGGAAACAGGCGGGGTGCGGTTATCTGGAGGGGTGAACAATGAATGTACAAATGCGCCGTTATCGGCTACCAGGTATATTGGTATTGCTTTTGCTGCTGGTACTGTCTATCCCGGTCGTGCAGGCGCAGCCATTCCGGACAGGGACGATCTCTCTACTAACGCCTGACAATGACACCATACCAGCCAGTCGGGACTTTGCCACTGAAGTCATCGGGGACCCGTGGGACATGGATCAGCCCACTGATATCTTCTTTGAAGATACCCGGGAAAGCGGTTTCAGGGATCTGGTAGTCAGCAATGGCTTCATGAGCGGGATCACCACCACTACGGATCCCAACATCTGGATCATGGAGCCGGGCATTCCCGGTAGCCAAATGTTGGGCCATACCGGGGCACAGTACCCCATTGACGCCACACGCTATACCCGGCTGGTCTTCCGCATGTATTTGAGCAGTGCGCGCCCAGACGAGTTCCTCCAAATATTCTGGTATGTCCACGGAAGATTCGATGGCACCGGGTATGGCGCCTCATCTTTTCTGCCGTTGCGCGCTGGCTGGTACATCTACGATATTAACCTGGCGACCGTCGGCCGCATTGCCGGTGATACGAACTGGGCAGGCACTATCAGGGGGTTTCGGATCGATCCGCTGAACAAAAGCATCGGTGTGACCGTGAAGCTGGATTGGGTGCAACTTATCGATCCCAGCACCGCCCCCACGTATGACATTCGATGGAGCGCCATAGGGGCCGGGAGTGAAATAGTATCCCTGTATTACGACACAGACCGAAACGGTAGCCACAAGCAACTCTTCGCTACAGGCATACCGGCTACCCAAGGTTCCTATACCTGGACTCCGTGCCTGGCGCCAGGAAATTATTACGTCTTTGCTCAACTCAGTGGCGGGGCGCAAGCTGCCAGTCCTGGTTCTTTGGGCATCAATCATCCCCCCGTCGTTGCCATCACTGCCCCCAGCATGACCTCTGGCCCAGATTATGCTACCGTGGAGGCAGGCAACCCATGGGATATGAACGACCCTGGCGATATCACCTGGATGTATGACATCGCGAGCTATGAATACGCCGGTGGCATCTTCAATGCCATTACCACAGGCAATGATCCCCAGCTTCGGCTAAACACGCCCAAGCCGATTGATACACACAAGTATCGGTACTACACATTCCGCATGTATCTGGAAGGCACCCAGGACATCGGCACTGGCTGGGTACATCGGGTGTATTTCTACAACACACCATGGGAGCCGGGCATCCTGGACGATGTGGTCATCTACGAAGGCTGGCGTACCTACACGCTGGACTTGCAAACCGCGAGTATAGAGTCTATCAGCCGTTATCATTGGACCGATGGTCAATGGACCTGGTTCCGTTTCGACGTGGACGAGATGCCTTCAACCATGCGTTTCCATCTGGACTACGTGAAGCTCACCGCCAATGACGAAGCCGATGCCGCATTCAACATCCGCTGGGAGCTGAACGACCCCGATTCCACCGATGTGACCCTGGAACTCTATGCGGTTGACGGGCAAAATCAACGGACCTTGATCGGTATTGTTGCCAACGGTCAGGTGAGACGCCCCTCCATGACTCAGGAGCAGGTGCAGCCAGGCGAAACCTATTCGTATACGGTCTATCTGCCCCTGGTGATGCGAAATTATTGCGCCCCCTGCGATCAAGAAGGCAACTGTTTCACCTGGTATACCGCTAATATACCCGCCGGCACGTATTACATCCAGATCGAAGCCCATGACGGGTATAACCATACGGAATGGACCAGCGAGACCCCGGTAGTGATCAAACACTAGGCCCGACTCACCCCATACACCGACAGCAAGCATAATCTGATGACCGAAGACCGCCCGTTAGGGCGGTCTCGGTATCATTCGAACCTCATCATATCGCTCCGATCTCGTAGAAACGCAGGACCGTTGTCATGCCCCCTGAATTGGTTTCTGTTGTGATCACTAACTGGAACGGCCGTGAACTGCTGGCCCAGTGCTTGCCTGCCGTGCTCAAGCAGACCTATACCCCTACCGAAGTGATCGTGGTTGATAATGGGTCGCATGACGGCTCTGCTGAATGGGTGGGCAGCAATTTCCCTCACCTCAACTTAATCTGTAACGATACGAATAATGGCTTTGCCGCCGGCAGCAATCTCGGGATCCAGCAATCCGCTGGAACTTTCGTCGCCACTCTGAACAATGATGCATATACTCGTCCGGATTGGCTGGCAGCCCTGGTGCGAGCGATGCAGACAGATACGCGGATCGGGATGTGCGCCTCCAAAATGCTTTTCGCTGACCGACCAGAGATGATCAACGCCGCCGGGATCTGCCTCGACCGGGCCGGACTGGCCTGGGAACGCCAGGGAGGGGAGCCAAACAACGGCGGAGAACCTGGCCCGATTGAGGTCTTTGGCCCCTGCGCCGGCGCCGCCCTCTACCGCCGGGCTATGCTGGACGACATCGGCTTTTTCGATGAGGATTTCTTTATGTACCTGGAGGACGTGGACCTGGCCTGGCGCGCCCGGCTGCGCGGCTGGCGGTGCCTGTATGTCCCGGACGCCGTGGTACATCACGTCCATTCCGCCAGCGGCCGGGAAGGCTCGCCGTTCAAAAGGCAATTGCTGGGTCGCAATAAGGTCTGGACCATCGTCAAGAACTACCCCAGCCCAGCCCTGTGGGCCTACCTGCCGGCCATCCTGGCCTACGACCTGGGCGCGGTTCTCTTTGCCCTCCTGTTCCAGCGCGACGTCAACCCCCTGCTCGGGCGGCTGCGCAGCCTGCCTGCCCTGCCCCGCATGTGGGCCAAACGCCGGGCCATCCAGCGCCGCCGGACCGCCGCCTGGAGCGACCTGACCCCGTTCATCCAACCCCTGGCAACTCCCTGGCAAGTCCATAGCCGATATAAACACCTGATGCCGTAGCTGCTCAGCCAGGCTGCTCAAAGGCGGTCTACAGGAGGCTTCAGCCAGGTTTTCAGCGGCACGCGCAACGCGGCGGTCACCCGGTCAGACCCCCAGCCCACCCAGTCCGGCCTGCCTGCCACCCAGTCCAGCCCCCGGCCCAGGCCGGACTGGGTGGGCCGGACAGGCCAGCACGGGATACCGGACGAGTATTGACATAGGCATGATAATTCTGTAGAATAGATATGGGTGCAGTTACGCTTATCTCGCACCAGCGGTTTGCCTACTTTTCAGCCACGAATGACACGAATTTTCACCAATTCCGCTCCTATTTTCGTGCCAATTCGTGCAATTCGTGGCGAAATAACTGCCGAATAGACGAGCATGATTACACCCAATAG
>DAOTYG010000140.1:0-9195 GCA_034435155.1 Anaerolineae bacterium | reverse complement strand
GGCGGCGGCGGATGGTCCGGGTCGGCGGGGTCGTAGACCGGGGCGGCCAGGAGGGCCAGGACGCGCAGCATGGCGGCGGGATCGCGTTGCTTAGCGCGGGCCTGCCCGGCGGCCTGGAGCATCACCTGCCCGGCCTGGATGATCAGGTTCTGCGAGCCGGAGACCAGGACGGAACCGGTGACACTGCCGCCGACGGCCAGGCTGCCCTGGCCCTTGCTTTGGACGGCTGGAGGTCGGTCGTTCATGAGTCACCCCTCATAAATACTTTGACGGTAACTGCCTAACCTGAACCCTCCCGCAGGTTAGAAAGGGGCTGTGCGCCCAAACCTGCGGGAGGGCAGGTAGTTACCTTTGACGTCAGAATGGCGACCGGGGTCGCGCCTGACTGGTCTGGCGGCTCAAACCGACCGCCGCGAATCGGATAGGCTCTAAATCAAGGCCGAGACCTGCTGTGATCTCGGCCTTGCGCGTTGCAATGGGGCATCCTCCCGCAGGCCAGGCCGGCGGGAGGATATGGAAACGATCTATCGTGCCGGACGGTGCTTTTCAAAGCAGTTGCTGCAGTACACGGGCCGGTCACCACGCGGTCGGAACGGCACCTGGCAAGTTGCGCCGCATTCATCGCATACGGTCTCGTACATCTGCCTGGAACCGGCACCGCTGTGGGACCGTTGCCGTTTGCGCGCGCTACGACAGTCTGGACACCGCCGGGGCACGTTCGTGAAGCCGCGCGAGTCGTAAAACTCTTGCTCGCCGGCCGTGAAGACGAACTCGCGCCCGCAGTCAGAACAAACCATCTTTCTGTCCTGGTACGCCACCTGCCACCCCTCCTTTCATCAGATTTTGGGTCACCATTTAACCTGGGGCAATAGTCCCCCGCGACCTGGGTCCTGAAAATTGCTATCGGAAGGGCAGGTGGCTATGGGACAGGCCTGTGCTAAACGGGTACCACCGAAAATTTTGGACTTTGAACCACACCACAAGGAGTAGAGACTTTAGCTGACCGTGGCCACAATATAGGCCCGCCTGAAAGCTCGACTCCAGAATTGTAAAGTGCGCCTGGTTTTCCTCCCAGAGAGCCAGGCTAAGGCGTGAACGTAGCTGTGTGAGGCGTGCTGGTCGTTGTCGGTTCGGTATCCAGCGCGGTCGGCGTGACCGTGCTGGTTGGAGTTATCGTGACCGTACTGGTTGGAGTCGGCGTGACCGTGCTGGTTGGAGTTGTCGTGACCGTAATGGTTGGAGTCGGCGTGACCGTGCTGGTTGGAATTGCCGTAACCGTGCCGGTGATGGTCACCGTGGGCGTGGAGGTCATCGTTGGCGTCTGTACCTGGCCTGGGCCCGACGCGGGAGGATACGCGGATGGCCGTGTGGTAGTCGGGGGCACGACGGTCGTGGGGACTGGATAAGGTCCGCCAACGCCGGTCGGGGTGGGCAACGCCGGCGTGTCGGTAGCGGCCGGGCCGGGCACGGAAGTGGGCAGCGGCGTCACCTGACCTGTCCCCGGGCCGGGTATGGCCGTGGGCGTGATAGTGGCCGCTGGCGTGGGGGGGATCAGGAATGCGGGCGGCCAGCCGCCCCCGGCCCACAGGGCCGCGGCTGCCAGACCCCCGGCCGCCACGAGCATTCCCAGACACCCCAGGATCGCCAATTTTGATGTCCCACCGCTGGCCGGTGTCTCAACTGGCGGCGTCTGCACGGCCCGCACGATGACCACGGTGATATTGTCTGGCCCGCCGCGTTCGTTCGCCAGGTCCACCAACTGGTCGGCGGCTGCCTGCGGCTCCAGGGCCAGAACCAGGTCTCGGATCTCCTCGTCGTACACCGGGCCGGAAAGGCCATCGGAGCACAAGACCAGCGTATCGCCGGGCAGCAATCCCTCCTCGAAAAAGTCCACCTCCACTTCTGGCCGATTCCCCAAAGAGCGAGTGATCACGTTGCGGCGCGGGTGATGGCGGGCCTGTTCAATAGATAAGGTCCCCTGGCGCACAGCCTCCGCCACCCAGGAGTGGTCCTGGGTAAGCTGACGGATGCCGCCATCCCGGATCAGATAGGCCCGGCTATCACCCACGTTAGCGATCAGGAAACGACTGTCCTGGCACACCGCTGCCACCAGGGTGGTCCCCATGCCCGCGTAGGTCAGGTTTTCCAACGCCTGCTCAAAGATGGCGGTATTGGCCTGGTGAATCGCCTGCTCCAGGCTCGCGCGCAGATCCAGCGAGTCGTCCTGATAGTAGTTGTGCATGATCTGCTGGGTGGCCATACTGCTGGCGGTGGCACCAGCGGCATGACCTCCCATACCATCGGCCACTAAAAAGAGCTGCCCCTTGCGCTCCAACACCTCGGCCGGAACACCCTCTGGAGGAACTGTGGCCAGGTTGTCCTCGTTATGATCGCGTACCCGGCCAACGTCAGTGCGTTGGCCTACTGCCAGGACCAGTTGCCTGTTCACGATGGTGTTCTCCTGTCCATTGCGCCTCCAGGGGTATATGACTCGGGCCAATGACGATTATAAATCACTTTACCGGGCTTGTCAATGTGCTTTTGTCTGACATCCGTGCGTAAAATTAAACGCACGAGGGCACCGCCCCTCCCCGCCCCGCTTCGCTTCTCTTCGGGGAGGGGAAAGACTGCTTTATAGGGGGTTTTTGCGGCGGCGAAGCCGCCGCAAAAACCCCCAGAAAGGCTTTTTTCCCCCTTGTTCTCTCCCTAACAGGAGTTATCCCTCGTGCCCACGCTCCGCGTGGGCACGCCTGGGCGAGGGCGACTGGCTGGTAAATTCCCCCTCGTGCCCACGCTCCGCGTGGGCACACAGCGGCGAGTCCGACTGGCTGGTACATTTGGAAGAACTGTGGTATAATAAGAGCAAAATACAACGAATGACTGGAGGTGGCAGAGATGACAAGTTTTTTGCGCGAGATCCCGCTGTTCGCCGGCCTGACCGGGGAAGAGCTACGTCTGGTGGAGCAGATTGGGCAACTGGAACGATATTCGGTTGGTCATGTTATCTTTGATGAACACAGTGTCGGCGACGCGATGTACATCGTGCAGCGCGGGCAGGTGGAGATCCAGATGGCCCCGCCGCCAGGCAGTGAGAAGGCCGGGGAGCCACGGACCATCGCCACCATTGAACCTGGCGATGTCTTTGGCGAGATCGCCCTGGTGGATCAGGGGTTGCGCACGGCCCGCGCCCTGTGTACCAGGCCCACGCTGTTGGTGGTCTTTCGGCGGGAGGATGTCTTGCGCCTGGCGGATGAACACCCGCGCATAGGGTACACGCTCATGCGCAATGTGGCCGAGGCTTTGGCTTTCAAGCTGCGCAGTACAGACCTGACACTGGGTTACGCCCTGGCCCAGGAACGGCAGATCGAGGCATATTAACCGCCCTGGTCTGGGGCAGGTGTCTTTAACGCCTGGTGTGAATGAGCGACCGGGGTCGCGCCTGGCTGGTCTGGCAGCCGGACGCCCTCCCGCTACGCGGGGGACGCTCAAACCGACCGCCGCGACGCGGGCGGTCGGCTGGCGGTTTACGCCCCTCAGGTGACCGCCATATCTCACACCAGGCGTTTTAACCTGCCAATCCGCCCCAGGCGGGAGGCATGATCTGCCCCGTAGAATCTGGCCGGGGCACAGAAAAAAGCCCCATCCTGTGAGGATGAGGCTTTTCCAGCCAGCGTCAGTGAGCGGTCTTGACTGGCGATCATTCGATAAAGATTTCCACCCGCTCGTTGTCCTCGTTGTCTTCCGCCTCCAGGATCCGCCCGGCCGAACCACTCTGGATAGCTGCGGCGATCTCTTCGATGTTCATACCCTCCATCCCCGGCGCGAACCGGGCCCCCAGCTTCATGCCCACGGCCGCCAGGCTCAGGGGGATATTCACATTGACCTTGACCCGGCCGGTGGACATATCGGTCACACGGACGCGGAACCACCGTGGCGGGCTGGTTCCGGCCGTGCTGACCGCGCGCTTTTTCTCCGGTTCCTCCAATGCTGCCAGCAGTCGTGCCCCCTCTGCTGCCGTGATCTGCCCATCCTCGATCATTTTCAGGATTTGCATGCGTTCTTCTTTGAGTGTCATGTGTCACCTCCATGCGCGTGATGCGTTACCCGTCACTCGTCAAACGTCACTCGTCAAACGTCATCGGTCGTGTGACGTTTTAGCCAATCACCACCTCCACCCGGTCTCCCGCATCGTCCACCTGGATCGCCATGCGCTCGCCGCGCCTGAACTCGCCGTGCATGGATTCCAGCACCTCGTCCAGCGCCGACCGTCGCAGGCGTGGCACCAATCGTCCGGCCAGGCGCAGCGCCCACGTCGCCAGGCCGAACGGCGGCAACGGGATGTGGGCGCGAAACCGGCCGCCATCCGCCGCCTCGACGCGGATGTGGAGCCATAACCCCCAGGCCAGCCAGGCCGCCACCAGGATCAACACCACGGCCCAACCCAGGGGGATCAGACCACAGAAGAACCAGAACCAGCTCATCTGCCCCAGGTAGCTCATCACCCACAGCACACCGATGCCCAGCATGAGCAATCCCAACCCCAGGCCAAAGGGCAGCATCCAGGGCGGGGTGAACTCGTCAATCGGCCGGCCGGTCTTCTCCTCGATGATGATCTCCTCGGCGGCGGCCCGGTCCTC
This sequence comes from Anaerolineae bacterium, assembly GCA_034435155.1. Classification (GTDB taxonomy): domain Bacteria; phylum Chloroflexota; class JAHJIN01; order JAHJIN01; family JAHJIN01; genus DAOTYG01. The sequence continues at coordinate 4,558 of DAOTYG010000140.1, read as the reverse complement.
TCCCGGCTGACCACGAGCCGGCGGAGCCGATAGCAATGCCGTGCCCGGCTCCTCGTCGCTCATGGCTGCCAACAGTTCTGCTGCTTCCTCAGCCGAGATAGTCCCGGCTTCCAACATTTCCAGGATACGTCGGCGTTCTTCTTGCATAGTTTCTCCTCTGGTGTCCCGACCTGCCATTCTTGTTTGCCTGGATCGCCCGGCCGCGGGCGGCTATGTCTCGCTCTGCACCGTTATGCGCTGACGCAGGTCCAACGCCATCTGCACCGTGGTCAGCCCGGCCACGAACCCGTGGTGTTGCAGGGCCTCCACCAGATGCGGGGGGTCGGCCCGGATGCGGACCACCACCTCGGCCGGGGGTAAAGACGCGACCTGGCGCACCACGTAGGCCACCAGCGGTTCCGCCAGCCCGGCCAGGCGCGCCGGCCGGACCCAGAGCGTCAGCCGGTGCGGGCGCGATGCCCAGGAGCTGATCTCCAACATGCCAGCCGCGTCGAAATCACCGGCCTTGTTGACGACCGCCCAGCGTGCGACGCGCCGCCCGGTCAGCGCTTCGAGCAACCCGCTCAGCGGGCTGCGCCGGAACGCGGACTCGCGGAGGGGCCGGGCCTGCCAGGCCCCCGCCGGGGTGGCCGCCAACGCCAGCTCGTAGACCTTGCGCCACTGGTGCCAGGGGATGGGCCGGAGCCGCTCCTGGAATGGAGCCTCCAGGTGGTCAGCTAAAGCTCCGGCTCCGGCCCCGGCTGGCCGACGCAAGTCTGTCACCGCGTCCAGTCGCCGGAAGCCCAGGCTCTCGTACAGATGGAGGGCCGGGGCGTTATCGGCATGGACCTCCAGCAACACGGTCGTGCCGCCGGCGTCACGCACGTACCCGATGGCGGCCTGCATCAGTTGCCGGGCGATGCCCCGACCCCGATAGTCCGGGTGCACCGCCACGTTCCCGATGGACCAACGCCGGTCACCGACCGCAGCCAGGCTGACGTTGCCCACCAGGCGGCCATCTTCCATCCAGACGTAGCCCTCCAGGCCGGCCCGGAACGCCGGGCTGGAGTGGAACAGCACCCAGACCAGCGGGGACATCCAACTCATCATGCGCAGATCGGCGATCATGCTTCGACCCTCGGCGCGTAACCGATCCCCAAAGGCGGCTTCCAGCAGATCAGCCAACGGCCCCAGGTCCCGCAGCGGGTCAAAGGGGCGCAACCCCGTTTCGGTTTGGGCGCGGGTCAGAGGTACGGCTACCATTCTGGCTCCTCAGTGTGCCACCAGCACGCACCATTCCAGGGTGGTCTCGGCCACCGGCAGGCTATCAATGCTGGCCTCCGCCAACAGCACCCCAGTCGGCGTGGGCCGGGCCAGTCCGGTACAGACGTTAGCCACTGTCACTTCCCAACCAGCAGCAATCAGGTGCTCCAGCGCGGAACGACGGAACAACATCGTTGATAATCCCGCCTGGTTTATCACCTCCGCGTTGGTCGTATCTTCTTCGGGATAAAAATGTGAGATCGCCAGGAATGTACCTGATACTATGCGCCGCAGTTCGGTCAAGAGATCGCCGGGCTGCTCGACATTGGGTAATCCCAGCAGGGTGGTGAGGGTTTCCACTGCCCCGTCCCGGAACGGCGTGCGCCGGGCATCGAACGCCAGCAGGCTCACCTGGTCATCCAGGCCCAGGAACGCCAGCCACCGTCGGTCCCGTCGCAACACGCGCGGGCTGAAATCGGTGGCGACGACGGGCCGGGCCAGCCGGCGCGCCAGGGCCTCCACCAACTGGCCGCGCCCGGAGGCCAGGTCCACCACCGGCCCCTCTGCCCCGGCCAGGTGCTCGACGACGTGGTTGATCTGGCTCTCGCAGCAGGCCCGGTATTCCGGCGTGTATAACCGGGGCCACACCGGGTCCATGATGGCCCGGGCTTGCCCATACTCGCCCCGTTCTTCCAGGATCAGGGCGCGGAAGAACTGGTCAGCCGGAGCCAGTGTCTCCACCGGCCCGGCCATCAAGCGGCGCTCGATCTCCGGGTGCTGGCGGAGATATTGAGCCAGGCGGCTATCCATCTGCGCCCACAGGTCATGGCGCGGCAGGTCCGGCGTGAGAAAGAGGCCGATGCCCTCCCGGACCGGGTAGGTAGCCTGGCAGGCCCGGCAGCAAGCCTCGGCTTCTTCTACGCGCTCCCCGCGCTGTACCGAGACCGCCCAGGTCAACGGACCGTGACAGGCTGGGCACACCAGCATCTCGATGAGGAAATCGTGCATGGAGACCCCTCATAAACGTTCGCTCGGCGGAGGACAGTTCCTGTACTCGTCGGCGGAGGGTACTCCGCCTCGCGCCCACAACACAAATCTCGCTTACCCCATGACCAGCACGTCCCTTGCCGCCGGCTCGAGCGCGTGCCGGTGGTCTTCCAGGCGCATGATCGCCGGCACGAAGAAGGCCAGCAGCCCCATCAATCCACTGGTGAAGAACCGCGCCTGCCAGTTTTTCTCATCCCAGGTAAACGCCGAAAGGGCATATTGTCCTGCCATGTCGTCGGCCCTCAGTTGCCGGTCAGTGGTCGGCGGTCCGCGGTCAGCCTTCCAGGGCATCCAGCAGCAGTTCGCCCTCGGCGGCGGTGATTCGGCCGGTCTCGATCATCTTGAGGATGGCGAGTTTTTCCTCGTAACGGGATGTGGGGCTGGTTGGTTCGGCCGGCCGGCGTGTCGTTTCGGGCCGGGCGTGGCCTTCCTGCTCCAGGCGGGATAAGGCCCGGCTCACGGCTTCCCTGGCCCGGGCGACCCCCGCCATGGCCGCCGCTTCGGCCTTGCGCACCAGATCATCCACGTCTATCTCTCGAAGGCGGTGCTCCAGCCTGATCTGGACGCGGGCGGCCTGACCGGCAGCGCGGTCCGTGTCCACGCCCCGAAAAGCGGCCGCGATCTCCTGGCCGATCTCTTCGCCCAGCCGGCCCATCTCCCGGCCGAATTGCTCTCCCCACTGGCCCATCTCCCGGCCGAATTGCTCTCCCCACTGGCCCATCTCCCGACCAAACTGCTCGCCCCACTGGCTCAACTCCTGGTCCCAGCTCCGGGCCGGGCGCAGGCTAATATTGCCCTGGGCGCTGACCAGGACCAGGGTGGCTGGCGCAGCGGCCTCTGGCTCCGGCGCGAGCACCCCCACCAACCGATGGGCTTCTTCCTCCTCCACCGTCAGGGCCAGTTCATTGCGGATGAGGCCGGCCGGGGCTACGGCTTCCAGCCGGACATGGGCCGTGGGGTCTACCCGCAGCGCGATGTCGCCGTGGGCACGCAGGCGGTATTCCTGGCCCGGCGCCGGGTCCAGGCTGGCATCAATGTCGCCGGCTACCTCTTCCACGCTGGCCCCGCCGCTCAGCCCGGCAGCGCGCAAGTCCCCGCTAACCAGGTTGACAAAGAGCCGGCCGGCTACATGACGTACCCGCAGATCGCCATCTACCTCGTCAATGGAGAGCGGGCCATCCACGTCGCTCGCCCGCAGATCGCCATTTACCCGGACGATGCGCGCGGCCTGTCCCACGCGAGACAGGTACAGGTCGCCGTTCAACTCTTGCACATCCAGCTCGCCGACCCGTCGCAAGTACACGTTGCCGTGGCTGGCCCCGGTCAGCCGCAAGGTTTGCAGTTCGCGCGCCTCCAACTGACCGTGGGCCTGTCGCACGGTAGTGCGACCTCGCAGATAACGCAGGGCCAGGTTGCCATGGGCGGCCTCCACAGTCACGTCGCCGGCCAGGCCCTTGATGGTCACATCACCGGCTGCTTCCTGGACGATCACGGACGTCTGCTCTGGTATCAGCACCTTGTACGCGCCGTGCAGAGGTCCCACCTCCAGCCGCCCCTCGGACTCTTGCACCTGGGGGGCTGGCGAACCTTTTATGACCATATCGCCGGCCGCAACCCCCACCACACTGACCTGACCGCCGCATGAGGTCAGGATCAACTTGACGCCGGCTGCCAGGGCATAGGATTGCTGTTTCATCTCGTTATCTCCTCGTAAATATGTGCTCATGTGGGGTCTGAGACCCCCGCGTCCACTCGCCCCTTGCTCAGCGGGGGTCTGCGACCCCCGCGTCCAGCGGTGGATGGCACTCCTTGCTCAGCAGGGGTCTGAGACCCCCACATCCACTCGCCCCTTGCTCAGCGGGGTCTGAGACCCCCGCGTCTAGCGGTGGATGGCACTCCCCTTGCTCAGCGGGGGTCTGCGACCCCCGCGTCCAGTGAGCACTCGCCCCCTGCTCAAAGCGGGTCTGCGACCCGCCGCTTCGCGCCCGGCGGTCAGTGCGAAGCCTCCTTGCTCAGCGGGGGTCTGAGACCCCCGCGTCCACTTGCCCCTTGCTCAGTGTCCAGCGGCGGTGGCACACCCGCCGCGAGCACGATATCCCTTGCTCAGCGGGGGTCTGAGACCTCCGCGTCCACTTGCCCCTTGCTCAGCGGGGGTCTGAGAGCGTGTTTAAGAAATACCGTTGACTGGGCAAGGCGTTTGGGCAATGCGCTTTAGCATCGTGCTGATGGAGGCCACATAGACCATCCCTTCGCTGCACTCGGTCAACCG
>DAOTYG010000139.1:0-8908 GCA_034435155.1 Anaerolineae bacterium | reverse complement strand
CCACGGCCAATTGTGAGCCATCGGGAGACCAGGCCAGTTGCCAGGCGGGGGACCCACCACCTATGTCATAGCCGGATGGGCCGGGTTGGACTGCTCCTGTGGCAGCATCTACGATAAATACCCCCTCCTCCCTTCTCTCGCCCACCCTATCTGCGTCCATATATACGACTCCTAATACAGCCAAATAGCGACTATCTGGCGCCCAGACTATGCTGGTAACGCCGTGTCTGTCTGGCGCTGGTTGCAGCGTACGCAAAAACCCTGTTTCCATATCCAGGATCGCAAGCTCTGCGGAGCGAACCAATTGCCCTGGCCGAGTATCTATAGTCTCCAAAGCCAAATAGCGTCCGTCTGGGCTCCATCGCGCTTGCAGTGCCCAGATGGGATTGACCGGCGTGGTTTGTCCTAGATCGATTGCACACATTTGATGTGTGCTTGAATCAAGCAGAAGCGTCCAAGGATAAGCGAATAGTACTGCTTGAGGCCCCCCGGGTTGCCAGACGATTTGAAATGTGGATGGCTTGAGCACAGCCTGCGGATACTGGGGATATTGCCAGCGGGTCAGATCCAATGGCAGGGCCTGTGTATGGCCCGTCGCTACATCCAGCACTTGTGGGTCGTTTGCTGCTTGGGGGAAATAGATCAAACGGCCGTTCGAATCAACCGCTAGAAAAAGAGGAGATACCCCCTCAACGAGCCGTTGGATCTGTGCGGGCTTCCCGCGGCTAATCCAGAGATCATATCGGGATTGCCCCTTGGACTCATCCGTATACTCCCGGTCGAGATAAGCCACAGCTTGTTGATGAGGCAACCAAAGCAGGTACGTACCATTGTTTCTCCGCCTCGCATACGTATGCAGCTCTCCGGTGTGGACATTAAAGGTTTCAATTGACTGTTGGTCGGAGTCGCGGAAGTCCCGAACGATAAGTAGCCGTTCTCCATCTGGCAGCCAGCCGGCGATGCCAATAGCCGCGGTGTGGGTAAGCACGATTTGGGGTTCAGCGAAGACAAACCTGTCCAGGGAGGCCCCAGGTCCCACCGGCGTCGGGGCCGCCGCGAACGCGCAGCGTGGTATCGGCGTAGGCCCACTGGCGGTGTGTGGGTTGCCTGCGCCACCGACGTGGCTGGGGGGCCAGCCTGGGAGCCAAAGAGCAGCACCAACAACCCGCCTAACGCTACCAGCGTGACCAGGGCCAGGGTCGCTTTCACCAGGTTCGGGATATGGGACATGATGTCACCTCCCAAACAGCAAGAGGGCGGAGCAGTTCTTGAGTACGATGACCCTGTCCAGCCAACTTGGGTGCCGTGCGCGCGGCGACGGCCATGAGATCAGCCACGGTACGGATGGCATTCATCGTATGTTCCTCCGTGATGCGTATTGCGTGTTGCGTGTTGCGTCACGAATCACGAATCACGAGACACGAATCACGAGACACGGCTCACCCAAAGAACGGCAACCTTCCGCGCTTGCCCAGGCCCAGCTTGCCCATCTGCTTCATCATGTTCTGCACCTGACGGAACTGGTTCAGGAGTTGGTTGACTTCTTGAACCGTGGTGCCGCTGCCCTGGGCGATGCGTCGCTTGCGGCTGCCCTTGATGATGCGCGGGTCCCGTCGCTCCTGTGGGGTCATGGAATAGATGATGGCCTCGATGCGTTTCAGGTCTTTCTCCGATACATCAAGGGGCAGCTTTTGTCCCCCCAGGCCGGGGATCATCTCCAGGAGTTGGCCCAACGGCCCCATCTTGCGGACCTCCTGCAACTGGTCCAAAAAGTCCTCAAAGGTGAAGGTGGCCGAGAGCATCTTGCGGGCCATCTCCTCTTGTTTTTTCTGGTCCAGGGCGGCCTCGGCCCGCTCGATGAGGCTCAGCACGTCGCCCATGCCCAGGATGCGGGAGGCCAGCCGATCCGGGTGGTATTCCTCCAGGGCATCCAGCTTTTCGCCCACGCCCAGGTACTTGATGGGCACGCCGGTGACGGAGATGATGCTGAGGGCGGCCCCGCCCCGGGCATCGCCGTCTACCTTGGTGAGGATGAGGCCGGTGAGCCCCACGCGCCGATGGAACTCGTCGGCAGCACGGACGGCATCCTGGCCGGTCATGGCGTCGGCCACCAGGAGCACCTCGGTGGGCTGGGCCTTGCGTTTCACCTGTTCCAGCTCGCGCATCAGCTCGTCGTCAATATGGAGGCGGCCGGCCGTGTCCAGCAGCACCACGCCCAGGGCCTGCTCCCGCGCCCGTTGCACGGCGTGGGCGCAGATGTCCGGTGGCGGGACCCGGGTGTCCTCCGTGTGGACGGGGATGTCGAGTTGTTGGCCCAGGGTGACGAGTTGCTGGATGGCGGCCGGCCGGCGGGTGTCGGCGGCCACCAGGAGGGGCCGCTGACCGGCCTTTTTGAGTCTGGCCGCCAGCTTGGCCGCCGTGGTGGTCTTGCCAGAGCCTTGCAGCCCCACCAGCATGACCACGGTGGGCGGCCGGGGAGCCGTGGCGATGCGCCGGTCAGCCGGCCTGACGTCGCCGCCCAGGGTGCGGATCAACTCCTCGTGGACGATCTTGACCACCATCTGGGCCGGGGTGAGGGACTCCATCACCTCCGCACCCACAGCCCGCTCGCGCACCCGGGCGATAAAGTCCTTGACCACCTTAAAGTTGACATCGGCCTCCAGGAGGGCCAGACGTACCTCGCGCAGGGCAGCATCCACGTCCTTTTCCGACAGCTTGCCCTTGCCGGCGAGCTTTTGGAAGACGGTCTGGAGTTTTTCAGACAGGTTCTCGAACATGGTGTTATTCGCTCATCTCATACGCGCCCTTGAGGGCGTAGACGTGATCCCGCCATACCTGCTGGTAGCGCGCCTCATCCACGACCGGCTTGCGGATCATCCGCAGGCAGTAGTCCATCTGCTGCGGCGTGCTGGTGGGTTTGCTATACAGTTGCAGCGCGAAGCGGGAGAAATCCCGCACCATGAAATCAAATATCTGGTCCACCAGGGCCTCTTCTACGTGATAAATACGGGCGTTTTCCAGGATGAGCTGGCCGTAGACCACCAGGGTAAAGATCTCGCCCAGGGCCAGCAAAAAGTCGGTGTCGCGTTGCTGAGCGTCGTCTGGCGTGGCTGCCAGCAAGGATTCCTGGAAGAGGGCCACCTGCTCTTTGAAGACGTTGACGTTGGGCAGGTCCCAATCGTTGTAGGCCAGGGCGTAATCGTGGAACTGGATGCGGCCCAGACCCCGGGCCGGCCCCTGGGCGAACAAAAAGTCGTCATTCTGGGGCTGGTTCTGCTGGCCGACGGGCGGGTATACGGCCGGGTTGAAAAAGTAGTTGGGCATGAACTTGACGATGAGGGCGATGTTCACGTGTACGGTGCCTTCGAGCTTGGGCAAGGCCCGGATGTCCCGGGCCGCCATCTCGAAATAAGTGTCCTTCTCGAACCCTTTGGCCGCGATGATGTCCCACAGGAGATTGATCACCTCCTCGCCCTGGGTGGTCACCTTCATCTTGACGGTGGGGTTATAGAGCAGGTAGCGCCGGTCCTGAGGCGAGGCCACGCGCATGTAATCGGCAGCCCGCAGGGTGAACAACTTCATGGCTACCAGTCGGGTGTAGGCATCCACGAACATCTGCTTCACGTGGGGAAAATCCGTCACGTACATGCCGTAGAGCCGACGGTTGGCCGCATGGTTGAGGGCCTCGTAGAAGGCGTGGGTGCAGATGCCGATGGCGGCCCAGCCCAGGTTGTATTTGCCCACGTTGACGGTGTTGAGGGCCGCGTCCCAGGCAGCCTGGCCGGTGGAGAGGATGTCCGCCCCGGTCACCGGGTAATCGCGCAAGACGAAATTGGCGACGTAGGATTGGGCGTTGACCACATTGTCCACCAGCTCATAGTTGCGGTGGCGATAGTCGGCCACAAAGAACACGTAATCGCCGGTATCGGCCAGCTTGCCAAAGGTGGAGACCATCGGCGCGATGTTGCCGTTGCCGATGTAGTATTTTTCGCCGTTGGCGCGGTAGGTCCCGTCGGGCTGGGGGGTCAACGTCATCTCTGTAGAGTAGATGTCGGCCCCGTGCGCCCGCTCCGACAGGCCAAAGGCGAACACCTCCCCATCCCGGAGCAATTGCGCAGCCCGGCGTCTGGCCGCCTCGTTCGCGCTCATCCAGATCGGGCCCAGGCCCAGGATCGAAACTTGCCAGGCATACCAGTAATGCAACCCGTAAAAGGCCAGGATCTCGTTGAACTCGCAGTTGCGCCAGGTATCCCAGCGCGTATCAGGATCGCCCTCGCCGAGGCCGGCCGGGGTTAACAGGGTGGCAAAGAGCCGATGTTCCTTCTGAAAGGCCAGGAAATCGGCATACCAGACCCGGTTGCGGTCATCTTCCTTGATGCGCCGTTTGCCTTTGCCCTCAAAGAAGGCGATGGTCTGGTGCATGATCTCGCGGGATCGCGCATCCGCGTATTCGCGAACGTGGTGTTTGGGGTTTAGAAGCATCCTGATCCTCCGCTGTTCATCGCACGTAATTGCTCACGCCGGAGGTGTCAAAGAGGGTCTACGACCAATACCTTTCAGATAACGGTCCGGCGTCGAGCCTTCAGGCGGCGCTTCGACCGGCTAAAGCCTCGACGCCGGTGGCTTGTTTGAAAAGTATTGGAGCTACGACCGCCGTCTTGGACCGAGACCGGGGTGGGCCGCAGAACTACCTGGAGCAGAGCTGATCCTATCGCGGACTATTGGCCCGCTGCCCGACTGCTGCGGACCTCCTGGACGATCATCACGATGCCGACGATCAGCACGAGCAGGGCCAGGATGGTCACACAAACGCTCTGGCCGGCGTTGACGTACGTGGCGGCCGTCAGATTGCCAATTCGCGTGGAAAAGACCTGGCTGTAGAGGCTGACCGGCTTTCCACCGCTGGTCAAGATAAAGACCAGCAAGTTGATCACCAACGGACACATGCAACACGTCATGAGTAACCCCAACACAGCGACGATGATGCCAATAATCCGGTTGTTCATTTTCCCTTCTCCTTTCGCATCAGTTATTTTCTTCAACCTTGGCTCAACAAGGTAGTTGCTCAAATGAGTAGTTGATTATAAGCTCCAGGCCCAGGCAGGGGTGCTTGACATCCGTTTCGCGTCTCTTCGGGGAGGGTAAAGACTGCCTTATAGGGGAGAAAGGCTTTCTTCCCCTTGTTCCCTACCCCCGGGGTGCGGGGTTTGGCGGCGGCTTTGCCGTTGCCAAACCTCTGAATCCCCTTTCTTCTCCCTCGCTATGGAAGCAGCAGGTTTATCCACACCGAACGGAGCGGCCACCCTCAACAAGATTAACGCGGAAAAACACCGCCGCAGGCCGGGGTAGCTTGCGGCGGGGCAATCTTATCACACTCAATCGCAAAAATCAACTGCGCGTAGGACTTTTCAGGTTTGGTCCATCAAACGCGCCTGCACCTGGGCCGCCGTGAGGCCCTCGACGCGGACCAGCTTGTGGCGGGCGTGTTCACCGGACACAATGGTCACATCGCCCCGGCGCACTCCCAACCGCCCGGCCAGGAACCGTACCAGGGCCTGGTTGGCCCGGCCTTCTACCGCTGGGGCTGTCAGGCGCACCTTGAGCGTGCCATCTGCGCTGCCGACCACCTCGTTGCGCCCGGCCCGGGGCACCACTCGTACCGGGAAGGTCACGCCTGCCCCTTGCTCCTGGATATCCATTCTCGCTCCCCAGACGAGGGCGATGACGCTGCCTAGTATTACAACCGCACTTGTCATTCTGAGGCGCGAAGCGAAGAATCTCGTTATGGCAGCCACAGATCGTTGGCCGAAAACGGGATTCTTCGCTCCCTTCGGTCGCTCAGAATGACGTTTTCGGTAACTGCGGTTGTAGTACTAGCCGGTTTCCAGGATACGTTTCAGGTTCTCCAGGGCCTCGCTTACGCCGGCTTTCATGGCATTCTCTACCACCAGCCTGTCCACGATGGCCCCCACGAAAGAACCAGGCATCTCGTAATCGCTGCGGAAAGTTACGCGCGTGCCACTGGCGATAGAGGTCAACTCCCAGGTGGTGGTGTTGCGCATCCCGGCGATGGAAGTGAAGGTAAGGCGTTGCGGCGCTACCTCCTCCGTCACCTCGTACTCGATAGGCATCTCCACCCCCCGGACCTTCAGTGTCATCTTGAAACGGTCACCCGGCTCATAGCGCACTTGGCGGGTGAAGGCAAAATCTGTGACCATGGGCATATACACCGGGGTGGTGGTGCCCTGGACAATGTACGCCCATACCTGCTCTGGGGGCACGGCAATGTCTATGCTTTTCTCAAAGTGAGCCATCTCTCTTCCCTCCTTTTTGGTTGGTTTCGGCCCATCCGCGTCAGGGACGACCAGTTTCATTTATGCTAAACGGCGTGCGCGTTTTCCACCGGTAGGGCAAATCCAAAGATGCTCCCATGTCGTTCCGGGTCCGTGTTGCTTTCCACCCAGACCCGGCCGCCATGCGCTTCCACGATGGACTTGACGATAGCCAGGCCCAGGCCGGTCCCCTCGATCTCTTCCCGCTGGGCGCCTGGAGCGCGGTAGAACTTTTCGAACAGCCGGGCCTGGTGCTCCAGAGCGATACCCGGGCCGTTATCCTGCACCTCGACCCAGACCTCGTTATCAGTGTGCCGGGCTGTTACCAGGATCCGCCCACCTGAAGGCGTGTATTTGATGGCATTGTCCACCAGGTTGGCGATCACCTGGGTCAACCGGGCCGCGTCTCCCTGAACAGCGGGCAGCCCGGCCGGGATCTCTGTGTTCAAGGTCAGGCCCATTAATCGCACCCGGGGTCGCCGGTCCTCCAGGGCAGTGGCGATGATTTGCCCCAGGGCACAGGGTTTTCGTTCCAGGCCCACGCCCGCTTCGATGCGGCCCAGGTCCAACAGGTCTCGCACTAACTGCGTGACCCGGTCCAACATCCGTTTGCCGCTGGCGATAGACTCTAGCTGATCAGGATTCAGCGGCCCCATCTTGGGCAACACATCCAGGGTGAGGCGCACAGCCTGCAAGGGCGACTGAAGATCGTGGGAGACCGTGGACACGAATTCAGACTTCATGCGGTCCAGTTCTTTCAGGTGCGAGATGTCCTGCATGACCGCCACCAGCCCGACCTGGGGTACGGCCGTGAGACTGGCATACAACGTCCGTCCATCTTCCAGGTTGATCTCGCCGACCAGGGGGTAAGCAGAGGCTTCGCTGCCTGGGTGCCATAGCCGTTGCAGATCGGGGTTGGCGACGTGTCCGGTCAGGGGTTGGCCCACCAGGGCCTCGGCGCTGACCTGGAAAGCCCGTTCGGCGGCGCGGTTCAGGAGCAAGACGCGGCCGGCCTCGTCGGTCACGATGACCACGTCCCCGGCCCCGGCGATAATGGCTTCCAGCTTGGCTCGTTCGTTGTGGACCTCACTGAAGAGCCGCGCCGATTCGATGGCTGCGGCCGCCTGGTTGGCGATGATCTGGCACAAGGAGACCTCGTTGGGAGCAAAGCGGGGCCGCGCGGCGGTACGTTCCAGGCTGATGGCGCCGATGGCCTGGCCCTTGACGATGAGCGGTACGGCCAGTGAGGCCTCCAACCCCATTTCCTGGGCCTTGGCCCAGAAATTGTGCCAGCGGGGGTCGGCGTAGATATTGGGCACTTCCACTGCCCGACCGGTGCGGATGGCATCGGCGACGTTGGGACGCTCGTGCAGCGGGATGCGCATACCCAGCACCGATTCGGAAAAGCCCGGGTATACAACGGCCCGCAGGATCAACTCCTCTTTCTCCGCGTCCAGCAGGAACAAGGCCGCGCGGTTCACTCGCAGGGTACGGCTGATCCGGTGCACGATCAGGCGCAAGAGGGGTTCCAGGTCTAACGAGGCAAAGGCCTGGCCGATCTCATCGAGGAGGGAGAGTTCGTAGGCGCGGCGGCGGGTTTCACCGGCCAGCCGGGATTGCTGGAGCGCAGCGGCCATCTGATAAGCCACGGCCGTCAAGAGGGCCACCCGCGATGTGCCCAGGGCGTTGCTCTGGGCATGGGAGACGGCCAGCACGCCGTTGACGCTACCTGATCGATCCAGGATGGGGATAGCTACTGCCGACCCCACCCGCCTGATAGCGGGCAGGTCCGGCGTCAATAGTTGCGTTTCCGGTGCAGCGAGCAATACCGGCTGGTGGCTATCACGTGCCCGCATGACCAGGGCTTCCAGGAATGGTTCCAGTTCTGGATCGCCCACGGCGAAACGCAACGGCTCATGCTGAGGGGTGGCGAGCGTGATCAACAGGCCGCTATTGATGCCCAATCGCTCCGCCAGCAGGTCCAGGACATCGGCCAGATCGGCCAGGTCTTCAGTGATCACCAGATGCCGGCCCACCAGATAGAGCAGATGGGCATCGTCACCGGCCACGTCCACCGCGCCGCCTCTCATGATGCGTTCCTCACAGTGCCCTGATCGCCCCGGCCCGGTTGGGGGCCAGCTCCGGGCCGGGCTGGCAGGTATATTATAGCACGACCTGCACAAAAGGGCAAGACTTTTTCGAGGGTGTCCGCCACGTTTTTGCGGGCGCAACTGATTGAGCCGACTGATACCGTGCCCGACCAATGGGCGAACGCCGCCACTGTCTACGCCCTGTGAGCAGACGGCCTCGTCTGCTGCGTACCCACGAGGAGCGTGGGCACCAGGCACGTGTGGGCACACCAGCATATTTTCGTGCCACGGGATGTGCCCCGCGCGTGGGAAACTACTCTTACTCGCCGCCACGCCCGGCGTGGGGCAGAAGTTAGCTTGTGGGTAATTACCTCGACAATGTTAGATTAGGTCGTGCTGCACATTGACAAACGCACACTTTATGTTGGTGAACGGCTCCGCTGCTGGGCCTCGAGCCGACTACTCGTAGCCCGCGCGCGGTGCACG
>DAOTYG010000138.1:0-7372 GCA_034435155.1 Anaerolineae bacterium | reverse complement strand
CCCCAACCCTCCAGCCGCCGCCCCCGCCGCCGTTGCCCTGGGTCAGCGACGTGGAGGCCAACTCCACCACCGGCCGGGTCTACGTCGCCAGCCCGCGCGGCCACTCCGTCTATGTGATCCAGGACATCATCACCCCGGGAGCCGCCGCGTACATGACCGCCGTCCCGGTGGGCAACTACCCCACCGGCCTGGCCGTCGTCACGACCACGAACAAGACCTATGCCACCAACATGCACGACTGGACGGTGAGCGTCATCGGGGCCGGGAATACGGTCATCGCCACGATCCCGGTGGGGGCCGGGCCGGTCAAGGCTGCCGCCAACAACCGCTTCGGCCGGGTCTACACCACGAACTACTGGTTCATTGACGACGGCGTGACGGCCATTGACAGCAAGACAGATACGGTGCTCTACCACCTGAACCGCACGCAGTCCACCCAGGGCCGCTATGGGATTGACGCGAACCCGAACAACGACAAGGTCTACGTGGCGGCCCGCGACGCCGGCCTCATCGCCATCTTTAACGGCGACTGGCCGTTGACCGACCCCCTGGTCTTCAAGCTGGACCCGCCGCGCGTGCCGTTCATGGTGGCCTACAACCCGACCACCGGCCACCTCTTTGTCACCTGCGGGGCCGATGACCTGGTGGTGGTGCTGGACCCGGCGGTCATCAACTTGCAGAGCCTGCGCACGGCCCGTGTCGGGGGGCAGACGGTCTATCTGCTGGACGAGAGCAGCGCGGGCTGGCTGGCGACGATCCCGGTGGGTGACGGCCCGGAGGAGGGCCTGGCCGTGAACCCCCGCACCAACCGCGTCTACGTGACCAACATGCACTCGGACACGGTGAGCGTGCTCCAGGACGACGTGAACATCGCCAACATCCGCTGGTTGCTGGACATCCCGGTGGGCGATATGCCCCAGGGTGTGGGGGTGAACCCGGCCTTCAACCGCGTCTACGTGGGCAACGCCGGGAGCAAGACCCTCTCCATCATCAACGGCGTCACCAACGCCGTGATCCAGACGTTGCCGCTGCCATAGGACGATTGGTTTGCGACCATCGAAGGGGGCTCGCCCCTTCAGACTATATTGGGGTCCAGGGCGTAGGCCCACCAGTTGTTGAGGAGACCATCGGTCGTGCCGGGGGCGCGGGGCAGATGACGCAGCCACCAGAGGTGATGTGCCCGCATGTCGCCGTGGCCCCACTCGGCGCAGTTCACCAGCCGGGTCCGGCCCCGCCGGTCTGGGAAATGGAGCCAGTCGTCGCAATCGCTGAGCACATAGTTGGGGTTGCCCCAGTCATAGTCGTAACGGCTGTTGGGGGCAAAGTGCATATTGCCACAGCCGGCCCGGCCGGGCGCGATCCGTTCGTGGCGGGTGAACTGCTCCCACAGATTGGCCTCGCCGCGCTGCCTGCGCCACACGTGCTGCAAGATGGACTCCACACGGTGCCCAAAGCTCTCTAACATGCAGCCTGCGTCGCGCTCGTAGTTAAAGCCCATGATCACGAATCGGCGAGTCAGACGGACGTGGGGCAAGGATAGCGGCGGTGCGTTGCACCAGAAAGCACCCGGCCCGGCCAGCCGCGATTCATAGTAACCGGCGTAGGGATAGGCGAACAGCCAGACCTCGTCAATAACGCCTTCTTCCACCTGCTGAGCCAGGTCGAACCCGGCGTCGAGGCGGGCATAGTCGGCCTCGTCCGGCTCGTGAAACCCGGCCCGGTTACGCCAGCAGCGCAAATAGGTGGCCTCGTCGTAACGGTAGCCATCCGCCTTGACCACCCAATCGCCCACCTCGATACGTTGGGCCACCTGGTAACTCACCAGGCCCCTGCTGGCCTCGTGGAGGTCGGCGATATACTGACGGGCCAGGTCGTCTGGATCATGCCAGCCCAAAACTTCCGTGAGCTTGCGCCCGCCAGCCGCGCGGATGATCGGGTTGTGGATGATGAGGGCCACACGGGGACGCAGGGGAGGAAGCGTCTCCACGGCTATCAGGGAAACGGGTTCCTGATCCTGTGTCCCTGGCCTGCGGAGCCTGCTCAACAGACGCATCTACAGGTCCAGCTCCAGCTTGGCGGCCTCGCGGGCCTGGGCCTCGGCGCGGGGGGCCTTCTGCGCGGCCAATAGCTCCTGGACGCGCGCCAGGCCCTGCCGGACGGCCCCGCCGTCCAGGGCGGCCGGATTATAATCAATCGGGGCCAGCACGGCCTGGGCCGGGGCTTGCTGGCCGTTGGTGACCAAGACCTCGGTGCGACGCTCCAGTTTGGCCCGGGATAGAGTACCCATCGGTGTCCTCCGGTTGAAATGAGATAGCCGGTCTTTGGCTTCTGTCTGCTGCGGGTGGTCTACGCGATGCTCCGGGGGGCCTGCACCGTACCTCGGACGACCTGCCCAATGCTGCGGACGGACTGCGCGACGCTCCGGGCGGCCTGCACAGACCTGCGGGCGGCGACGGGGAGGGCCGGGACCCAGTCGCGCGCCTATGCCGGCTGGCCCGACTGCCAGCGGCATGGCGGGGAGCACCCGCGCTCTCCGCTCCCATCGCTGGACGATGGAAGTCAGATGCTCCCCGGCCAAACCACCAGCCCGGCCGCCCGCCCCGCTTGCCAGAGTTCGCGGTCAAACGTAGCCAGGGTGACCGGCTCGCCTATCGCTTCGTTCCAGGATAACGCCGACGCCAAATGAACTGCATCATAGCCGCGCAACTCGTGTTCCCAGGCCAGGGTATCGGCGCGCGCGACCACGGTCTCGGTCAGTTCCAGGCGCAAGAGACGCGGCCAGGCCATGCGGAACGTCTGCAAAACGCCTATCATCTCCTGGCGCGACAGGAGCTTCATTCGCACCACTTGGGCGAACGCAGCGACGACCTCGGCCCGACTGATGAGTGAGGTGCCCACGATCCGGGCCTCCCGGATCAGCAGGCCCACCTCGGCGGAGCCTGCTTCCACCACGAAGCACTTGACCAGGGCGCTGGCGTCCAGGTACACGATGGCGCCGGACTCTGTGGCGTTCATTGGCGGTCCTCGATCAACAGGTCGGCTACCGTGCGATCCCCCTGGATAGAGATCCGCGGAGGCGGTGGGTCAAACTTCTGCCCGTTCCACTCGGCCAGCCCGGCCTGGAGCATGACCTGGATGCGTTCTTCCAATGTCCGCTCGGCCGGCACGATCCGCCCGATGGGTTTTCCCCGCTCTGTGATCACCAACGTCTGCCCGGCCTTCACCCGCTGCATGTACTCGCTCAAGCGCGTCTTCAATTCCCTCACCCCGACGTTCATGACGCTCATTGTATCCTCCGGCGCGGCTATTGTGGCTACATTATACGCGATGTAGGCGCAAATTCACGCTCCCCGCTCTGCTCCCCGCCCGTCTGCCCCACCTTCGGGGGGACGGACAGGCTCTACGCCCGCAAGGCCGCCCCCAAATCCTTCTCCAACCGCTGGACGATGCGGGCCTGGACGCGGGCCACCTCCTCGTCGGTGAGGGTGCGATCTGGCACCTGGTAGGTGATATGATAGGCCAGGCTCACTTTGCCTGGGGCGATCTGCGGCCCCTTGTAGCGGTCAAACAGCTCTACGGCCAGCACCATACCCCGGCCGGCCTGGCGGATGAGAGCCTCAGCCCGGGCCGCTGGCACGTCCTCATCTATCACAATGGCGATGTCCTGCACCACCGGCGGGAACCGGCTCACCGGCTGATAGGCCCGGGCCTCGGTGGCCAGGGTGATCAACTGCTCGAAATCCAGGCTCACCAGGTAACACCGCTCAGCGAGGTCAAAATGGGCCCGCACCTCAGGCCGGACCTCTCCCAGGATGCCCACCGGGATACCCTCGGCGACCTTTTTGCTGGCCCGGTCACCCGTGGTGGCTGGCCCGGCCACCTCGATGATGGCCGTGCGACCGGGATGGAACGTGGGATGGACCACCGGGGACCAGGTCACGTCCCGGATGCCCAGCCGGTTCAGCAACGTCTCCACCGTGCCTTTCAGATCGAAAAAGTCTTGCTCCTCGCGGCTGCCCCAGACCCGGCCGGTGCGCCATTGACCCATTACGGCGGTGAGCACCCGTCGTTCCAGGGGCAGATCATCCGGCCGGGGCAGATAGATGCGCCCTAGCTCAAAGAGGCACACGTCCTTATCCAGGTGCTTGAGGTTGGCGGCCAGCGTCTCCAGCAGGCTGCTCATGGCTGTGGTGCGCAGGCTATCCATCTCGGCGGAGAGGGGATTGGCGATCTGAAGCGGCGGCACAGTCAGTGGCAGCAGGGCGCGATTGACTGCGGCCACCCGCTCATCAGCGGTCGAATCGGGCCAGGACCCGGCCGCCACGACCTGGTCTGGCAAGAGCTTGAGCAATGTGCGGCGGTTGGTCAACGAATAGGTGATGACCTCGTTAAACCCGGCGGCGGTGAGCACATCGCGGGCCACCTCTTCCCAATACAGGGCGGGGATCACCTGGTGTGGCGGCGGCGCGCCGCGCAACATGGTGCTGGGGAGCCGGTCGTAGCCGGTCAGCCGGGCCACTTCTTCCACCAGATCCGCCGGCAGGGTCACGTCGGTACGCTGATAGCGTGGCGTGACGAGCAGGGCCACCTCATCCGCACTCCCGCTCCTGCCGGGTTCCACGCCGAACTCCAGGGCGCGGAAGATGCGTTCCATCTCGCTCACGGAGAAGGACATGCCCAGGAGCCGTTGCACCTCAGTCGGGGTGATCCGGATAGGGTCACGCACTGGCGGGGCCGGGTAGCAATCGGCGATGCCGGGGGCGATCTCGCCGCCGGCGAGTTCGCGGATGAGAGATGCTACCCGCCGGGCCGCCGGCACCGTCTGCTCCGGCGGCAGGCCCTTCTCAAAGCGGCGTTGCGCCTCCGACGGGATACGCAAGGCCCGGGCTGTGCGCCGGATGCTCACCGGGTTGAAATTGGCGGACTCGATCAGGATGTTAGTGGTGCTTTCCGTCACCTCACTGTCCAGCCCGCCCATGACCCCGGCGATAGCCACCGGCCCCACGCCATCGGCGATGACCAGCATCTCCGGGGTCAGGTCACGGTGAACGCCGTCCAGGCTTTCGATGGTCTCACCGGGTCGGGCGCGCCGCACGATGACGGCCGGTCGGCCCCCCTCGGCCGGCGTGCGGCCCTGCCGGTCGCGCAGCCGGTCGTAGTCAAAGGCATGGATGGGCTGGTTGTATTCCAGCAGCACATAGTTGGTCACGTCCACCACGTTGCTGATGGGGCGCATCCCGGCCGCGATGAGCCGCTCTTGCAGCCAGCGCGGCGACGGCCCCACCTGGATGCCCCGGACTATGAGGCCGGTGTAGCGGGCGCACAGGGCCGGGTCCTCGATCTCGATGCTCACCAGTTCGTCCACGGGGGGGCCGGCCACCGGGTATTCGACCTGGGGGAGGCGCACGGTCAGTTCGGCTCCCAGTTGCACTCGCTGGAGGGCAGCCACCTCCTGGGCCACGTTGAGCATCCCCAGGCAATCCCAGCGGCCCTTGATCTCCAGCTCCAGGATCACATCGCCCAGGTAATCGGCCAGGGGTGTCCCCACCGGGGCGTCGGCCGGCAGGATCAGGATGCCTTCATGGTCTTCGCCCAGTCCCAGTTCCCGCTCCGAACAGACCATGCCGTTGGATTCGATACCGCGCAATTTGGCGCGCTTGATGGTGAGGCGTGGCCGGGGCCGCTCGTCGGTATAAGGGTCATAGACGGTGGCGCCGGCCAGGGCCAGGGGGACCCTGTCACCCACGCGCATGTTGAACGCGCCGGCCACCACCGTGGTCTGCCCGTGGCGATAGTCCACCTCTACGATCTGGAGTCGGTCGGCGTTGGGGTGGGGGCGCAAGGCCGTCACCTGGGCCACAAATACCTTATCCCGGTCCCAATCCGCACCCCGGCGGTGGATAGTCCCCACCTCCAGACCGGCCATCGTCAGTCGCCGGGCCAGGTCGTCTGGCGTGGTGTAGAGGTCTATGTAATCGCGGAGCCAGTTGAGGGATACTCGCATGTTGTCCTCCGTCAGGCGTCAGGCGTCAAACGTCAGGCGTCAGGGTGATGACGAGTGACAGATGACGTTTGACGTTTTACGAGAATTGTCGCAAGAATCTCAGATCGTTCGCATAGAACAGCCGGATGTCATCAATCCCGTATTTGAGCATGGCGACACGCTCTGGCCCCATCCCGAAGGCAAAGCCACTGTAGCGGGCTGAATCATAGCCTACACCTTCCAGGACCCTGGGATGGACCATGCCGGCGCCCATGATCTCCAACCAGCCGCTGCCCTTGCACAACCGGCACCCTCGCCCGTGGCACATATGGCAGTCAATCGCCATCTCCACGCCCGGCTCCACAAAGGGGAAATAGTCACAGCGAAACAGGGTCCGACGGTGCGGGCCAAACAAGGCCCTGGCGAACGTGTCCAACACGCCCTTGAGGTCGGCCAGGGTGATGTCTGTATCCACGGCCAGCCCCTCGATCTGGTAGAACATCATCTCGTGGGTGGCGTCCACATTCTCGTAACGATAGCACTTGCCGGGCACGACGACGCGAATCGGGGGCTGCTGGGTCTCCATATAGCGCGCCTGTACCGGGGAGGTATGGGTACGCAGGAGCATCGGCGCACCCACCTGGCCGATGTACATGGTGTCCCACATGTCCCGGGCCGGGTGGTCGGGGGGGATGTTGAGCATCTCAAAGTTATAGTGGTCCCATTCCACCTCCGGGCCTTCCACCACGTTGAACCCCAGCGCCACGAACACGTCGCAGATCTCGCGGATAGTGCGGCTGATGATATGACGCTGGCCCAGCCGGGGTCGGCGGCCTGGCAGGGTCACATCTATGCGTTCGGCCTCCAGGGCGGCGGCGTGCCGGGCGGCCTCCAGGGCCTGGCGTCGAGCGGCCAGGGCGGTCTCCAGGGTCTGGCGGGTCTGATTGGCGGCCTGGCCGATCCGGGGGCGATCTGCTGGTGGCAGATCACCCAGGCCGCGCAACAGTTGCGTGACCACACCTTTTTTACCCAGGTATTTAATGCGCCAGGCTTCCAGGCCGTCCGGGTCCTGGATGGCCGCCAATTCGGCCTGGGCCTGGGCCTGGATCTCGCGTATCCTTTCGAGCATGATTTCTTCCCTCCTCGGTGCCCTCCTGAAAGCCATACCTTCCGATACCGAAATCGAGCCTCAGTAGATGGAAAAAGTTGCTCAAAGCGGGTCTGCCAGGCCCAGGCCTGACTGGGTGACCCGCCGCTTCGCGCTCGGCGGTCTGAGACCGCCGAGGAGCACAAATTTCCATCTGACTTGAAAATGGACTTCAGGAAGGCACGGCTATTGCCTGCTGCCTATCACATTTTCATGCGTTGTGGCGAACGCAGTTCATGATG
>DAOTYG010000137.1:0-8609 GCA_034435155.1 Anaerolineae bacterium | reverse complement strand
CCCCCAGCCTTCCCGGGTCGCCCCAGCCTACCCCCACCAGCGGCAGCTATCCGGGGCCGGTCACGCCCCTGCCGTCTGTGGTCCTGCCCACCACCGTCGCGCCCACGGCTTACCCGCCGTAAGGAGCGGGGAGTTGTCCCCTCAGAGCCAGTCTGAAAACCACTAAGGACACGAAGGACACAAAGAATTTTTCTTACCTGGTGCCCACGCTCCGCGTGGGCACGCAGAGACCGCCTGCTCACAGGGTGTAGGCAGTTGAGAAGGGATCCGGCTACAGCCAGGCGTTCCTGGCCGCGCAACCCGATGTTTCGCACCCACGCAGAGCGTGGGTGCGAGCAAGAGCGTGGGTGTGGTTTTCCCGCGTCGGCGACGGGTCGCACTCCCTATGGTCGCCGCCGCGAGCCAGGAGAGTGAGGTCGGGCTATTCACGAAGGAGCTCCCCACGCGCGGGGCGTACCCCGTGGATACGAAAATACGCCGGTGTGCTCGCGCGGGGTTTGAAACCCGCGCCGGCGGCGGGTTACAAACCCGCCGCGAGCCAGGGCGCGGGGTCGCAGACCCCGCGCGAGCACATATGTGAGGAGAAGTCAGATGGTAAAACGCCAGGGTCCAGCGCCTGACCCCCTATCGATCATCCATCACCCGTCCGTCTCCATCTTGTCCTGGGAGACCTGGATCGCGCCGGGACTGGCGCTGACGGTCTTGCTCCTCTACCTGCGCACTTTGGCCCCCTCGGTCTTGCGCGTCTTTGACGACAGCCTGGAGTTCCAGGTAGTCTGCCCTACGCTGGGTATTGCCCACCCCACCGGTTACCCCCTGTATACGTTGCTGGGTTGGCTCTGCACGTGGCTTGTTCCCGTGGGTGATGCCGCCTACCGGGTGAACGTGCTCTCGGCCCTGGGTGGCGCGTTGGCGGCCGGCCTGACCTGCCTGGCGGTGATCGCCGGGCTGCGCCTGGTTGGACCGACCGGCTGGTCGGCGCGCATCGCCGGGCTGGTAGCTGGTGGCACGCTGGCGACATCCAGCACCTTCTGGGAATACAGCACCGTCGCCGAGGTCTACACGCTGAACGCTGCCTTCCTGGCGGCGATGGCCTTCCTGTTGTTGCGCTGGGCGACCCGACGGGGCCGGACCACTCTGCTGCTGGCGGCTCTCTGCTTCGGCCTCAGCCTGACTCATCACCGCACGATGCTGCTGCTGGCCCCGGTTTTCCTGCTCTTCATCGCCACCCTGGACTGGCGCGCTCTGCTCCAGGACCCCCTGCGCCGGCTAGTCGCGGTCCTGTTGCCCCTCTCGCTCTACCTGTATATCCCCTGGCGCGGACTATACACAACTTCGCTGGATGGACACTACCAGAATACGCTGGCCGGCTTTCTCCAATGGACATTGGGCCTCTATAGCGCGTGGTGGCAGCGGGTGGAGTCGCCGGCGGAACTGGGCGCGAACCTGGCGGCATACCGGGACTTGCTCCTGGCCGACTTTACTCTCCTGGGCGTGATCCTGGGCCTGGCTGGCTTCGTATGGCTTCTATGGCGACAGCGGCCCCTGGCCTTGCTTTTGGGCCTCAGCTATGCCTGCCTCACCACCTTCTCCCTCATCTATCGGGGCATTGGCGGCTTTCCGGCCTTCTTTTTCATCGCTCCGCACGTTTTTCTCGCCATGCTGATTGGCGTCGGGGTCTATGCCTTGTCCGCGGGTCTCAGTCACCAGTCACCAGTCACCAGTCGCCAATCGCAGGTCGCACGCCGCATCCTGCATCTTGCACCCTGCATCTTGCACCACGCATCTTGCACCCTGCTTCTCCTGTTCCCGCTATTCCTGGTCTATGCCAATTTCCCCGTCCGCGACGTGAGCCAGGACACCACCGCCCGCGACGCCGGCCGGGACATCCTGAGTCAGCCGCTCGAAAAGGGTGCCGCCATTGTGGGCCTTCTGGGCGAGACCACACTGGTGCGCTATTTCCAATGGACGCAGGGCTTACGCCCGGACCTGGTGACCGTCCCGGCCGACAGCGAAGAGGTCCGCCTGGCGGCCGTGGCGGAGCAGTTGGCCGCTGGCCGGGCCGTTTACATCACCCGGCCCCTGCCCGGCGCCGCCGAACGCTGGCATCTCTCCTCGGTTGGGCCGCTGGTCCGGGTCCGCCCCGGCCCGGTGACCGAACTGCCCGTGACACAGTACCCTGCTGGCGTGCAATACGCCCCCGGCGTGCGGTTGCTGGGCTACGACCTGGCGGCTTTGAATGATGGCACAGCGGGCCCGCTGCCGGTGGAGTCCGGCCAACGCTTGCGGGTCACGCTGTATTGGTATCCGACCCGGGTCATCACCGATGACCTGCTGGTCTTCGTCCACGTGCTGGACGGGGTCGGACACCGCCTGGGCCAGGACGACGCGCCGCCGGTCCAGGGTTGCTACCCGGCAACCGCCTGGCGTCCTGGCGAGATCGTGGCCGACACCCATGATGTACGCCTGCTCCCCGGCGCGCCGCCTGGAGTGTACCGCCTGCGTGTGGGCTGGGAGACACCCACCGGCCGCGCTCTGGATGTGCTCGCTGGCTCAGAACTGGTGGGCGAGTTTGCGGTATGCCAGCCCGCCCGGCTGCCGGTGTCAGTCGCTCAGCAGGCCATCGCCCACCCCCTGCGCGTCGAGTTCGGGGACAGGCTGATGCTCCTGGGGCACGACCTGGAGCCAGTGACGGTACGGCCGGGGGACCAGTTGTCGTTCGCCACATTGTGGCAGGCTCAGACCGCACTGGACCAAGACTATGACCTGGAAGTGCACCTGTCCGATGCTGCCGGGATATGGCTTGGGACCAGAGAGCCGTTGAGTCCTCACTATCCCACCAGCCGCTGGTCGGCCGGCCAGGTCGTGCTGGTGTACGTTATGCTTACCATACCGCCAGACGTGCGGTCCGGCTCGTATGAAGTGCTCCTCAGCGTGTACGATCAGCCTGCCGCCAGCCCGCTTAATTCAACGCGGCTTCAGCGCATCACGGTATCGCCATGACTGCTCCCACCTGGCCCAGTTACCTCCCTCTGGCCCGTGCCGGCGAACTGACCCGGCGCGCCGATCTCGCCTGGCAGATGATGCGCTCCTGTCGGGTCTGCCCGCGTGCCTGCGGCGTGGACCGGCTGGCCGGCGAGCGGGGCTTTTGCCGCCAGGGAGCCGGGCCGGTGGTCGCCAGTTGGACCCGCCACTTCTGGGAGGAGCCGCCTATCAGTGGCACGCGGGGTTCCGGCACCATCTTCTTCACCGGCTGCGTCGGTCGCTGCCTGTTCTGCCAGAACTGGCCCATCAGCCAACTGGACCACGGGCAACCGGTTTCCGTGACCCGGCTGGCCGAGATGATGCTGGAATTACAGGAGCAGGGCGCGCACAACATCAATCTGGTGACCGCCACCCATTTCGTGCCGGCGGTGCTGGCCGCGTTGGATGTGGCCGCGCGCCAGGGCCTGCGCCTGCCCCTGGTCTACAACTGCGGCGGCTACGAGAGCCTGGAGACCCTGCACCTGCTGGACGGGGTGATAGACATCTATCTGCCGGATGCCAAATACGCCGACGATACCGTGGCCCGGCAGCTATCTGGCTTTCCTGACTATGTGGCGATCAACCGGGCCGCTCTACGGGAGATGTGCCGGCAGGTGGGTGCTGAGCTGGTGGTGGACGAGGCCGGCCTGGCCCGCCGGGGGCTGATCGTGCGGCACCTGGTGTTGCCGGGCGGCCAGGCCGGCACTGCTGAGGTGTTGCGCTGGATCGCCACCGAACTCTCGCCGCGTGTTCCCGTGAGCCTGATGGCCCAGTATTTCCCCACCCATCGCGCGCAGGATGACCCGGTGCTGGGACGCTTCCTCACCGAAGATGAGTACCTGGCCGCCCTGGAAGCCTTCGACGCCGCCCGGCTGGAAAGGGGTTGGCGACAGGAATACGAGGGCGATCCCCATAGCATGTTCGGCCTTGAGGTCAATAATCCATCAAGCTGTGCAAAAATCAGCCGAAACCGGGGTTAAGGCTTTACATCTGCGACGAAATGTGATATATTATACGTGAAGCAATATCGGCTTACCTTCCCACCGGTTGTTGCCCCAACCGGCGGGATGGTGAGCAGACTGTCTATCCTCCCGCAGGTCAATGGGCCAGACCAGACGCCGGTGGGCGTGTCCAGATGACCGGTTGCATCGGTTGTCCGCTCTACCCTGCGGGAGGGTTCAGGGTAGTTAATCCTGTCTAATCTGGCGGTTTGTCCAGGTCAGGAGGAAGACGATGTTCTCGATGGTTGGACGGTTCATTCTCATTGGGTTGATCGTGGGCCTCATCCTGGGCCTGATCCTGGGTCTGGTCATCGGCTGGGGGATAGCACCGGTGCATTGGACCTACGCGGATCAATGGGTGGAAGACTATGTGATCCTGGTCAGCTCTGCCTATGCAGAGAATAATGACCTGGCCCTGGCCCAATGGCGATTGGAGCAAACCCTGGAGTGGCCCAAAGAGGACCAGGGACGGCGGCTCAATGAGGTCCTGACGCGCTACCAGCAACGACCGGGGGCCTCCACGGCGGCAGTGGGCCGGGTCCGGGTCCTGCTGAACGCGCTGGGGGCACCGGGACCGGCTGTGTCGCCCACGGTGCCGACTACGCCGGCCACGGCCATAGCGTTGACCCCCGCTCCGGCCCCCACGCCAGCAGCCGGGCCGGTGGACCTGGGCGGGCTGGCCGGCTCGCTGCTACCCCTGTGCTGCGCGGTCATCCTGATCTTGATCGCCCTGGTGGTGGTGGCCCTGGTGTGGACGAATCGCGGCAAGATTTTCAAGGCCCGTGCCCCGGCCTGGCGGCCGGTGGAAGAGGATTGGGCTGCCCCCCTGGCTGCCGAAGAGGGGGTGGACGTGAGCGGGCCGCATATGCGGTTCACGGCCCGCTACTCCCTGGGCCAGGACAACTATGAGGAATCGTTCTCGGTGGAAAGCCCGGCTGGCGGCTTTTTCGGCGAGTGTGGCGTCAGCGCTGCCGAGCGACTGGGCAAAGAAGGGCCGGACAAGGTGACGGCCTTTGACCTGTGGCTCTTTGATGTGGCGAGCCGCGAGACGGTCACCAAAGTCCTGCTGAGCGATTGGGGCTATAAGGATGACCCGCTGCGCACTCAGCTCATCTCGCGGGGTGGGGTGATCCTGGCCGAGAAGGGCAAGGTCATCACCCTGGAGACCCAGAACCTGCGGGTGGACATCAAGGTGGTGGACTTTGATTACGGGAGCACGGAGGAACTGCCGGCCAATAGTTTCTTCGCCTCGTTGACCCTGGACATGATCGCCCGCATCAAGGAGAGCTAATAACGGTCCGGAGTCGAGCCTTCAGGCGGCAGGCGGCGTTTTGGCTAAAGCCTCGACGCCAGTGGCTTAAAGGTGAGCCATGATCAACGATGAGATCAAGAACCGGGCCAGGGGCCTGGCGACCCCCCTGGCCCGTTTGTTGGGTCGGCTGGGTCTCACCCCTAACAGCCTCACCCTCATCGGAGTGCTGCTGAATGTCGGCGTGGCTGTCATCCTGGCCCTGGACTGGCAATTCTGGGGCGGTGTAGCCCTGCTTCTTGCCAGCGCTTTCGACACCCTGGATGGAGCGTTAGCTCGTGCCACCGGCCAGACCACCCGTTTTGGGGCCTTTTTCGATTCCACCATGGACCGCGTGGCGGAGATCCTCGTCTATGGCGGCCTGCTCTACGCCTACGCGCAGCAGGGCAAAGTGTGGGAGCCTTTGTTGGTTTTCGCCGCGCTCACCGGCTCCGTGCTGGTGAGCTACGCCCGCGCCCGTGCGGAGGGGCTGGGCTTCACCTGCACGGTGGGCCTGTTCACCCGGGCCGAGCGCATCATCCTCCTGGCCCTGGCCCTCATCGTCAACCCCATCGCCGCTGCCCTGGGCCTGCCGTTCGACCTGCTGGCCGTGGCCCTGGCGATCCTGACTGGGGGCTCATATCTCACCGCCATCCAGCGCATCCTCCACGTCTACCGGACTGATCGTGAGACATGATGCGTGGTTCGCGGATGCCAGGCCCCCGGCTGTCGTAGTCGGGGGCTTTTGTGCGTCTGTGCTGGCTAAGGTTGTGACCCGGCGTTCGCTGTGGTATACTATCGCCGCACTGCGACGAACACGAATCACGCAACACCATGTCCATCCTATCCGCCCATAACCTCAGCAAATCCTTTGCCACCGAACAGGTCTTCCGCGATGTCACCGTCCACGTGGATGAGGGCGCGCGGGTGGCTCTGGTGGGGACCAACGGCAGCGGCAAGACCACTCTGCTGCGCATCCTGGCCGGCCTGGAGACGCCAGACACCGGCCACGTAACCCGACGCCGGAACCTGCGCATCGGCTACCTGCCTCAGGAACCGTCTTTTCTCAACGACGCTTCACTGTACCAGGCTATGCTGGCTGTCTTTGATGAGGTACTGGCCCTCCAGGACGAATTGCATCGGCTGGAAGTGGCCCTGGGCCAAGCCGACGACGTGGACTATAGCCGCATCCTGGCGCGCTACGACCAGGTGTTGCACCGCTTCGAGCAACTGGGTGGCTACGACTATGAGCTGGAGATCCACCGGGTGCTCAAGGGTCTGGGTTTCACCGAGGCCGAGTTCGCCATGCCCTGCGCCCACCTGAGCGGCGGCCAGGCCACCCGGGCCGCCCTGGCCCGGCTCTTGCTGTCGCATCCAGACCTCCTGCTCCTGGATGAACCGACCAATCACCTGGACCTGGCAGCTCTGGAATGGCTGGAGAGCTACCTGCTGGCCTGGCACGGCAGCCTGGTGGTGGTGGCCCACGACCGCCGGTTCCTGGACAAGATCGCCACGGAGGTGTGGGAGCTTTCGTTCCTCAAACTGGAGACCTACCCTGGCAATTATACTGCCTACGTTCGCCAGCGTGCGGAACGGCTGGAACGCCGCCGCCGGGAATATGAGGCCCAGCAGGAATACATCGCGCGGACGGAGGACTTTATCCAGCGTTACCTCGCCGGCCAACGCAGCAAGGAGGCCCAGGGTCGGCGTAAGCGTCTGGAAAGATTGGAACGCCTGGAACGGCCCGGCGAAGAGCGAGCCATCCGCGTGAGCCTGTCCCCCAGGCTCCGGGGCGGGCGTGTCGCCCTCTCCACCCACGGGCTGGTGGTGGGCTACCCGGACAGGCTGCTCTTCCGCTGCCCGGACCTGGAGATGGAACGCGGCGAGCGCGTGGCCCTCATCGGCCCCAACGGGAGCGGCAAGACCACTTTTTTGAAAACCGTGTTGGGTCAGGTTCCGGCGTTGGCCGGCGAGACCCGCCTGGGGGTGAAGGTGCGGCCCGGCTACTATGCCCAGGCCCGCGAGGAGCTGGACCCGGACCGGACCGTGCTTCAGACTATGCTCGACAGGCAGGCTGCCCTGGGCCGGCCCGTCCACGAAGGCACTGCCCGGAACATCCTGGCCTCCTACCTCTTCACCGGCGACGACGTGTTCAAAGAGGTGGCGGTGCTCTCCGGTGGCGAGCGGAGCCGACTGGCCCTGGCCCTCCTTAGCCTGGAGGGGGCCAACCTGCTGCTCCTGGATGAGCCGACCAATCATCTGGACTTGCTGTCCCAGGAGGTGCTGGAAGGTGTCCTGGCCGGGTTCACCGGCTCGCTGCTCTTTGTCTCCCACGACCGCTTCTTCATTGACGCCCTGGCCACCCAGGTCTGGGCCATCGAGGGGGACGGGTTGCGAGCCTACCGGGGCAACTATACGGATTACCTGGCAGCCAATGCCAGACCGGCCGGGCCTCCCCGACCTGTCCGATCTCCCGACCAGAAAGGACCCGCCGGGCTTCCAGCACGCACCCCGGCCCGGGTCGAACGGCAGCGGCAGACTCGCCTGGCCCAGTTGGAGGCAGAGATCGAGGACCTGGAAATCCAACTGGCCGCTTTGGAACAGGAGCTGGGTCGGGAGACGGAAGTGGGCCGGATCACTGAACTGGGTCGGGCCTATGCGGAAACAGAGGAACGACTGGCGGAACGGTTGACAGAGTGGGAACGGTTGCTCGATTCAAACCGGTAGCAAAACAAGGGCCGGGCGGGGGTTTTCACCTCCACACCGGGCAAGGGTGCGAGCAGGCAGAGCGTGGGGGGCCAGCAAAAAAATAAGGGCCAGGCGGCCCTTGTTTTTCTCCTCTTCGGGCGAAGCTCGATTGGAGGTGATCTTCTATTGGTGAGCCGCAGAGGACTCGAACCTCTAACCCGCTGATTAAGAGTCAGCTGCTCTGCCTGTTGAGCTAGCGGCCCCTGACGCGACATCCTGATTATAACCGGTGCGTCTGAATCTGTCAATCGAGTCCACCTGGCATCCGTGCGTGATTAAACGCATGAGGGCCCTGCCCCACTCCCCACTTCGTCGCCGCTATGCGATGCGGGGAGGGGAAAGAACGCCTGGTTGGGGGTTTTTGCGGCGGCGAAGCCGCCGCAAAAACCCCCAGAAAGGCTTTCTCCCTCCTCGTATTATGTGCTCGCGCGGGGTCTGCGACCCCGCGCCCGGCGGCGGGTGACCCGGTCTGGCCTGGGCCGGGCACACCCGCCGCGAGCAGGAAAGGTTTTCTCCTTCCTGTTCCCTCCCTGACAGAAGTTATGCAC
>DAOTYG010000136.1:0-7270 GCA_034435155.1 Anaerolineae bacterium | reverse complement strand
CATCATGAACTGCGTTCGCCACAACGCATGAAAATGTGATAGGCAGCAGGCAATAGCCGTGCCTTCCTGAAGTCCATTTTCAAGTCAGATGGAAATTTGTGCTCCTCGGCGGTCTGAGACCGCCGAGAGACGCGGGTCACAGACCCGCTTTGAGCAACTTTTTTCCGTCTACTGAGTCTTGCCAATCGGCCACCATACCGTCAAGTCATTGGAACCCGACGCAGGGGGCAGGGATGATCTGGCATGTGGATATCAGGCTTCGCACAGCTTCAGCAGCTTGTCCCAGCGCCGGTCCACCTCGGCCTGCAATTCATCAATGAGATGGCGGTTGGCTGGAGTGAACAGGTGGCTGAACCGGCCCTGGCGTTTGAGCCATTCCGCCACTGGTTTCTTCTCCTTGGGCCGGGCCGTGATGCGCCACTCGCCGTTTTCGACCTCAAAGAGGGGCCAGAAACAGGTCTCCCAGGCCAGGCGAGACATCTCTATCGTCTCGTCCGTGTCGTGCCGCCAGCCGCGCGGGCAGGGGGCCAACACATTGATGAACGAGGGGCCGTCGGCGTCCAGGGCCTTTTGCACCTTGGTCATGTAATCGCGCCAGTTGTGCGGGGCAGCCTGGGCCACGTAAGGGATGTCATGGGCAGCGATGATCTCGGTCAATGGCTTACGATACTGGGTCTTGCCAGGGATCACGTTGCCCACCGGCGAGGTGGTGGTCCAGGCCCCCAGGGGCGTGGCGCCGGACCGCTGGATGCCGGTGTTCATGTAGGCCTCGTTGTCCAGGCAGATGTAGAGCATCTTATGGCCGCGTTCCAGGGCTCCGCTCAGGGCCTGCAAGCCGATGTCATAGGTGCCACCATCACCGGCAAAAGCGATGAACTTGACCTGCTGGTCCTTGATTTTGCCCTGCCGGACCAGGCTGCGGTATGCAGCCTCGACCCCGGCGGCCGTAGCGGCAGCATTCTCAAAGGCACTGTGGATCCACGGTACACGCCAGGCGGTAAAGGGATAGATGGTGGTAGCCACTTCCAGGCAACCAGTAGCATTGGCGACAACCACCGGGTCTGTGGTGGCGTGCAAAGTCTGACGCACGATGATCGGTTCAGCGCAACCAGCGCACATACGATGGCCGGGAGCCAGTCGTTCCGGTTGCTGGGCCAGTTCTTTTAATTTCAAGGCCGTTGCCATTTAATCCTCCCCATTGCAATCTGCAATCTGCAATCTGCAATTTGCAATTTGCTATCTGCTATTTGTTCTATCGCACGCCCAGGTAGGTAACCAGCTCACCGATCTGGCCGGTCTCGCCGATCTGGACCAGGTCCCGGAAGGCGGCTTCGATCTGATCTGGGGTGGTATCACGTCCACCCAGGCCATAGACAAAGTTCTTCACCAGGGCCGGGTGCCGTTGGGTATAAAAGGCGGCACAGGTCTCGATGAAGACCGGCCCTCCCATGGCCCCAAAGCTATCGGAGCGGTCCATCACCCCCACCACCCGGACATGGCGCAAGGCCTCGGCCAACTCTTGCACCGGGAAGGGGCGGAACACGCGCAGTTTGAGCACGCCGGCTTTGATCCCCTCCTTGCGCAGCCGATCAACCACGACGCGGGCGGTGCCGGCTGTGGAGTTGAGGACCACTACCGCCACCTCGGCATCATCCAGCCGGTACGGCTCAAAGTAACCATACTGCCGGCCACTGAGCCGGGCGAACTCCTCGGCCACTGCCAGGATGACCGGCCCGGCATGGCGCATGGCCTCCACCTGCTGGCGTTTATGCTCAAAGTAGTAATCGTAAAAGTCCAGCGGCCCATAGGTCACCGGATGTTCGAGATCTAATAGTGGCATGTGGGGTTGGAGCGTGCCCACGAATTGACGCACCTGGTCATCCTCCAGGGCGTCAATGCGTTCCAGGCCGTGGCTGGTGATGAACCCGTCCTGGCAGACCATCACTGGCAACAGGACGTCCGGGTGTTCAGCGATACGGGGAGCCTGGATAGCGTTGTCATAGGCCTCCTGGGCCGTCTCGCTGAACAACTGGATCCAGCCCGCGTC
Source organism: Anaerolineae bacterium (assembly GCA_034435155.1). Classification (GTDB taxonomy): domain Bacteria; phylum Chloroflexota; class JAHJIN01; order JAHJIN01; family JAHJIN01; genus DAOTYG01. The sequence goes on along the minus strand of DAOTYG010000136.1, from coordinate 5,223 downwards.
GCGGGCCCCCATGCTGTCCGAGTGATCACAGTGGATGTTGATGGGCGCACTCAAGGCCCGGTTCACCACCGGCATGACGATCGGCAGGCGGTTGGAGGCCGCCACATAGAGGATCTCCCACATGAGGGCCAGTCCGGCTGACGAGGTGGCCGTCATCACGCGGGCCCCGGCCGCCGCCGCCCCCACACAGGCACTCATGGCGCTGTGCTCGCTTTCCACGGTGATGAACTCGGTATCCACCAGGCCATCGGCCACAAAAGTGGAAAACTTTTGCACTATCTCGGTTTGAGGAGTGATGGGGTATGCCGCCACCACATCCGGATTGATCTGGCGCATCGCTTCTGCGACCGCCTGCGCCCCATCCAGGGCAAGATGTCTGCTCATTGTACTCTCCTTGATCTTACCGGCCTTTGGGCGATCAGGAGGGCGGGTCTTGAGGCGGGCTGAACAGGCAAAGCCCCCCTGGCAGTATGTGCTTGCGCCCAAAGTCCACTTGTTAAACCCCTAGCGGCACAACTCGGAGCCTTCCTCGACGAGCTGGATGACCTTGCCAGGTTGTTTGGTGAGGGCGTGGACCTCCACCTGCTTGGGGCAGACGGAGGCGCAGACGCCACAACCCTTGCAGTGCTCCAGGTCAAACCCCACCACCCGGCCCCCCTCAACCAGGATACTGGAATCAGGGCAATAGAGCCAGCACATCAGGCATTGCGTGCATTGCTCTGTATCCCGCAGGGGGCGAAAGGCACGCCACCCGCCGGTCTTGTAGCGAACGGAATTGCCGGCCTCGACGATCAGGCCACCAATGGGAATATCACGCCAACCTGTTCCGGTACTCATTTTGATCTCCTCATGTTGCAATTAACCCTGGATGGCCTCATCGTGGGCACGCTTCAGGGCCTGGACATTGGCTTCGATGGCGTCGGTCTTGAGCTTGCCGGCGAATCTGGCCCGCACCTGGGCGATGACGCCGTCCATAGACACCACATCCACCGCGCGGAGCAAGGCCCCGATCATGGGGGTGTTGGTGATGGCCCGGCCAAACAGGTCCAGAGCGATACGGGTGGCATCCACCGTATAAACCTTGCCCTTGTCCCAGCCGGTGATAGCCCGCACCTGAGCCGGCGTCTCCGCCGTGTTCACCACCAGGACCCCGTCATCTTTCAGCCCTTCGACGACGTCTACCACTCCCAGCAGGGTTGGGTCCAACACCACTACCACATCCGGGGTCACGATCTGGCAGTGCAGGTCAATCGGCCTATCGCTGAACCGGGTAAAGGCCCGGATAGGCGCGCCCATGCGCTCGGGGCCATAGTCTGGGAAAGCCTGGAAGTACTTGCCTTCTTCCAGGGCGGCCTCAGCCAGCAACTCGCCGGCGGTGACCACCCCCTGCCCGCCCCGCCCGTGCCAGCGGATCTCAGTTAGTTCGGCCATGTTTCCTCCTCATCACATAATGAACGATGCGCAGCGAACATAAAGCAACGCCAGCAGGAGCCGGCGTGCAGTTTTATTATAGCATTGGCCGGCCGATTTGTCCAGTGACCCGGCCTGACATCCGTGCATAACTCCTGTTAGGGATGGGACAGGGGGAGAGAAAGCCTTGCTGGGGTTTTTGCGGCGGCGAAGCCGCCGCAAAAACCCCTACCAGGCATTCTTTCCCCTCCCCGAAGGGCCGCGAAATGGGGAGCGGGGCAGTGCCCTAATACGTTTGATTACTCACGGATGTCAGACCCGGCGAATCCACGCGCAGTTGACCTTTATGCCAAAGTAGCGTATAATCGCCACTGTTCCCCCCACAGAGGAAAGTTGACCGTGACTGACGAAGCGCAGGTACGTGAGATCGTGCGGCAGGTGGTGGCACGGACCCGGCGGGAAGCCGGGGCCGTTGCTTCACGCCGCGCCCCCCGCTTTATCACCGCCGACGAGGTGAACGCCCTCCCGCGCGGGGGTCAATTGGTGGTGCCGGCCGGGGTGCGGCTCACCCCGCTGGCCCGGGATGCCGCCCGCGAGCGTGGGGTGCAGATCATAGATGGCGGTCAATCGTCAGCCGTCGGCAGTCAGCCGGGGACGATTGCCACACCCCCGCGCCCGGACCCGCAGCGCACGGTAGCCATCGGCGCGGACCACGGCGGCTATGCCATGAAAGAGGACCTCAAGAAGCTGCTGGCGGAGCTGGGCTACACCGTGGACGACGTGGGCACGCATAGCACGGAGGCGGTGGATTACCCGGACCCGGCGCAGGCCGTGGCGGAGCGAGTGGCTCAGGGCCGGGCCGGGCGGGGCATCGTGGTGGACGGGGCCGGGATCGGCTCGTGCATGGCCGCCAACAAGGTGCCCGGCGTGCGCGCCGCTTTATGCTACGACCTCTCCACCGCCCGTAACGCCCGCGAGCACAACGACGCCAACGTGCTCACCCTGGGCGGGCAGCTCATCGGCCCGGCGTTGGCCCGCGAGATCGTCCGCGTGTTCTTGACGACTGACTGCACTGAGGAGCGTCACCGACGGCGCGTGGCGAAGATCATGGCGATTGAACAGCGGTATCTGCGCCGCTAAACGGGGAGCGAATGACCATTTCAGATACCGAACACCTCATCGAAGCCATTACCCGCGAGGTGTTGACCATCCTGCGGCAGCAGGGCGGCCTGTCCGCGAGCACCTGCGCCACCGGCGGCCCCTGTACCTCGTGCGGGCTGTGCATCATCAAGGTACCGGACGGCGTGCAGCAGGTGATAGACGCCGGGGCGGAACGCGTCGGGGCCGGCCTGGGTGTGGCGACCGCCGGGGGTGCCGCGCGGCAGATCGCCCGGTACATTGACCATACCCTCCTCAGGCCGGAGGCTACAGAGTCCCAGATCCGCCAGTTGTGCGCCGAAGCCGCCCAGTATGGCTTTGCCGCCGTCTGCGTGAATCCCACCTGGGTGCGCCTCTGCGCCGACTTGCTTCGTCATACCCCGGTCAAGGTCTGCACCGTGGTGGGATTCCCCCTGGGGGCCACGCTGGCGGAGGTGAAAGCCTACGAGACCCGCCGCGCCATCCGGCTGGGGGCCGCCGAGATCGACATGGTGATCAATATCGGCGCGCTCAAGAGCGGCGACTATGCCCTGGTGGAGCGGGACATCGCTGGCGTGGTGGAAGCCTGCCGCGAGGAAGGCGCGCACAGCAAGGTCATCATCGAGGCGGCCTTGCTCACCGACGAGGAGAAGGTTCAGGCGTGTACCCTGGCCAAGTCGGCCGGGGCCGATTTTGTGAAAACTTCCACCGGCTTTGGCCCCGGCGGAGCCACGGTGGCCGATGTGGCCCTGATGCGGCGAGTGGTGGGGCCGGCCCTGGGGGTCAAGGCGGCCGGGGGCATTCGTTCCTTCCAGGAGGCCGAGGCGATGGTGCGGGCCGGGGCCACGCGCATCGGGGCCAGCGCCAGCGTGCGGATCATGCAGGAGGCAGGAGGCGGGAGGCAGGGGGTATGATGCAGGAGGCAGGAGGCAGGATAGTTTGTCTGCTCGTGTTTCTATCACTGACGTTACTCGTGGCGATCCCGGCTGCGGCGGATAGCCCCATCGTCGTGACAGACTCCAGGGCCACCAGCGAATTTCCGCAGGCGTTGATCTTCCAGCTCTCCGCCACGGACAGCGCGGCCGACATCACCAAGATCGAGCTGCATTTCCGGCTGCGCGGCGAGACGTCCACCGAGGTCGGCCGGCCGGAGTTCACGCCCGGCCGCCAGGTCCAGGCCACCTACCGCTGGCGGACGGACAAGATGCAGGTGCCGCCCGGCGCGCCGGTGGTGTTCTATTGGGTCATCGCCGACAGGGCCGGCAATACCTTGACCACGGACGAACAGACGGCCATCTATGAGGACCTGCGCTTCCCCTGGCAGCACTACCAGAACGACGAGATCGCCTTCTACTGGTATGAGGGCAGCGATGATTTTGGCCGTTATGTCTTTGTGGTGGCGGCCCGATCCCTGGCCCGCATCTCCACTGACATCGGCGTGAAGGTCAAGTATCCCATCCGCATCTATGCCTATGCCAATCAGGATGATTTTCGCTCGACGTTTCCATCGTTGGGCAATACCTACCAGTGGATCGCCGGCCAGGCCTTCCCGGAACAGGCCATCACGGTGCAGATCCTCCCGGATGAGGGCGAGGACACCACCTGGATCCACGATGTCATCCCCCATGAGATCAGCCACCTGGTCTTCCACCAGGCCACCGATCACCCGCTGGCCGATCCACCGGCCTGGCTGAATGAAGGGCTGGCTATGCATAACCAGGAAGGTGATCTCTCTTATTGGGAGTATGTGGTGCAGGAGGTGGTCAGAAAGGGCGGGCGACTCTTCTCGTTGAAGGAATTGAGCGGGTGGTACTTCAATGATGAGGATAAGGCCCGCCTGGCCTACGCCGAGAGCTATAGCGCGGTGGAGTACATCTTCAAGACGTATGGGCGCGAGGGGATGGCCCGGCTCATCGCCGCGTTTGGGGCCGGCAAGATGCGAGAGGCGGCCTTCCAGGAAGCCTTTGGCATCTCGCTGGATGAACTGGACCGCAACTGGCAGCTCAGTGTGGGGGCCACGCCGGCCACGGCCACGCCAGTGCTCCCACCGACGGCCACGCCGGAGCGGCCGTGGCTGAACCCCACGATCCCACCCTGGGCCAAAGTGACGCCCACGGTGGTCGAGACCGTCAGTACGCCGGCCACGCCGGTTGCCCAGGCGCAGACATCTACCGTGGCCGGGGCCACCCCAACGCCGGCCACGCCGGTTGCCCACGTGCAGCCGCCCACGCCGCCCCCAACTCCGCCAGCCAGGTCTGTACCGGGCTATGCGCCGGTGTGGTTGGCCGTTTTCGGGGGCGCCTGTAGTTGCGCCGGCCTGAGCTTGGTGATAATCCTGCTGGGAGGACTGGTGTGGTGGGGAAGGCGGCGGTGACGGGTTGAAGCACGGGCTGGCCGGATGCGTATCAGGACTGGATGATGCGCGACCGTGCTCGGGCCGGGTATGCCACCCCGCCGCCAGCGACAAATCGTGGCGCGCGTAGGGGCAGGGCTTGCCCCTGCCCTGGGCTTGCACCTGCCCAGGGCGACCGCCAGGGTCGCCCCTACCGGCCCCCGGCCCGGCGTGGCGCGCGTAGGGGCAGGGCTTGCCCTGCCCAGGGCGACCGCCAGGGTCGCCCCTACCGGCCCCCGGCCCGGCGTGGCGCGCGTAGGGGCAGGGCTTGCCCCTGCCCTGGG
>DAOTYG010000135.1:0-3070 GCA_034435155.1 Anaerolineae bacterium | reverse complement strand
CTTCGGGGCGGGTGCGGCGGCAGGCCGGGGCGGCTCCGGCGGCGGTGTCACCACCCGGGGCTGTGCCAGGGCCTTGTTCACCGCCTCCCGAAAATCCATGATGTAAAACGGCTTGCCAAAGATCTCGAATACGCCCAGGCGTTCCGCTGTCGCTTCCAGCTCCGCGTCTCGATAGCCGGACACGACGATGAACTGGGTGGCGGTATCCAGCTCCCGGATCGCCGCGATCAACTCCAGGCCATTCATCTGCGGCAGCTTGTAATCCACAATCGCCAGGTCGAAGGTGTTCTCCTGAAAACGCTCCAGAGCCTCCTCCGCCGTCTCGGTGACGACAAGTTCGTGGCTGCCCTCGATAGCGACGCCTTGCTTGAACAACTCGGCCAGGGCCGGGTCATCTTCTACCACCAGCACACGTTTCGGTGCTGTCATGATCACCTCCTCATCCCGCGCTGTCTATTATAACACGTTCCTGGCATTATTACAATGCCCTTATTAGGGGGTGCTGACATCCGTGCATAACTCCTGTCAGGGAAGGAACAAGGGGAAGAAAGCCTTTCTGGGGGTTTTTGCGGCGGCTTCGCCGCCGCAAAAACCCCCTATAAGGCAGTCTTTCCCCTCGCCAAAGAGACGCGAAGCGGGGGGCCCTCGTGCGTTTAATTTACGATGTCAAGGTGACGTTGACAATTCTACCGTTTGCTGGTATGATTCCGAAGAGAGCGCGCTCGAAGGCCTGGTGGCGCGGTGGGTATCAAATGCTGGTCAGGCCGGAGGGGCCAGCAGTAATATTTGGACCGCTAGTTTTTTGGAGGTGATACATGAAACGCTTTTTGGCGGCGGTGATCCTGGTATCAGTTCTCATGAGCCTGTTGGCCCCGGCCGCGGCGGCGCAGAGCGGTAGCCGGGAAGAGGTCATCGCCTGGTTGCAGAGAGCCGGTTATACCGTGTACGCCGCAGACTATGATTATAATGGCCAGGTGGCTTATGCGATGATGAAGCTCCAGGGCGTCACCTGGTCCCAGGTGGAGGCTCAGGTGGCGGACGGGTTCTATGCCCTGGCAACCTATTATCCGGCCCCGCCCACCAAGACTCTGGCCGTGATCCTGGCTTACAACACGCGCTATAGCTATGTCTTTACCGTGGCGGCCGAGCGGTACTCGATCCGCACCGAGTGGGCCTATGCGGTATGGGACGCCGCGCAACAAAAGTATCTTACCACGGCCGAAGGCAAGGATTTTACCACCAAGACATTCCACCAAAAGACCCCCGCCAGTGGGGGACAAAAGCCTTCGTGCGCCATCAAGCCGACGGGAGCGTTGGGGGAGGTATGGAATAGCTTTAGCGACGTGCAATCCGGTCTGAAATGCCCCACGCAAGCCCAGCTCACGGTCTGGGGTGCGGAACAAACCTTTCAGTACGGCTACATGTTCTGGCGTTCGGATACCAACACGATCTATGTGATGTACGGCACCGGGGCCTGGAAAGAGGTACCGAACACCTGGAAGGAGGGTGATCCACAAAAAAACGACCAAATCTATCCCCCGGCTGGCCTGTATCAGCCGGTGCGTGGCTTTGGCAAGGTCTGGCGAGACTTTGAAGGGGCCAACCCAGACAGGGTGCCCATCATCGGTTGGGCCACGGCCGAGGAGCGCGGCTTCAATTACGTGTACCAGGCCTTTCAGGGTGGGCACATGATCCTCACGGACCGCAACGTGGTGTACGTTCTGTATCTCAATGGACAGTGGCGCGGCTATACGGCCACGCAGAGCGGTAAGCCAGTGGCGGAACGCCGGTTCGGGCCGCAGGTCGGAGCCACCGAGACCACGGACCAGCCGTATGCTTCCATCAAGGGCCAGGTCCGAGACCGCGACGGCCGGGGAATGCGCGACATCACGGTGCGTATCTACACGGACCGCACCCTGGCCAGCACAACGACCGATACCGCCGGGTACTATCGCTTTGATGCCCTCAGCCCCAGCCCCTATAATGTGGCCGTGGTGAACTATGCCTGCCGGGCTGCCGAAGGCGTCAACGTCCAGCGGTTCCAGGTCGTCACGGTGGATTTTGTGGAGCAGAAGTAGCCGGACAGATACAGCGGTGGGTGTGCCACCCGTTGGACGCGGGGTTCACAGACCCCCGCTGAGCAAGGGGCGGGTGCTCATGGCGGCGACCACGTCTGCGACCTCACGCTGGCGCCTGACTTCGTGGCAGGCCGCAGGGAGTGCCCGTTGGACGCGGGGGTCACAGACCCCCGCTGAGCACATATTTTAGAGGAGGTATAACTATGCCACGCATGTTAGCAGTCGTTGGGTTGGCGCTCATCGCCCTGGTGCTGGGGGCCTGCCTGCCAGGCGCAGGTGGCAAAGAGATCACCAGGGCAGACAACGGCAAGACCGTCGAGGTGGCCAGAGGCAGCGAGGTGAAGGTGGTGCTGGAGAGCAACCCCACCACCGGGTACAGTTGGCAGGTTAAAGAAGTGGACACGGCGATCCTGAAGCAAGTCGGGGAGGCGCAGTTCAAGGCTGATAGCAGCGCCATCGGGGCCGGCGGCAAGGAGACCTTCACCTTCAACGCCGCAAGCGCCGGTCAGACCACGCTCAAGATGGAGTATCGCCGGCCCTGGGAGAAGGATGTCCCGGCCGCGGAGAGCTTTGCCGTCACGGTGGTCGTCAAATAGGCGCGTTGTAACTGCTCACCCTGCTCACGGATTCTGACAGGATTGACAAGATTTTTCGTAACTGCCTACCCTCCCGCAGGTTTGGGCGCAATGACCAGACCAGAGCGCGCCCAGATGACCGGCTGCCTCGTTCGCCAGCCCCTTTCTAACCTGCGGGAGGGTTCAGGGTAGGCAGTTACGATTTTTCACTCTTTGCCGGGCCTGATCAGCGGCATAAAGACCAAACCACATCCTGTGAATCCTGCCCAGCCCAGGCCGGACTGGGTAAATCTTGTCCATTTGTAACTACCTACCCTCCCGCAGGTTTGGGCGCAATGACCAGACCAGACGCCGCAGGCGCGCCCAGGTCCGGCTGCATCGGTTGCCAGCCCCTTTCTAACCTGCGGGAGGGTTCAG
>DAOTYG010000134.1:0-10106 GCA_034435155.1 Anaerolineae bacterium | reverse complement strand
CTGAACCCTCCCGCAGGTTAGAAATGGGCTGGCAACCGATGCAGCCGGTCATCTGGGCGTGCTCTGGTCTGGTCATTGCGCCCAAACCTGCGGGAGGGTAGGTAGTTACAGATTTGGAAAATTTTGCGTTGGCGGCGACAAACCCGCCGCGAGCAGTGGCCGGAGCGCTGTTTACGAGAGAGGAGCGAATCCATGAACAAAGTGGACTTTCTGATAGTGGGTGTAGGTGGGCAAGGCACGATCCTGGCCTCTGACGTGCTGGCCCTGGTGGGCCTGGCCCTGGGCTATGACGTGAAAAAGAGCGAGGTCCACGGTATGTCCCAGCGTGGCGGCAGCGTGGAGAGCCACGTCCGTTGGGGCCGGCTGGTCCACTCGCCGCTGGCGGAGGCCGGCACAGTGGATTACCTCATCAGCTTTGAGGTGTTGGAAACAGCGCGGTGGGCGAACTATCTGCGGCCAGACGGTACAGTGCTCATCAACGAACAACGCATCCAACCCCTGGCGGTCAGCGTCGGCGAGGCAGAATACCCGACGACTGAGGCCTTGCTGGCGGCTCTGCACACGCGCACGCGAAACGTATATCTGTTGCCCTGCCTGGCTGTGGCTCAGGAACTGGGTAACGCCCGGGTGACCAACATGGTGCTTCTAGGTGCATTGAGCCAGCTCATGGACGCTGACCCGGCGCCGTGGCTCCAGGTTATTGAGGCACGTGTGCCAGCGCGCTTCCTGGACCTTAACCGGCGCGCCTTCAGCCGGGGCCGGGAGCTGGTGAATGAATGACTGGCCGGCCGGATCTCCCCAACCAGTCAGGTCTCGATGACCGTATCCGCCAGGCCTACGCCTGGGGGCTGGTCCTGCTGGTACTGGGCCTCACCTGGGGCATCCCGCTGTTACCGGAGGGTTTGGCTGGCCTGGCCGTGGGCCTGATCTTGTGGGGGTTGAATGCTGCGCGCTACCGGGCTGCCCATCCCCCCAGCGCGTTCACCCTGGCCTGGGGCTGTATCACTGTGGTGGTGGGTCTGGGGGCCGCCGTCGCCGATTATGCTGACCTGTATATTCCGGTGCCAGTGGTGCCGCTACTCCTGGCCGGGCTGGGTCTGACCCTGGCCGCACGGGCCTGGAAGCAACGCACCAGGTACTGAGAGACCGGCCTCTGTTCAATACCCCAGATTGCGCAGGCGTTCCCGGGTGGCCGGGTCTATCGCGCCAGCCGAACCGGCCACGGCGTGCGTTTGAGCATAGGCCACAATCCAGTCCAGGTCTGCCTGAAGGGCCTGAACCAGCGCCGGTTCCGTCGTCGCCCGGTCGTGGTGCTCACCCGGATCGGCGGCCAGGTCGAAGAGCAGGGTGGGGGGGATGAGCCGGGGATGTCCCGGCGCGGTGCGGATCAGCTTGCGCGATCCCACGCGCACGGTCTGCATGGGGTACTGGCCCTGATAGATGGTCTCGGCGAAGGCGACGGTAGCCCGGGCTGGCGCGTTCTCCCCTGGCCGCAGGCTGACGCCCTGCATCGCGGCCGGCACCGGCAACCCCACCACGCCCAACACCGTCGGCGCGATGTCCAGGCTCCGGGCCAGACCCTCGTCCACCGTGCCAGCATACCGGTTGCCGGGGTACTTGATGATGAGCGGGACCCGCAACTGCTCCTCGTACAAGGTGGCCCCGTGGCCCCAACCCCCGTGCTCAAAGAACTCCTCCCCGTGGTCGGCCGTAAACACGATGAGGGCCTCATCGTAGAGGTCCCATCGTTTCAGCGCCGCGAACAATTCCCCCACCTGGGTATCCAGATAGCTCACCTCACCGTCATACAGCCGACTCACCCAGGGCGCCTGGTCCGGCGGCAGGGCGTCCACAAAGGCCGTGCCGTCGTAGGGGTGCCGGAAATACGGCGTGTGCGGGTCCATATAGTGTACGTAGAGGAAGAACCGCTCGCCGCGCCGGGCCTCCAGCCAGGGTAGCAGATGCTGAGTGACGACCTCGGCCGGACGGTAATATGGCCCGGGCCAGGTCCCCAGGGTCTGCCGTTGCCAGCGTCCCAGGTCGGTCTGCCGGTAAAGGCGCATCAGGGCGTGATGGATCGTCAACCGGGTGGCGGCCGCCGGCGCAAAGAAGGGGTCGTCCGGTTCCAGATAAACATAGCGGTCAAAGCCCTGGTCATAGCCAAAGAGAGGGGTGATGTAAGCATTTGTCACCAGACCTATGGTGCGGTAGCCGCCGGCCGACAGGGCCTCGGCCAGAGTGGTTGTGGCGGCCGGGAGCTGGCTCTCGGCGTGAAGGGCCTGGTGGGACGAGGGATAGAGCGACGTGAAGATGGTCGCCACGGACGGTTTGGTCCACGAAGCCTGGGCGCTCATGTCCTGGTAGCGCACCCCATCGCGGGCCAGGGCGTCTATGTGCGGCGTGGCGTTCGTGGCGGACCCGTCCGCGTAACAAGAGAGCCGGTCAGCCCGCAGCGCATCGGCGACGATGAGGATCACATCGGGCCGGTTATCCGAGTTTGGCGCGCCGGCCGGCGGGGCGAGGGCATTGGCGGCCTCAGTCAGCCAGGTCGGGGCAGCGGATAGGACCCCGGCCACGAGCAGGATGGCCCCATAGAGCGACAGGCTGCCGGGCCAGCCCAGGAGCTTCGGCCCCGGCGAACGCCGGATCAGCCAGCGCAGGATGAACAAGATGCCCAGGCTGACCAGGAGGGCCAACCCGACGGCCACGGCCGGCCCGCTCTGCTGCCGGGGCCAATCGGTGGAGAGGCGATAGGCGGCGACCGGCGCGAGCAAGACGGCGACGGTGAGGCTGGCGCACCAGGGCCAGCAGTCAACCCTTTCCCCCAGTAGCGGGTGTGCCAGCCGCCGCCAGCAAAGGCACAGGAGGCCGCAGACCAGGCCGACCAGCGCGCCCACCAGCCCGTAGGCCAGCACCGCATAGGCCAGCGCGCCCACCAGGTCCAGCCGCCCGGTGTGCCCCACCAGCCAGGCCACCTCGATCCCGCTGACCAGCGCCCCGGCCAACAGGCCCGCACCCAGACCGTCAACAGCCCAATTTATTCCTTCCACGTCCCTTACCCAGTCCGGCCTGGGCCGGGGGCCGGCGGCTTCGCACCGACCACCGAGCGCGCAGCGCGGACCCGCTCTGAGCGACTTTTTCTATCTACTGCTGATGGCCGGCGCCAGGTCCACCTGACCCCAGGCTGCGCCGGTGGCGTCTTGCACAGCCAGACGAAGGCGATACCGGCCTGGCGCCAGGTCCGTCGGGATGAACAACAGCCGGATGTCGCGCACCACGGCATCAACCAACCAATCGCCTGTCGGGTATGTGTCGTTGGCCGGCCGTCCTCGCTGCCAGGCTACCATGTGCCCGGCCTCATCCCATAACTCCAGGGTCACCACGGCGTCGCCGTCCACCCGGCCCTGGGCCTGCCAGAACAGGATTACCAGCAGAGCCTGGCCAGGGACCACCTCCGAAGTACTGAACTCGTGGCCCAGGTAGCGTAGACCACGCCCCAGGTCGGCGGGCTGAGGGTGTTGGATGCGCAGATCGGCCGGGCGGCCGGGGTTCGTGCGCATGATGTAGATACGGGCCAGGTGAACTCGCTGGCCGGGCCATACCTCTTTGGCCGACTCATCCCGTACCGGCAGACGCTGGCCTGTCTCCGCCCGGTATAACCCGGTCACCAGATGATACGTGCCTGGGGGCGTGCCATAGGGGATGAACAGGCGGTATTCGTCCTTCATGGTCTGGCCGGGCGACCATTTGCTGGTGGGCAGGTAGTCGTTGATGGGCCGCTTGTCCTGCTGGGCATAGACGACATCCGCCTCGTTCACCAAGTGGACAAAGGCGGTCAGGTTTTCGGCCAGTGGCTCCCGCGCCTGCCAGAACAAGGCCAGGTTTACCGTCTCCCCGCACTGAGTGGCGGTGCGATCCAGGTCCAGGCCCAGCAGCTCCACCCGCTCATCGAACAGGGCGGCCCGGCGATACTGAAGGCCGGGTTCAGTCGTAAAGGGCGCATGATCGGTCAGGGAGAAGAGCAAAAGCCGCAGGCCCTGGAACTCGTGGGGTTGCGGCAGCCGGGTACACCTGGTGCCCAGTTGGTCCAGGATGAACCCTTCGGGGTCGGCCACGTGTTCCTGCCATAACACCAGCCACAGGCGGTCTCGGCCGGCGGTCAGGGCGTTGAGGGCCGCCACCGTGCTGGCCCGGTCCGCCGGGGTTTGCCTGGGCAGGCCGTCCCAGGGCAAACCGCCGTGGTAATAATAGTTGAAAGCCGGATAGATATATGGGGCGCAGAGGAGGATCGCGTCAGCGGGCTGTTGCTGAGCCTGGATGGCGGCGGCGACGGCCCGGTAATCGTCACGGGCATAAGCCGGGTTAAAGTACAGGTTGCCCAGGGGCAGGATAACGGCCACCAGGATGAGGACGCCAACCATGGCCCCAGCGACCAGACGTATTCTTCGCCAGCGGGCAAGCTGGTCGCCGGCCAACGCATCCAACCCCCGTGCGGCCAGCAGATACAGGGCTGGCGCGGCCACGATGACGAACCGCTCGTGGAACTTGGGCTTGAGGAGGCCGGCCAGATAGACGGCCAGGAGGGGGACGACCAGGTATAAGGCCAACATAAACACCCGGTCGAGTTCCTCCCGTGGCCTGCTCAGCAGGCCGTTGAGCAGAGCCACCACTGCCGGGAGCAGTAACAATACGCAGCTAAGCAGACCCCAGGCCGGGTCCGCCGTGAGGCCCGCGCCGAAAGCGGCCATAGCCCGGCGCAGGATCACCTCCAGCCCTATCTGGCCCTCCCAGTAGACGCCATAGTTGCCCAGTTGATGCAGCATAGTCGGCAGTAACGGTGTGTAGAGGAGAGCTACGGCCAGGACGGCAACCAACCAGCGGGGGAACGAGCGCCGCCGACACAACAGCAGATATATTCCCTGGGCCAGCGTGGGCCAGGCGGCGTAGTAGTGCAGGTTCACGGCCGCCAGGGTAGCCAGGGCATAGAGCGCCCAGTCCAGCCAGCGCTCCCCGGCCCGCAGGAAGACATAGAAAGCCAGCCAGGCCAGGAACGTGGGCTGGATGTAAGGCCGGGCTTCCTGGGAATAATAGACCAGGAAAGGGGAGATGGTGACAAACAGAGCCGCCAGCAGGCCAGCGCGCCCGGAAAACAGCCGCCGGCCGGTGACGAAAGCCAGCGGCACCAGGAGCACCCCGCACACCAACGAGGCAAAACGCACGGCAAACTCGCTGGCCCCGGCCAGGGTCAGCCAGAACTGCAAGAGGGCGAAATACAGCGGTGGGTGCAATTCCACCACCGTGATGCCCTGCACAGTGGTCTGCCCGGCCAGCCAGGTCTCCCAACCCCGCCGGGCATAGTCTATGCTGAACGCCTCGTCAAACCAGAGGCTTTGCGCCCCCAAATGATATGCCCGCAGGCCAAAAGCGGCCAGGGTCAACGCCAGGGGCCAGAACAGGCTCAGTACATGGAAAAAGTTGCTCCGCGAAGCGGCGGGTCTGCGACCCGCCGCTTTCGCGCCCGGCGGTCGCCCAGTCAGGCCTGGGCCTGGCAGACCGCCGAGGAGCACAAATTTCCATCTGCTGAGGCTCTGGTATGGGTCTGGTCTTTTCATGAACTCAAGCGTTCCAGGTGACAGGTATCGTTCAAGCGGGTGATCATCGGCCGGCCATGCCACCATTCCAGCACGTTGATGGCCCCGTTATCCTGCCCCACTGCCCAAAAGCTGGAGAGTGGCGCGCCGAGCAGCCCCAGGAGCAACACCCGATTAACCACCACATGCCCCACGGCCAGCACCGTCTGGCCTGGATATTGCTCCGCCAGTCGGTTCACGGTCGCCAGGGCCCGGGTCTGCACTTCCGCCAAGCTCTCGCCAGCGGGGAATCGCACGCGGCCCGGGTCGGCGCTCCAGAGGGCCAGCAGGTCCGGGTCCCGGTCCCGGGCCTCCTCTACCGACAGTCCACTCCACGCGCCGTAGTTGATGTCCAGCAGCCCCGGTTCCGGCTGCACGTTCAGCCCGTGCGCCTCTGCCGTGGGTCGGGCTGTCTCCAATGCCCGGCTCAGGGGACTGGAATAGACCGCCGCGATCGGCCAGTCCGCCAGCCGCCGGGCCACCGCCTGCGCCTGGGCGTACCCCAACTCGTTCAAGGGTACATCCACCTGTCCCCGGAACCGTTCCCTTCGGCTTCGCTCAGGGCAGGCCTCCCGGTTCCACTCCGTCTGCCCATGCCGTACCAGCAGGATGCGCGTCATCTACACCTCCAGAGCTGCCTACCCTCCCGCAGGTTCAATGACCAGACCGGACGCCGCAGGCGTGCCTCAATGACCAACTGTAGCGGTTGCCAGCCCTGTTCTAACCTGCGGGAGGGTTCAGGGTAAGCAGTTATCCTCCAGGGGCGAATTATACCTCAGTAGCCCCATAATGCAAGCCTACCACCGGGGAGCGTTACACATTGGGGACACAGGAAACGGGCACCAGTAGCGATTATGCGCGCTGGAGTCGAGCCTTCAGGCGGGTCTTGCGGGCACGAACCGGCTAAAGCCTCGACTCCAGAGCCGTACTGTCCCTAACGCGAAACGCTCACACCACCGTGAATCTTTTGGCCCAGCCCGGGATCAGTCTGGTGTCACGCTTGCGCCATTGCCCCGGATGGAGTAGAATAGACCTGACATCTTCTCTGGCTTGGCGGTAAACACTGCATATCTGTTACCATGAGGTTGCCCATGTTCAGAAAGGCTCTCGGTAGCCTGTTCGATTCTAATGAGCGTGCCCTCAGCCGTTTGCGGCCCATCGTGGCGGCCATCAACGAGCGCGAGCCGGCCTTCCAGGCCCTCTCCGATGCCGAACTGCGGGCCAAGACCGATGAGTTCCGCGCCCGCCTGGCCGACGGCGAGACATTGGACGACATCCTGCCGGATGCCTTTGCCGCCGTGCGCGAGGCCGCTGTGCGCAGCATCGGTCAGCGGCATTTCGATGTGCAACTCATGGCCGGCATCGTCCTGCACCAGGGCAAGATCGCGGAACAAAAGACCGGCGAGGGCAAGACCCTCACCGCCTCCCTGCCCCTCTACCTCAACGCCCTGTTGGGCCGGGGCGCACACCTGGTCACGCCCAACGATTACCTCTCCCGCGTGGGCGGCGGCTGGATGGGGCCGATCTACCACCGGCTGGGGCTTTCCGTCGGGGTTATCGCCCATGAGTTCGCCGGCCTGTATGACCCGGATTACGTGGACCCGGCCGACCACGGCGGCGACAATCGCCTGATGCACTGGCGCCCCTGCGACCGCCGCGAAGCCTATCGCGCTGACATCACCTACGGCACCAACAACGAGTTCGGCTTTGACTACCTGCGGGACAACATGGTCCACGACTTGAGCCAGTGTGTCCAACGCGAGCTGTATTATGCCATCGTGGACGAGGTGGACAATATCCTCATTGACGAGGCCCGCACCCCGCTCATCATCTCCGGCCCGGCCGAGGAATCCACTGACGAGTATGTGCGCTTCGCCCGCCTGGTCCCTCGCCTGCGCCCCGGCGAAGACGTGGAGATTGATGAGAAGATGCGCGTCGTCACCCTCACCGAAGAGGGGATCGCCAGGATGGAACACTGGTTGGGGGTGCAAAACCTCTACGCCCCGGAGCACAACGAGCTGACCTACTATCTGGAGAACGCCCTCAAGGCCCAGTTCATCTTCCACCGTGACCATGACTATGTGGTGTTGGACGGCCAGGTGGTCATCGTGGACGAGTTCACCGGCCGGCTGATGCACGGCCGACGCTACTCGGAGGGTTTGCACCAGGCCATTGAGGCCAAAGAGGGGGTGAAGGTCCAGCGTGAGACCCTCACCTGGGCCACCATCACCTTCCAAAATTATTTCCGCATGTATGAGAAGCTGGCGGGCATGACCGGCACGGCGGCTACGGAAAAGGAAGAGTTCTTCAAGATCTATGGCCTGGATGTGGTGGTGATTCCGACCCACAAGCCCATGATCCGGCAGGATCACACCGACGTGGTCTACAAGACCCAGGCCGCCAAGTTCCGGGCCGTGGTGGACGAGATCGAAGAGATGCATCGCCTGGGGCGGCCGGTGCTGGTCGGCACGGTGGCCGTGGAGACCTCCGAGATGCTCAGCGGGATGCTCAAACGACGCGGCATCCCCCACAACGTCCTGAATGCCAAGCTGCACGAGAAGGAAGCCTTTGTCATCGCCCAGGCCGGCCGGCCCGGGGCCGTCACCATCGCCACCAACATGGCCGGTCGCGGCGTGGACATCCTGCTGGGCGGCAACCCGGACGGTCTGGCGGCAGACCTGTTGGAACGCCGCTTCTACGAGGCGGCCCAGAGTTTCGTGCGGGCCACCCTGGCCGGCGACCTGCCCCGGGCGCGGCAACTGGCGCAACGCACCCAGGGCCTCACCGCCGAGTCCATCGCCCTGGTCCAGGCCCTCAAGGCCGAATATGACACCTATCATCAACGCTCGGACGCAGAGCACGGGACCGGGCGCGCCCGCTTCATCGTGAGCCGCCTTATCGAGGAAGACCACCTCGCCCCGGAACAGAGTCGCCTGGCCCTGGACCTGGTGCGGGCCATCCTGAACGAGGACTGGCCCACCGTGTTGCACATGACCACCGAGGCCCGGGTCCTGCCCGAAGAGCTGGTCGCCGAGGTCAAGCGCCTGCGCGCCGACTATGAGGTGGAAGGCGGCGACGTGGAGTTCATCGCCCGCCGGCTCTTCGCCCGCTACTATAACACCATGGTCGCCATCATCCGCCACGTGCTGGATGACAACCTGGACCAGGCTCGCCAACTGGTGCGCGCGCACCCTGAACTCTCGGAGAGCATCATCGCCGAGATCCAGGCCATCAAGGCCGACTGGAAGCGCGACCAGGAGCTGGTCCGTGAATTAGGGGGGCTGCACATCATCGGCACGGAACGCCACGAGGCCCGACGTATAGACAACCAGTTGCGCGGCCGCGCCGGCCGCCAGGGCGACCCCGGCTCCTCACGCTTTTACATCTCGTTAGAAGACGACCTGATGCGCCGCTTCGGGGGCAGCGCCGTGGCTGGCATCATGGACCGTCTGGGGCTGGACGAGGATGTCCCCATCGAGGCCAGCCTGGTAGCCCGGACCATCGAGAACAGCCAGATCAAAGTCGAAGGCTACAACTTTGACATCCGCAAACACGTGGTCGAATACGACGACGTGATGAACACCCAGCGCGAGGTCTTTTATGACCAGCGTCGCAAGGTCCTGAGTGCCGACGCTGCGCGTCTGCGGACCATCATCGAGGAGATAGTGCAGGTTGAGGTCAGCGATCTGGTGGATAGCTATCTGGCGGCGGAGGTGGACCAGGAGGCGTTGAGCGGGTTCCTGAATGAGCTGCAGCGCATCGTGCCCCTGCCGACCGATTGGCGGCCGGCTCTCCTGCGGGACCTGTCCACCGCCGAGATCGCCGGGCGTGCGGCGGAACTGGTGACCCAGACCTACGACGCCCGCGAACGCCAGCTCACGCCGGCCCTCATGCACCAGGTGGGGCGGTGGGTCTTATTACGCACGATGGATAACCTGTGGGTCCGGCACCTCACCGCCCTGGATGCCCTGCGCGAGGGGGTGGGCCTGCGGGCCTACGGCCAGCAGAACCCGCTGGTGGTGTACAAAAAAGAGGCCCACGAGATGTTTCAGGAGCTGCTGGCCGCCATTCGCCACGAGGTGGCCCGGGTCATCTTTCACGTGCAGGTTCAGCCCCAGGTGGCCCCGGCCCCCCGGCCGCCGGGGCAACGTCGTCCCAGCGCCCCCAAACGGCCGGTGGCTCAGCCAGCGGTGGCCGTAGCCGGCGCCGGCTCAGCTTCACGGCCGCCCGGCAAAAAAGCCTCCCGGCGCGCAGCCGCCCAATCCAGACCCGACTATGGCAAGGTGGGCCGCAATGACCCCTGTCCGTGCGGCTCTGGCAAGAAGTATAAGAAGTGCTGTGGACGATGAAAACGTTTTACGAATGTAACTGCCTACCCTGAACCCTCCCGCAGGTTAGAAAGGGGCTGGCGAACGATGCAGCCGGTCATCTGGGCGCGCTCTGGTCTGGTCATTGCGCCCAAACCTGCGGGAGGGT
>DAOTYG010000133.1:0-6028 GCA_034435155.1 Anaerolineae bacterium | reverse complement strand
CTGAACCCTCCCGCAGGTTAGAAATGGGCTGGCAACCGATGCAGCCGGTCATCTGGGCGTGCTCTGGTCTGGTCATTGCGCCCAAACCTGCGGGAGGGTAGGTAGTTACAGATTTTTTTGAAATCAGTGTTTATCCGCGTTTATCCGCGTCCGAATAAACTCGTTGGTTTGAGGCGAAGCTTCGCTGGACGGTTACGAGTCAGGATGGTTCGGCCTCTGAAGCCTGCTCCTGGGATCAGGTTGGGAGGAGCAGGGGCGAGGGGATAGCCAGGGCCGGCGGTTGTGGTCGGTGATGCTGGCCGGCGACAGCCCGGATGGTGGTGACAAGGATGTCTGGAGGCGTATCTTTGAGCAGATAAGCTTCGGCACCGGCGCGGAAGGCTTCCAGGCGGGCGCTATCCTCACCGGCCAGGAAGATCACGGCCACGTGGGGCCAACGGGCCTTGAGTCGGCGCGTGGTCTCCACACCATCGGCCAGGGGCATGTGATGGTCCATCAACACCACGTCCGGGGCCAGGTGTCGCATTGCCATCAGCACCGCCGGGCCGTTATCGGCCTCGCCGATGATCTGGAGATCAGGCTCCAATTCCAGAACGGCGCGTATCGTGGCCCGTGTGCCGGCGTGGTCATCGGCAATGAGGATGGTAATGGGAGACATGGAGACCTCGGCTCTCGATTCCAGGGGAGGAAACCTGAAACAATTACCGCCATTATTTTACCGGCAGCCGGCTCGCCGGTCATGGGGCCGGGGTCTCAAATCTGAGCCTAATCCCGGTGAGGGGGGTGCTGCGTCTGCGGTCTTAGGCCTCAGACCGCAGTTGTATCTGGGAGACAAATTAAGGTATGGGAGACGGCCACGTCAGCCAGAGGTCTGACCTCCAGGGATACTTCTATCTTCCCTAACCCCGGCTTGTGGGGTTAGGCAACGGCTCCGCCGTCGCCCAACCCCTAAGAGCCTGTCTGAAAACCATCAAGGACACAAAGGACACCAGGGGCACTATGCGGTTTTTATTCGTTTCCTTCTTGTCCCTTTGTGGCCTTTGTGTCTTTGTGGTAAGCTTTTCAGACTGGCTCTAAGAACCCTTTGTTCCCCCTGCTGTGGAAGCAGCAGTTTTATCCACGCCGAACGGCGTGACCACCCTCAGACTCTAATAGCACGGTCAACGCCTCCACCAGCCGGTCCACATCGTCCTGGGTATTGTAACCCTGGATACAGATGCGCACCAGGCGGCGGTCATTCCAGCTTATGATGGGGACTTCGATGGCGAACTCGTCATACAAGCGTTTCTTGAGGGCACGCCCATCGCCGGGGGGCAGGGGAAATGCCGCCATCTGGGCAAACCACGTCGGTGAATCGGGAGTGAGAGGGGGCAGACCAGTCAGGGCAGTGATAGCCTGGCGCCCATAACGGACCAGTTCGTGGCACGCCTGCTGGACGCGCGGCCAATCGTGCTCGTGCATGAAGCGGATCGCGGCCGGGACTGCCAGGTACGCAGCGATGTCTTTGGTCCCCTGGTACTCTTGCTGGTCAATGAAGGGCGAGGGGCCGGGTTGCTCCGGTTCCCAACCCCAGCTAATCACCAACGGTTCCAGGAGGGGTTGCACATCGCGGCGGGCATAGAGGAAAGCCGAGCCTTTGGGGGTCATCATCCACTTGTGGCAGTTGCCGGTATAGAAATCCACCCCCAACTCTTCCAGGTTCAGGGGGATTTGCCCCGGCGCATGGGCACCGTCTATCACGGTGATGATCCCGCTCTCCCTGGCCCGGCGCACCAGTTCGGCCACCGGCAAGATGATGGCCGTGGGCGAGGTGATGTGGCTGACGAACAACACCCTGGTGCGGGGCGTCACCCCGGCCCAGATCGCCTCCACCACCTCTTCGACGGCGTTCACCGGCAGGGGCACTGGTTGGCGGATATAGCGCGCGCCTCGTTTCCCGCAGACGAAACGCCAGGTGCGGTCCATAGCCCCATACTCGTGATCGGTGGTCAGCACTTCGTCGCCTGGTTCCAACGGCAACGAGCGGGCCACGATATTGACGCCGGTGGTGGCATTGGGCACATAGACCAGGTCATCGGCGGTCGCGCCAACAAAGGCCCCCAGGGTAGAGCGAGCCTCCTGCATCAAGGAGGCGAACCGCCGGTCCAGAAACTCTATCGGCTGGCGTTCCAACTCCAGTTGCCAGGCCTGGTAGGCCGCAAAGACCGGCCGGGGACAGGCACCGAACGAGCCATGGTTGAGAAAGACCACGTCCTGGCGCAGCAGGAAAAGGTCACGCAGAGGGTTCGTTTGTGGCATCATAATCCCTTCCCTAGATCGTACTGCCTGCCCTGAACTCCGCCCAAACCTGCGGGAGGGTTGGCAATCCAGGCCTACTCTGGGAGTGACAGCACCTCGGCCAGACGACTCTCCATCTCGGCCAGGTTCATAGCTCCAACCCGGACGCTGATGATCTGCCGCTGACGGCTGATGAAAAACGTGGTCGGCAGGGCGGTGAGGTGATAAGGCCGGGCTATGGCTGCGGTTGTGTCATCCAATAATACCGGAACCGTAAAGCCGCTATCCTGGATGAACTGAGCCACTCGCTCCCTCGGCTCACCGATGTTGACAGCCAGCACTACCACACCCTGCTCTTTGTATTTCTGGTAGAACTGTTGCAGATGGGGCATCTCAGCCCGGCAAGGTCCGCACCAGGTGGCCCAGGCGTTCAGCACAACGGGCCGACCCTGGTAGTCACTCAGACGCACCGTGTTGCCAGCCAGGTCCACCGTACTGAAATCCGGAGCCAGGCGGGCAGTAGTGCCGGGTTGTTCAGTGACCGCCGGGCCACGCTGGTTGATCGCCAGGCCCGGCCGCAAGACGAAATACCATAACCCACCCGCCAGCCCCACCACCAGGATCAACATCACGACGATGACCATCTCCCCTGAAACACGCGAGTGAGCAGATCGCCCCTTCCTGCGGCTCATCATCTCGGCCTCCACAAGTTCGAAAGAGTGCCCACGCGCGGGGCGCACCCCGTGGGATGAAAATATGCTGCGCGACCGTGCTCGCGCGGGGTGTACCACCCCGCGCCGGCGGCGGGTCACCCAGTCAGGCCTAGGCTGGCAGACCCGCCGTGAGCAGTGGGCATCGGTTGACACACCGCATCGGATATGATAAACTCTCCATATACCCCCTACGGGTATAAAATTATACACGACCTGCGCCCTATTGTCAACGAGGGCAGCACGGCAGCGAAAAAGTCAGCCATGCCAGACCTTCATTTCACCACCCAGATCACAGCCGTACCGCATATCGTGGACGAGCGATGCAAGGCTTGCCGTAAATGTGTGGCCCGGCAGGTCTGCAAGAGCAAGGCTATTATCCAGGTGGAGCCTGGAGAGCCGCCGTTCATTGACGGCAGCCGATGTTACGGTTGTCATGTATGCTTGCAGGCGTGCCCCCATGCTGCTATTGCCCTGAACGAGCGGGCCGGGCCTCGGTGAGTACGTGACAGCGCCATTGACGTGCCAGTGAACCGTTGGTATAATCGTTTTCGCTGACCAGGCGGGAGTGCGCATTGATGAGAGGTAACTGCTCGCTCTCCCGCAGGTTCGTGCGTTTTCGCGGACACGCCGGGTGACGGCATGTAGACGGGGAACACGGTTTCCAGCAACCTGCGGGAGGGTAGGCTGAGCAATTACGATGAGAGTATTGGGACTGGCCGGCAGCCCACGCCGGGGCGGGAACTCGGAGACGCTGCTGGACCGGGCACTGGCTGGGGCGCAGGACGCCGGCGCTGACGTGGAGAAAGTGGTAGTCAGCCAGCTCAAGATGAGCGGTTGCCGGCACTGTGATGGCTGCGCCAGGACCGGCATCTGCGTCGTCCAGGATGATATGCAATCGCTCTACCCCAAGTTGCGGGAGATGGACGCCCTGATCGTGGCGTCGCCCATGTTCTTCATGGCTATCACCGCCCAGCTCAAGGCCGTGTTCGACCGTTGTCAGTGTTTGTGGGTCGCCAAGTACGAACTGGGCCAGTCGTTCGTGCCGGCAGGGTCGCCCAAACGCCCCGGTCTGTTCATCGCTCTGGGGGGCACCCGGTTCAAGCATCTCTTTGATCCTTCACGCACCATCCTCAAGTCCATCTTTGCTACCCTGGATGTGGCTTATGGGCCGGAGTTGTTCTATCGCGGCATTGACAAGAAGGGCGACATCTTGCAACACCCCACAGCCCTGGACGAGGCGTATGCGGCCGGCCAAAGGCTGGTGGAAGGTGGAAGGCGGAAGGATGAACGCTCCGCGTGAAGGTGGAAAACCGGGCCGCCGGAGAGTGAGCCGTTTCCCCGGAGCAGAGGCCGAAACGCTAGGGCCGGAACGCCAGCGCACGGCGGCCATCACGACCCTGATCCTGTTCGCGGTGGTGGCGATCGGTTACCTGTGCTCGCCGTTGGATCTGGTTCCAGATACCATTCCCCTGGCCGGCTGGCTGGACGACCTGGTAGTCATGTTACTATCATCGGCCGGTGCGGTGATCTCGGCCAGTTACCTCCAGGGCTATGAGCTGAGTGAGTGGCGCCAGTGGGCCCCGGCGTTGGTGCGCGACCGGGCCTGGCGTTGGGGAGCGGTGTTGGCGGCCATCGTGCTCCTGATCGTCCTGATACTGGCGGTGGTGGCGATTGGCCTCGTATGGTTGCTGCTCAACGTTGGGCAGACCTGACGGGTTTTATGGGAGGCTGTTGTGACCGACGTGCGTTATTGGGTTGGGTTCAACAAGGTCGTTGGGGTGGGGCCGGTCAAGGTGCGACGTCTGCTGGATCATTTCGGCGACCTGGAAGCGGCCTGGAACGCCTCGGCGAGTGCGTTGGCGAAGGTCGGCCTGGACCGCCGGGCCGTCGAGTCCGTGCTGGCCACCCGGGCGGCAACCGATCTGGATGCTGAGCTGGCCCGCCTGGATAAGCTGGGCATTCAGGTACTCACCTGGGACAATCCCGACTACCCGACCCTGCTGCGGGAGGTCCACGACGCGCCGCCGGTTCTCTATGTTCAGGGGCAGCTACTCCCCCGCGATGCCTGGGCCGTGGCGGTGGTGGGCACGCGCCGCGTCACTGCCTATGGCCGCGAGGTCACGTCGCGGCTGGCCGGCGAGCTGGGGCGTTGTGGCGTGACAGTGGTGAGTGGTCTGGCCCGGGGAGTGGATTCCGTGGCTCACCGGGCGGCGTTGGAGGCCGGCGGACGCACCATCGCCGTACTGGGCAGTGGCCTGGACGTGATCTACCCGCCTGAGAACCGCAAGCTGGCCCAGCAGATCACGGAGCAGGGGGCATTGGTCTCCGATTATCCTCTGGGGACCAAACCGGAGGCCAGCAATTTCCCGGCTCGCAACCGCATCATCAGCGGTCTGACCCTGGGCACCCTGATCACGGAGGCCGGCCTCGGCAGCGGCGCGCTGATCACCGCCGATTTCGCGTTGGAACAGGGCCGTGAGGTATTCGCCGTACCCGGCAGCATCCTCAGCCGCAGTTCCGGCGGCACCAACAGCCTCATCCAGCAGGGGGCCAGGCTGGTGGTCAGCATACAGGATATCCTGGAGGAACTCAATCTCACCATGATCGCGGAGCAACAAGAGGCCCGGGAGGTCCTGCCAGCCAACCCCACCGAGGCTTCTTTGTTGGAGGTGCTCTCGGCGGAACCGCTCCACATTGACGAGATCGCCCGGGGGACGAACCTGCCGGTGGCAGAGGTGAGCGCGACGTTGACCATGATGGAGCTGAAGGGCATGGTCCGCCATGCCGGCGGGATGCAGTACGCGCTGGTCCGTGAATCATCAGCCGAATACCGCACCAGCCTTTGGTGAAAGCTTATGGCCGCGTCTGTCCGGTTGCTGCTGATACTCGGTGTCCTGGTTACCGCCAACTGCCTGGTCTGGGGCACGTTCCTGCTCGTCTGTGGGGCGACCGTAGCCCGACCTGCGGCCCCGCCAACAAGGGTCGTGGTCGAAGCATCGCCAGCGCCAGGGACCAGGATACCCCCTTCTCCATTGCCC
>DAOTYG010000132.1:0-2497 GCA_034435155.1 Anaerolineae bacterium | reverse complement strand
GGGCCAGGGCATCGTAAGAGACCTGGTCGTAGGCGCCGGAGATCGGCTCTACCCGGTCGCCCAGATAGAGGGCAGCCCCGACCCGCAACAGCACGGCCAGGGCGACGATGGCGATGAGGGCACGGTTCACGGAAACCACCCCAAAGCGCGGCAGGGTGATTGCCTTCATCGGCCCGATGCCTCGCTTACCAGCCTGGTCAGGATGGCGTCAACCTGTCTGGCGATCACGGGGAATGACCAGCGGGTTTCGTACATCTGCCGGGCAGCCAGTCCCATCTGCTGTGTTTGTTCAGGATGATCGAGCAAATATTGGATGGCCTGACGCATTGCCGTCGCATCCCCTGGCGGCACTAACAGGCCGTTGATCCCCGGTTCGATGAACTCAACCGTGGAGTAGGTCTCCGTAGCAATGACGGCTTTTCGGGCTGCCATAGCCTCCAGCATAAAAGTCTCGCCGGACGCGTGCCTGGCAGCGTAGAGCGGCAAGACCACAAACCTGGCGCCGCGAACAAGCGTCAGAAACTCATGAAAAGGTAGAAACGGATTCATAGTTACGTTAGGGGGAACAGCGAGTCCAGCAACATTAAACGGGCGCGCGTTGATCACCGCTTTGATGGGCAGATCACGAACTGCTTCCACAAATGTACGATAATCTCGATGGGATCGCCCGGCAGCCAGTATATAGTCACCCGTATAGATTTCGGTAACGCGATCCTGATGATAATCCGGGTGGGTGGTTGGCAACTGAACAAATCGGTCGGTCGGCAAATCAAGTTTCTGTGAATAGTATTCAACCTCTTTTACCGACACACAGGCAATCAGATCCACCGAGCGAAGCGCGTAGCGCACCAGCCAGAGCATGTCCAAGATCGGGCGTCCTTTGAGGACAAAGTTGAGAATGACCATCGGCGGCGAGGTGCAGCCCAACAAAGTTCGGAGAAAAGCCAGAGGAAGGCCGGTGTTACCCTCCCAGGTCACGATCACATCGTAGTGCCGCAGGCGCGGCAGAGCTTTCAGGCCCAGCCACCAGAATTTCTGATAGTACCCCAGCAACTTGCCGTAGCCGGGGAAACGATCCTGGGGATGGCGGATGTAGACGAAATCCACCGTGTCGCAATTGCCGGGGATATAGTCCCACAGCCATCTTCCCTGGGGCACCCAGGACACCAGGCAGAGGATCTTCATGGCTGCTGTCCTCGTTTCACGGCGTGAAAGATCATCACATCGCCCATGCCGAAGAGGTCAAAGAGGAAAGGCCAGGGAGCACCCAGCACGTCATCCATCAGGCGCAGCAGTGGGTGAAGCTCCCACATGGATTTGCCGGCGATATCGCACCAGACGAGGTCAAGGCACTCGGACATACATCGGGGTGAGGAGTAGAATGCCACACGCACCACGTCGAAACCCGTCTGCTCCAGATAGGCGCGAAGCGTGCCCGGGGTATAGAAGTACAGGTGTCTCGGCACATCCATCCCCGGCCACCATTTGTCCCGAAAGACCTGAGCCTGGACGCTGGCCGCGTTAAGGGCTTTGCCCAACAGGTAACCCCTGGGCAGCAGAATGCGGTTGATTTCCTGCAGTGTACCCTTGGGATCGTGCAGATGCTCCATTACATCCCAAAGCATCACGGCGTCGAAGAACTCTGAAGGATAGGCTGCCTGGTGCAGACGGCCGACGAACACCTGATGGCCTTTGCGCCGCGCTGCTGTGGCTGCCTCTTGACTGATTTCTACCCCGTAGGTCTCCCATCCGCATTTTCGGGCCAAGTCCAGGTCGTCGCCCGTGGCGCAGCCGATGTCCAGGATCTTGCCTTTGCTTTTACCTGGATGGGGAGGCAATCGCAGGAGGCTGTAGCGAAACGGATAGGACATCAGGCGCGCCAGGATGCGCGTCCCTCGAGTTTGCAGAAACGGAGGTGAATCCAGTTCTGTGTAGCCGCCGTATTCCTGGGCGATGATCTGGGCAAAGACTCCCTTGAGCCGTCCCAGCAAGCCCTTTGGCCTGGCTTCGGCATAGGCATAGTAATCATGGGGATAGTAGGCCGTGATCGCCTCTTCGTCCGGACGTGGATTCACAAAGAACAAGCCACACTGATTGCAGCGAACAATCACGAATCGACCAAAGCCGCGATCGCGCGCAGTGACCCAGGTTTGGGCACTGTTTTGGCCACAGAGATTGCAGGGGGCGCCTTCCATCACGAAAATCCTGTCAGTAACGAGATGCCCGAAGGGTCACATCTGCGGCAAGACCCTCACCAGCCGTCGGTAGCATCTGGCCAGGGCCAGATGCTGCTCCCGCTGCGATGGCCGTTCCAGCCAGGCCAGGGGGCTGAGCAACAGCCGGGCCATGGCCGCAGCCAGCAGGATCAGCTTGTAGGCGCGTGCTGCTTGCCGGCTATGGTGCTTGCGGAAATAGAGCAGCTTGCTCTCGTACAGGCGCAGGAACATCTCCGCCGGCATCTGGCGCGTACTCTGGCCGCCGTAGTGTACCACGGTCG
>DAOTYG010000131.1:0-32859 GCA_034435155.1 Anaerolineae bacterium | reverse complement strand
CCCCCAATCCCCAACCCCCAATCTATCAATCTACCAACTACCAACCTACCAACCTACCAACTCACCCTCTTTTGGCGCTGCACTGGCCCGGCCGAAACCTCTTACGCCGTCTTTGTCCACCTGCTCGACGCCGACGGGCGCATCGTGGCCCAGCACGACTCGCCGGTTCCGGGGGGCGACGTGCCCACGACCGGCTGGCAGCCCGGCGAGGTCGTTATAGACGAGCACTCCATCGTCGTGCCAGCCGATGCCGCGCCCGGCGTGTATCGTCTCATCACCGGCCTGTACGACCCGGTCACCTGGGCACGTTTGCCGGTCCTGGACGACGCCGGGCAGCCCATCGGCGACCATGTCGCGCTTGGAACCATCACGGTGCAGCCATGAAAGCCCCATCCCGCCTCATGCCTCACGCCCGGCTCGATACTCTCGTCGCCCTGGTGTTCCTGGCCGGGACACTGGCCGTGGATGTGGCTACCCTGAACCCCGGCGTGGCTGGCGGCGACCCCGGCGAGGCCCAGTTCGTGCCCCGGGTCCTGGGCATCATGCACTATACCGGCTACCCGCTCTATACCCTGCTGGGCTGGGCCTGGTCGTACCTGCTGCCGCTGGGCGATGTGGCCTGGCGCATGAACCTCCTGTCGGCGGTGTTGGCCGGCGTCACCGTGGCCCTGCTCTACCTGGTCGGCCGGCAGTTGCGATTGTCACGCGGGGCTGCCGTAGTGGGCGCATTTTCGTGGCCCCTGGTGGGGCTGGTCTGGCTCTGGTCCACCGTGGCCGGGGGCCGCACCTTGACTGCGAGCCTGGCCGTCCTGGTAACGGCGCTGGCCCTGTGGTGGGGCGAGCGGCCCTCAGCGCGCCGGTTCCTGCTGCTGGCCTTCGTCTACGGCCTGGGGCTGGCCCACCATCGCACCACCATCCTGGCGGCTCCGGCCCTGGTGGTCTACGTGCTCCTGGTGCTGATCCGGGAGCGGTGCGCCGGTCGCGTTTGCGCGCCGCGCCGGCTAGGGTTAACCCTGGCGGCCGCGCTGGCCCTCGCCGTCCTGCCCCTGAGCCTCTACCTCTATCTGCCCATCCGCAGCGCGCTGGGGTCACCGTTCGACCTGTATCACCCGGTCACCCTGGACCGATTTCTGGACCTGGTCACGGCCCGCCAGTTCGCCGCCACGGTGCTGCCCCTCACCTCGCCAGAGTTGCCGGGGCGGGCTGGCCTGTTCGCCGCCGTCCTGCTGGACGAGTTCGGCTGGCCCGGCTTGGCCCTGGGGTTGCTGGGGTTCGTGGCCCTGTGGTTCAGGCACGGTCGCGGTGCGCTCCTGGTGACCCTGACTTTTCTGCCCCTGGTGCTCTTTACGCTGCTGTATGATGTGCAGGAGGGCCAGCTCAACGTGGTCTTTCTCATCCCGGCCTATGCCCTGGTGGCCCTGTGGGTGGGGGCCGGGGCCGACGTGGTGCGCACACTCGTGGACCAGGGCCTGCGACTGATTCTTTGCTCCGTCGAGGTCTGTGACCCCGACGGCCACAGGGAGAACAGCGGTCGCAGACTGCCGCTGAGCCTCGATGTGGTGAGAAGCCGGGCCGGCGGCCTGGTGGTGCTCCTGCTATTCGCCCTGCTGCTCCCCGGTGGCTGGGCGCGCTACCAGGCGATCCACGAGGCCCGTCAGGCTCCGCTGGACATCTACCGCCAGTTCCTGCAAGGTTCCACGGCCCGGCGTTTCGTGGACGATAGCCTGGCCGTCGTGGCTCCGCGCGCCCTCATCGTCTGCGACTGGGAGCAGGCCACGGCTCTATGGTACGCCCAGCTCATCGAGGGCCAGCGGCCGGACGTCACCATCACCTACCCCGTCGAGCAGGTGTTGGCCCGGCACAGTGATGACCGCCCCCTATACCTGGCGCGCGCCGTGCCGGAGATCGTGGGTCAGCCCTACCTGTCGTGCGCGGGGCCACTCATCCAGGTGGGGACGACGCCGGTCCAATCGTTGCCGGCCCACGCCATCCGCCTGGACGTGCCGCTAGAGGATGGCCTGGCGCTGCTCGGCTACCAGGTGCAGGCCGGCGACGTGGTCCAGGTTACGCTATGGTGGCGCGCCAGCCAATCCCTCCCGGCCGACTACTCGGTATCCGTGCGCCTGGTCGGGGCCGCTGGCCGGCTCATCGCCCAGGCCGACAACCTGCACCCGGTCCTGGGCTGCTACCCCACCACGCGCTGGTCGCCCGGTGAGGTGGTGAGCGACTACTACGAACTATCGCGGCGCGGCGCGACGCCGGGAGCGGCGCACCTGGACGTGGTGGTCTACCAGCGCTTGCCGGACGGCGGCTTCCGCAACCTGGCCCGGCTCGACGTGCAGCCGCGCACCGAGGTCGTCACCCTGCCCCCGTTCGACGTGCGCTGATGAGTGTGGTATAATTAGCTCTATGCATAAAAAGTAAAACGTAAAACGTAAAGCGTAATGTATAACCTGCAATCTGCAATCCGCAATCCGCAGTCTGCAATCCGCCATCTGCTGGCAATAGGGCTACTCGCGGTTCTGACTGCTTTCTTCTTCTGGCGTATCCTCACGCCGGACCCGGTCAATCAGCGCGCGTTCCCGGCCGGCGACTTCACCTACCAGTTCTACGCTTACCAGTCCTATGCCGCCAGTGAGATCGCCCAGGGCCGCCTGCCCCTCTGGATCCCTTATGTCTACGGCGGCCATCCCTTCGCCGCCGACATCCAGGCCGGGCTGTTCTACCCGATCAGTCTGGTCGTCAACCTGCTGAGCGCGGGCCGCCTCACACTCTACGCCCTGGAGGTGCAGGCCATCGCTCACTTTTTCGCGGCAGCCGTCTTAACCTACCTGTTCGTCCAGCGACGTACTCAGAGCGTCTTCGGCGGGCTGGTGGCCGGCATCACCTTTGCCTTTGGCGGCTATCTTACCTCCTACCCGGCCCTTCAGCTCGCCATCCTGGAGGTGGAGACCTGGCTACCCCTTGTCCTGCTGCTGCTGGACATCATGGCGGATTCCATCCTCTCCCCTCTCCCTGCCAGGGAAAGGGGGCAGGGGCCATGGTCCGGCGCAGCCGGGGTAAGGGTTGTCGCCATTGTCCTGGCCGGCCTGGCCCTGGGCGTTTCCCTCCTGGCCGGCCACCCGCAGGCGTTTCTGTTCGTGGGTTACGCGGCCGTGGCCTATCTGGCCTACCGGCTGTCTGGCCCCTGGCTACAGGCCGCGCACGCCCGCCGCTGGGCCGACGTTGCGCGGTTGACGGCCTTCCCGGCCTTGTTTCTGGCGCTGGGCTTTGGCGTGGCGGCGGTGCAACTGCTGCCCACGCTGGAATACATGCCCCTCACCACCCGTGCCACGCTGGACTACGATGCCGCAGCCGTGGGCTATAACCCCAAAGACCTGATGCAGGTGCTCTTTCCTACCCTGAACGAGTGGCCCGGTCTGTATGTGGGCATCGTGCCGCTTATCCTGGCCCTGGCCGCGCCGTTGATTCGCCAATCGAAAGAGGTAGCCTTCTGGGGCGGCATGGCCTTGTTCGGACTCTTGCTCTCCCTCGGTGGCCACGTGGTTCTGTACGACGCGCTCTACCTGCTGGCCCCGGGCTTTGGTCTCTTCCGGCAGCAAGAGCGCGGTGCGGTGCTCTGGAGTCTGGGCGTGGCGGTGCTGGCCGGCCTGGGCGCCGCCGCGCTCTCCCGGCCCCTGGCCGACGAGGCCCGGCTTCGCCTGCGCCGGCTGCTGGACGGCCTCTACCGCCTGACCCTGTTCTACGCGGTCCTGATGGTGGCGCTCTACTACGTCACCCTGGTCACCCTGAGCCTTCAGTTCCCGGCCCGCAACGATGCCCTGGACAAAGGCTTCATCGTCTTGCTCTGCCT
The DNA here is from genome assembly GCA_034435155.1 of Anaerolineae bacterium. GTDB lineage: Bacteria > Chloroflexota > JAHJIN01 > JAHJIN01 > JAHJIN01 > DAOTYG01. Next base: position 29,006 of record DAOTYG010000131.1, on the reverse strand, counting down.
GTGCCTGGTCACAATCCTGCTCAAAGCCCAGGTCAGTCTCAAGTCTCAGGTCCCGGCGTACCAATTTACCAATTTACCAATTTACCAATCCCTATTCCTGGTGCTCATCGTCTTTGACCTATTCACACTGAACATGCGCACGTTGGTGAGCGACTTGCGCCCGGCCGACCACACCACGCCCATGCCGGCCCTGGCCTTCCTCCGCGACACGCCGGCCGGCTACCGGGTCGCCGGCGACGCCCTGCCCGGCAACGCGAGCTGCTTCTACGATCTGGAGGACCTGGGTGGGGCCAGTCCGCTGAAGCTGCGTGCCTTCGATGAGGTGACGACCCGGCTGCCGGAGGGCCGGCTCTGGGACCTATTCGCGGTGCGCTACGTGGCGACCTGGCGCGGCGACCTGAGCGACGGATTGAGCAAGGTCTTTGAGGACGAGAAGGCGAACGTGTACGAGCGGACAACCCCCGGCCCCCGCGCCTGGGTGGTCCACCGCGCTGAGGTGATCCCCGATTCCGATGCGCGCCTGGCGCGCCTGGCCGCCCCGGACTTCAACCCTTACTCGGTTGCCATCCTGGAACACAGCGCGCCCATCGTCCTGCCTGGCGAGGTCAGCGGTTCCCCGGCCCGTATCGTCGAGCGGGAGCCGGGCCGCCTGGCCGTGGACATGCACGTGGCCGCTGACGGCCTGCTGGTGTTGAGCGAGAACTGGCACCCCGGCTGGCAGGCGACGGTGGACGGCGCGCCGGCCCCGGTCCTGCGGGCCGACCACACCCTGCGCGCCGTGCCCATCCCGGCCGGCGACCATCGCGTCGTGCTCGTCTTCGACCCGCTGTCGCTCAAACTCGGCGCGCTTGTCACAACGGGCACACTGGTCATCGCTGGCGTCCTGCTCATTCTGTCCATCTCCTGGCCCCGGCGCGCCCGTCGCCGCACCGAAACGATGAACCCATGATCAAATCCCAATCTACCAATCCCCCGTTTACCAATCTACCACTCATCGCCGCCTTGCTCCTGGCCTTCGCCCTGCGCCTGTTCCTGCTCCCGTCCCAGAGCCTGCGCGGCGACGAGGCGTATGGCGTGCTCGCGGCCGGGCAGGGCTGGGCCGGCCTGGCGCACGTCCTCGCCACCAGCGATCCCCATCCGCCGCTCTATTACGCGCTCCTCTCGTTGTGGCTACCCCTGGCCGGCTATTCCGAGTTCGCCCTGCGTTTCTTCTCCGTGCTGCCCAGTGTGCTGCTGGTGGCCGTGGTGTATGCCCTGGGCCGCCAGTTATTCGACCAGCGGATCGCCCTCCTCGGCGCGCTCCTGGCGGCCATCAACCCCTTCTACGTCTGGCACGCCCAGGACGCGCGGATGTACTCGCTCCTGGGCACCCTGGCGGCTCTATCCGCGTTGCTGATGCTCGCGGCCTGGCAAAAAGGCGGCTGGCTGCGCTGGACTGCCTACATCGTAGTCACGGCCCTGGCCCTCTACACGCACTACTTCGCCGCCCTTACGTTGCTGGTCCAGAACCTCCTGGTCATCGGCAGCCTGGTGTGGGCGGCGCACCGGGCCATCGCCCACCGGCCCTCCATCGGCCGGCTCATCCGCACCGTGGCCCGCGACCCGCAAACGCGCCCCTGGATCGCGGCGCAACTCGCCATCCTGTTGCTCTACCTGCCCTGGCTCGTCGTCGCGGCGCAGTTGTTCTCGACCTTTGGCGGCTACGTGCCCCCGGCCGGCTTCCTGACGCTCCTGCTGCAAGCCCTCATCGGCTTCAGCCTGGGGCCGGCGCTGGACCTCTACTCGGCCCTCATCCTGGCCGTGGGCTACGGACTGCTGCTGGGCCTGGGCCTGTTCCAACATCGCCAAAGCCCCCCCGCTCCCTCGCTCCTCCGCTCCCCCGCTCCTCCGCTCCTGGCCGATGGTCGTTGGCTCTCCGCCACCTACCTCGTGGTGCCAGTGGTCCTGGTCGCCCTGCTCAGCCAGTGGCGGCCCATGTTCCACGAACGCTACCTCATCGGCATCACGCCGTTCTACCTGCTGCTCCTGGCCCAGGGCCTGGTGACGGCATCCGAGGCGTTCGTCCGCCCGCGCGACCCGGCCCAGACGCCTACCACTCGCGCTGTGGTGCGCCGGGCCAGACTGGGACTGGGGCTGCTCTATATCGTCGCCGCCAGCGCGTTCGCCTTGAGCAACCACTACTTCAACCCGGTCTACGCCAAAAGCCCTGACTGGCGCGGCATGACGGCGTATCTGCGCGCCCATGAACGCCCCGGCGACCTCATCATCGAGAACACGCCGGAGACGGCCTTCACGTACTACTACGCTCTGGCTCCTGCGGGGGGTGGCCGGTCGGAGCGCATCCTGCTACCGGAGCATTCCCTGGCCGCTGGGTCCGCCACGGCTGCCCGGCTCGATACGCTGAGCCAAAAACATCGCCGCCTGTGGCTCATCCCCCAGGCCGGCGGCCCGTGGGACCCGGACGGCCTGGTGCAGTCCTGGCTGGATACCCACACCGGCAAGGCGTGGGCTTGCGAGTTCGACGGCGTGGAGCTGGCCCTCTACCTCTCGCCCCGGGCCGATCCCGGCGCGCCATCCCACCCGCTGGACGTGCGCTTCGGCGACGCCATCGCCCTCACCGGCTACGATCTGGAGCAGAGGAGCGGAGAAGCAGAGGAGCAAGGGAGCAGGGAGGTATACCAGCCCAGCAACCAGCACCCGGCAACCAGCGTCCAGCTCACCCTCTATTGGCGTTGCCTGGCCCCGGTTCAGGGCGACTACACCATCTTCGTCCACCTGGTTCGCGCCGATGGCAGCCCTGGCATCTTCGGCCAGGAAGACAGCCCGCCCCTGCGCGGCACGTACCCCACCAGCCGGTGGCAGCCCGGCCAGGCCCTGGCCGATGACTTTGAGATTACCGTTCGCGCGGACGCCCCGGCCGGCGCGTACACCCTGGCCGTGGGCTTCTACGACCCGGCCACCGGCAATCGCCTGCCCGCCGCCGACACCGCCGGCCAATCATTAGGCGATCATATGCATCTGGGGATTATCGAGGTGCAGCCTCAGTGAGCGTGGAGCGTAAAGCGTGAAGCGATCATCTTGCATCCTGCATCCTGCATCCTGCATCCTGCATCCTACATCCTACATCCTGCATCCTGCATCCTACATCCTTGAACTGACTATCATTCTGGTCTTGCTTGCCGCGGCCGCCTTCTTCCGCCTCTACCCGGCCACCGCGCCGCCGGGCCTGTACTACGATGAGGCATACAACGGCGTGGACGCGCTGGAAGTCTTGCGGACCGGCCAATGGCCCATCTACTTCCCCCACAACAGCGGCCGCGAGCCGTTGTTCCTGTGGCTCGTCACCCTGAGCGTGGCAACGCTGGGCCGGACCGTGCTGGCGCTCCGGCTCCCGGCCGTGCTCGTGGGCCTGGCGACCGTGCCGGTCACCTACCTGCTGGTGCGCGTCATGTTCGCTGGAGAAAGGCGCGCGCGCAGCGTCGCCCTGGCAACCCTGGCGACCGCCTGGCTGACCGTCTCTCATTGGCACGTCCACTTCAGCCGCATGGGGTTCCGCGCCATCTCGCTGCCCCTGATGGAAGCCATCGCCTTTGGTCTGCTCTGGTGGGCGCTACACACATCGGCAGAGAAAATCCGCGTTCATCCGCTTCTATCCGCGTCCTATTTTGCCCTGGCCGGGGCCGCCCTGGGCCTCTGCCTCTACACCTACACCGCCGGCCGCTTCACGCCCCTGGTCCCCGTCGCCTTTTTCATCCTGTGGATCATCTCTCGTCTGTCCCGCCGCTCCCCGCAGCACGCCACACGCAACACGATACGCAACACGTTTCACGTTTCACGTTTTACGTTTTACGTTTCACGTTTCACGTTTTACGTCCTATCCGCCGCCCTCATCGCCCTGCCCCTGGCCGCCTACGCCGTCCAGAACCCCATCGTCTTCGCCGGTCGCAGCAGCGACGTGGCCGTGTGGGCCGCGCCGGATCCGGCCCGCGCTTTGCTGGACAACGTCGTCGCCACCGTGGGCATGTTCGGCCTGCACGGCGACGTCACCTGGCGACATAACCTGGCTGGCAAACCGGTCTTTGACCCGCTGACCGCGCTCCTGTTCTACGCCGGCGTGCTGGTAGCCCTCTGGCGCTGGCGTCGCCCGCCCTACACGTTTCTGCTGGCCTGGCTGGGCGTCATGCTCCTGCCCGGTCTCATCTCCCAGGACGCCCCCCACTTTTTGCGAACCATCGGCATCATGCCGGCCATCTTCATCTTCCCGGCCATCACGGTTGTTGAAGTCTACAATCGGCTGAACGATGTGCAGCAAGCGTCAAGCGTCAAGCGTCAGGCGTCACGTTTGACGTTTGACGTTTTACGTTTTATGTTCGCCGGTCTCGCGCTCGTTGCGCTCCTGCTCAACGCCGGCCTGACGTTCCACGATTACTTCACCACCTGGGCGCAGAGCGAGGAGACGTTCTATGCCTACCACGGCGACGCGGCCGAGATCGCCGGGCGGATGAACGAGCTGGCCGGGCCGGGGACGGTGTTCCTGCTCCCGGTGAGCTATCTCTGGCCGCCGGACTATAGCCACAAGACCATTGACTTTCTCTACCAGGGCCGCGCGCCGTACTACTTTCCCCATGTGGACGAAGGGCGCACGCCGGCCGACCTGACCGCGCTATGCCGGGGGGTCGAGCGCGTCTACGTCGTCACCTGGACCCAGGGCGACCACGTGGACGCGGACCCGAAGCGGCTGGTGGACTTTCTGCTGCGAAAAGCGGGGTCGCGCGTGGGGGAGACGCCGGGCCACGGCTATCTCATCGAGGAGTACCGGGTGCCGCCGGACGCCCGGTTCGCGCTGCCGACGCCGGCACCGGCCGGGGGGAACTTTGCCCTGCAACTGGCCCTGCGCGGGGCCGCCTGCGGGCCGGTGACGGTGCGCGCCGGCGGTAGCCTGTGGGTGCTGCTGGAGTGGGAGACGCTCTCGCCGCCGCCAGCCGACTACAAGGTCACGGTCTACCTGCACGATGGGGCCGGGCATGGGGCCGGCCAGGCCGACGCGCTCTTGCTGGATAACGAACACCGGCTCACGCGGGCCTGGGCCGTGGGGAGCCGGGCGTTGAGCTATGGCATCGTCGAGGTGCCGCCGGACACGCCCCCCGGCGACTATCGCCTGGACGTGGGTGTGTACGACCCGGCGACGATGCAGCGGCTCTGGGTCAAAGATGGCGACATCGCTGTCACCGTGGGCACGGTGCAGGTGAGGTCTTTCCCGTAAATGACTTCGTTAGACCCTACCCTCCCGCAGGTTGCGCGGCCAAACCTGGGGGAGGGTGAGCATTTAAAGAATCCTTTGTGTTCCTTCGTGGTTTTTGCAAAAGGATTCCTGGGCAGGTAGTTACCGTCGTTACCACCGGCAGGATGAACCCGCCGTGAGGGATCACATAGGTGAGTGCAGCCGGGCCGTGTTTGGTCCGGGCATAGGCCAGCGCCTCGTCCAACGTGGCGGCATGGGTGAAGTGCATCCCCTCCACCGTCGCGCGCGGCAGGGATGAGACCACCACCACCTCACACTGCTGCAAGATGCGCGCCGTGGCGATGGCCGTGTGCTCGCCCAGGCGGATGGTCTCCTCTGGCGGGGCGGCCAATTCGGCCGGCGAGGCAGCCCGGCGCAGCGTTTCCTCGAATTGCGCCGATCCCACCCCATCACGACACTCGGCCACCAGGATCATCGTGCCGCCGGGGGCCGTCACGAGCGCGGCGTGGTTGGCCGCCTTCTGGGTCTGATAGAGGTTGATGTCTTTGGGATAGCCCCCGGCTGAGACCACGACCACGTCGGCCGGGGTCGGCACCAGCACGCGATACAGGTCGTCGCAGGCGGCCACGGCCGCCTGAAACACCGCCTCCATCGCCCCGCCGAACACCCCCACGATCTCCCGCTCGTCGTTGACCACCAGTTCCAGGTCGAAATCCACCCCCACGATGCGTGCCGCCTCCATCATCTCCTGGTGGATCACGTTATCGGCCAGGTTGGTCAGGCGGGCGTAGGGGTGGACGATGCGGGCATGGTTGGCCCTGATGGTCTCGCGGCCGGCCACGCCGGGCAGGATGCTCTTGCGGCTGCCGGAGTAGCCGGCAAAGTAGTGCGGCGTCACCATGCTCACGACAATGCGGAACCCGGCGTCCACGGCCCGCTCGTCAATCCACAGCTCGTTGCCGGTGCTCAGCCGGCCCAGGCAGACGTGGCCGGTGTCGGCGTCGTGCTGGAAGAAGGCATAGCCGGCCCGCGCGACAGGCCCGTAGCACTGTTCAAGCTCGGCCGGCGTGAGGGCGCGGTGCGCGCCGGTGGCGGTAAGGAAGGCCAGGTCGGAGGGGAGCAGGCCGGCGGAGGTCAGTTCGGCCACCAGGGCCGGCAGCACGTCGTGGTACGGTACGGCCCGGGTCAGATCGCTCACCAGGATCAAGACCGGGCCCCGGCCCCGCACGGCCTCGGCCAGCGGCGGGCCGGCCAGGGGCGTGCGCAACGCCTGGCGTACCGCGCCGGGCACGTCCGGCAGCCCGGGCCGATAAGGGAGCTGCAGTACCTGAGTCTGGCCCGCCTCGGCGCCAAACAACCACCATATTGTTTCATCGCCATAAGGCAACGCCAGTTTGCCACACTCGTCCATCAGGGGCGGGGATCCCCGGCCGGGGTCGGGAGGCGGCGGGCTGCTTCCGCGTCCACGCGCTTGGTGGTCCAGGCCATATCCCAGACCACGTGGCGATCTTTTTTGATGTAATAATCATATGAACCCATCAGCCGGGAATAGAACTCGATAAGGGCCAGCAAGGCCAGGCCACCCAACAGCCGGATCGCGCCCCAGACCACGCCCAGGGTGATGCGCAAGACGCGCCAGGTGTCCAGACTGGAGACCCGATACTGGTATTTGTGCTTAAGGTACAGGTGGCCGGCATGATTGCGGCGGCGTTGGCGGATGAAGTCCCGAATCGTCTCCGGCCCCATGTTATAGACAACGGCATCCGGAGCGTAACGCACCTGCAGGCCCCTCTGGATCACCAACGCTTCCACAAAGGCCTCATCCATCGCCACATCCGGTGGGATACGGTCAAAGACCTTGCGGAAGGCGATCATCTCCCCCAGGCGCGGTATCTCCAGGCACAACTCGTGCTCTAATTGGAGGCGCAGGTGGCTCATATAGCCCACGATGTGGTCTGGGGTGTTCACCGGCACTTTCTGCGCGCCGGTCATCCCCACCTGCGGGTCCGCGAACATGGAGACCAGGGCCTCCACGCTGTTGTAGCGGGGCAGGGTGTCGCCGCTTTCCAGGACGCAGATGTCTTCCTGGGCCTGCTGCAGGAACAGGTTAATGGCGCTGGTCTTGCCCTCGCGCTGCTCCTGGACCAAGAGCCGGATGCGCGGGTCTTTTTTTACGTACTCCTGGACGATGGGTACTGTATTGTCGGTGCACCCGGAGGCCACCACGATGATCTCGGTGATCTCCACGTGGTGCAGGTGTTGGTCGAGCATGGCCTCCAGGAGCTGCCCGATATTGGCCTCTTCGTTATGGGCGGTGATGCCTACGCTACAGCGGATCTTGTCGTGTTCCATGCCAGCTCCTGAGGGGATGACTTTGAACAACGATTCGCACAAGGAGTAGCGGCTTTAGCCGGCCTGTACTACCGGACATTTTCGCAAGTTTCATCACGAATGACCCGAATCTGGCAAATCTCACGAATGTTTTTCACAATTCGTGTCATTCGTCAATTCGCATCATTCGTGATTGAAAAGTGTCCGGTAGTGAATAGCCGGTCGTGAAAGTTCCAAAACAAAACAAGGCGGGGGATTCCCGCCTTGAGCGCCTCTGCCACCAGACGAAGCCCTGGGCTAACCGGCTGTGCCCCGGCGCAGCGACCGTTCCGGGTGCTGGTGATCACCGGCTGGTATTCAGCCGGCCAGGGCCTCCCGGGCCACGCCGACCAGCTCGGCAAAGGCGGTCGGGTCTTGCACTGCCATATCCGCCAGCACTTTGCGGTCCAGGTCCACGCCAGCGCGTTTCAGGCCGGCCATGAACTGATTGTAGGGCAGCCCTTTCTGGCGACTGGCAGCGTTGATCCGGGTGATCCACAGGCGTCGAAAGTCGCGCTTGCGATTATGCCGGTCGCGGTCAGCATAATACAGGGCCTTGAGCATAGCCTCATGTGCCCGGCGGTAGACCCGATGGCGATTGCCCCACTGGCCTTTGGCAAATTTCAAGACTTTTTTATGGCGTGCTCGCGTTGTCACGCCCCGTTTCACTCTTGCCACTGCGAATCTCCCTCGTTGTGGTCAGACCCTATCGTTTGGTGCCATAGGGGATCAGGCGCCGAATCCTTTTGCGGCTGGCCGGGCTGACCTCCAATGTGCTATCATACAGATGCTTCACGCGTTGGGACTTTTTCCGACGCAGGTGGCTCTTGCCGATCTTGGTGCGCATGATCCGGCCCGAGCCGGTGATCTTGAGCCGCTTGGCTGCGCCTTTGTACGTTTTCATCTTGGGCATGGTTGTTCTCTCTCTACACGGTTCCTGATACATTGGACTTTGGACAACTGGTCGCACACCACAAGGAGTATAGTCTTTAGCCGGTCGTGCCCACCAGACCTGAAGGCTCCAGAATTGTCAAGTCCGGTAGATCAGGAGTCCAGGGGTTTCAGGATCGCGCTGATGGCCGCCAATCCGTCCGCCATTGCTGGTGGATGTTCGATCTCCGCCACATCTTTCAACAGGCCGATAAGTTGCTCCAGGATACGCTGCCCGAGTTCGGGGTGGCTGCGCTCCCGGCCACGGAAGCGGACAGTGATTTTGACCTTATCGCCGTCCAGCAAGAACTCGCGTGCACGCCGGGCCTTGGTTTCCAGATCGTGATCGTCCGTCTTGGGGCGCAGCCGGATCTCCTTGAGCATGGAGGTTTTTTGAGCCTTGCGGGCCTCGCGCTCCCGTTTGGCCTGTTCATAGCGGTATTTACCGTAATCCAGAAGCCGACAAACCGGCGGGGTGGCGTGCGGAGCCACCTCCACCAGGTCCAGGTCCCGTTCTTCGGCGATATTTAGAGCTTCCTGGATGGTAAAGATACCCAGTTGTTTGCCGTCCTCGTCAATGACACGAACCTGTCGGGCGCGAATGGCCCGGTTGACGCGGAGATCCTTGCTAATCTTCTCACCTCGCAACAGATGATATGGTTACCCTCCCGCCGGTTGGAGGGCCAACAGGGGGCGGCGCCCCCGGCGACTTTAGCCCTCCAGGGTAACCTGCGGGAGGGTACAGGACAGGCAGTTCACCAGGTACTAACTATATCATACTTGTTGTTAGAAGTCAAACGCCGTGGTTGACATCCGTGCGTAATTAAACGCATGAGGGCCCTGCCTCACTCCCCACTTCGTCGCCGCTACGCGATGCGGGGAGGGGAGGCTTTCTCCCCAACTGGGGCGAGGGAAAGGTCAGCGTTCCGTGCTGCGTGGCCTTTCCCCACCGTCGGGCCACTAGCGGATCTCGACCGTAGCGCCGGTACCGTCGAACGCCCGCTTGACGGCCTCGGCCTCGGCCTTGGGGATGCCCTCCTTCACGGCCACGGGAGCACTCTCCACCAGGTCTTTGGCCTCGCGCAGGCCCAGGGTGGTTACCTCGCGCACGGCCTTGATGACCTGGATCTTGTTGGGGCCGACGTCAGTCAGGTACACATCGAACTCGGTCTTTTCTTCAGCCTGGGGCTGGGCTTCGGCCGCCGCGGCCGCAACGGGTGCGGCCATGGCCGCCATCGGCACGGCCGCGCTGACCCCGAAGCGCTCTTCCAGGGCCTTGACCAGCTCGGCCAGTTCCAGAACCGTCATCTTTTCGATGGCTTCAATGATCTCTGCTTTGGTCACGGTAATTCCTCCTCGTATTAATATGTGCTCGCGCGGGGTCTGCGATCCCGCGCCCGGCGGCGGGTGACACTCCCGGTGGTCGCCGCCGCGAGCATGAACATCGCACATCTCGCTATGATGATATTCCAGTTTGTTCTTCCAACTGCTTCTTGCGGGCTTCCAAGACGTTCACCAGGCCGCGCAGCGGGCCGGCCAGGACATTGACCAGGCCAGTGAGGGGGGCTTGCAGGCCACCCAACACCTGGGCCAGGAGCACCCCTCGCGGTGGCAGGTTGGCGATACTCATCATCTCGGCGGGGGAGAGCACCCGGCCCTCAAAGATGCCCCCCTTGATAGTGAACAGGGGCATGGTGCGGGCGAACTCGATGAGCCGCTTGAGTGGTTCCACCACATCGCCCTGGCAAAAGGCTACGGCAGTGGGGCCGGTGAGCAGTTGCTCGCTCACCGGGGGATAGGCCGATTGTGCCAGGGCCAGCTTGAATAGCGTGTTCTTGACCACGTGATAATCGGCCCCCGCTTCCTGGAGTTGGCGGCGCAGGCTGGTGATCTCGCCAGTGTCCAGGCCTTCGCCCAGGCTCGCGCTTTGATAGCTGGTCAGCACTACCGCCCGGCTACGGCCCAATCGTTCGGCCAGAGCAGCCACCTTTTGCTGTTTCTCTGCTGTGGGCAATTTTCACCTCCCTCGTATAATATGTGCTCGCGCGGGGTCTGCGACCCCGCGCCCGGCGGCAGGTGACCCAGTCTGGCCTGAGCCGGGCACACCTGCCGCGAGCATGAACATCGGACACCTCGCTGAAGATCGATCAAAAACCCCTTGCGCCGACAGACGCAAGGGGTATCCCCGGTTCCAACGGAACCCATTCCCTTGCCTCGGCGGGCCGCAATTAAGTGACCGATGGTCACACCCGCTGTCTACGGCTTGTCTAAAAAACCCGTACTTCTTTTAGGCTGGCGCGTGCAGTTCCAGGGTTGGCGTCAGGTCCAGCCGAATCCCCGGCCCCATCGTCGAGGTCAACGTCAAAGATTTGACCAGTTGGCCCTTGACGCCGGTGGGCTTGGCGGCCAGGACCGTTTCCACCAACGTGCTCAGGTTTTCCAGCAGTTGCTGATCGGTGAAGCTAAGCTTACCGATGGGCACGTGCAGGTTGCTGGTGCGGTCCACCCGGAACTCGACCCGGCCCATGCGCGCCTCTCTGATGGCCCGGGGCAGGTCTTCGGCCTTGACGATGGTGCCGGATTTGGGATTAGGCATCAAACCCCGCCGCCCCAGGACCTTGCCCAACCGGCCCACCTTACCCATCATGTCGGGGGTGGCAATGGACACATCCCAGTCCACCCAGCCCTCCTCGATCTGTTTGATCATCTCGTCGTCGGCGATATAGTCTGCCCCGGCTTCCTGGGCTATCCTGGCCGCCTCGCCCTGGGCAAAGACCAATACCCGCACGCGTTTGCCCGTGCCATGGGGGAGCAAGGCCACGCCGCGCACCTGTTGATCGGCGTGCCGGGGGTCCACATTCAATCGCCAGTGCGTCTCCACTGTCTCATCGAACCGGGCAAAGGCTGCCTGGCGCAGCAATTTGATCGCTTCCTCCGGCTCATACTGACGGGTGCGGTCAATCTTCTCCGCCGCCGCCTGATACTTTTTCCCTCGTTTTGGCATCTGTTCCTCCTTGTGGTATCAACGGGATCGTTCCCTCCCACTTGCTCAGGTGACGCAATCCGCAATCTGCAATCTGCAATCTGCAATCCGCAATCTGCAATCCGCTACACTATCTCGATACCCATGTTACGGGCAGTGCCGGCGATGATCCGTTCGGCTGTGTCCAGGTCTTGGGTATTGAGGTCCGGCAGTTTCGTCTGCGCGATCTGGCGCAACTGGGCGCGTGTGATCGTGCCGACTTTGTCCCGATTGGGCTGGGCAGACCCCTTCTCGACGCCGGCCGCCTTGCGCAGCAGGTCCGCCGCCGGTGGGGTTTTGGTCACAAAGCTAAAGGTGCGGTCCTCGTAGACCGTGATCTCCACCGGCACGATGTTCCCCATCTGCTTGCGGGTCCGCTCGTTGTATTCTTTGACGAACGCCATGATGTTTACGCCGTGCTGACCCAGGACCGGCCCCACTGGCGGGGCCGGGGTGGCCTTGCCGGCCTCGATCTGTAACTTGAATTTCGCTTTCACCCGTTTGGCCATCGTTCCTCCATCATGACCTACACTTTTTCTATCTGCAAGAAATCCAATTCAATGGGGGTTTCCCGCCCAAAGAAAGATACCAGAACCCTGACTTTGCCCTTTTCGGGATAGAGTTCATCTACTGTGCCGGTAAAATCCGCAAACGGCCCTTCCACGATCTTGACAGTCTGGCCGGGCGCAAAACTCACCTTGATCTTGGGCGCCTCCTCTGTCATGCGGCTGAGGATCGCCTGGACCTCCTGGGGTTCCAGAGGGATGGGTTTGGTGCCCGAGCCGACAAAGCCGGTTACCCCCGGCGTGTTGCGTACCACATACCATGAATCATCGGTCAGGGTCATGTTGACCAACACATAGCCGGGGAAGATCTTGCGTTGCAGGGTGACACGCTTGCCGCCGCGCATCTCCACCTCTTCCTCGACGGGCACGATGATCTCAAAGATGCGATCTTGCATCCCCATCGTGGCAATACGGTGCTCCAGGTTCTTGCGCACCTTGTTCTCATAGCCCGAATAGGTATGGATCACGTACCAGCGAGGTTCGGGGGCGGCCTCTGCACTCAGACCCTCAGGCGGGCGAAGTGGTTCCCTGGTGGGAACCAGGACCTCGCCGGCCAGCTCCGCACTGGATGGCCGGGGCCGCACTTGTTCTTCTGCCTGACCAGCCCCCTGTTCCGCCGGGGCTGGTCTTTCACCGCGTGCCATAGTTCCTCCCGGCCAGGGTCAGCTCCCCATCAGCAACCCGATGCCCCGTTCAAATATGAGATCCAACAGCCATAGGAACAGGCCCAGGACCAGTGAAACCACAATGACCAGGATGGAAAGGTTAGTAGCCTCGCGGCGGCTCGGCCAGACGACCTTGCGCAGTTCGCCCTGCGTTTCACGCAGGAAGCGCACCACGGTATTATCACGCCACGTCATGCTTTTGCCCTCCGTGCCTTCGTGAAAGCAGCGATTGGCCCATGGGGAGCCAATCGCTGCGCACACCAGACAAACCTGGCAGGCGGGACAGGATTCGAACCTGCGACCTGCTGTTTTGGAGACAGCTGCTCTGCCAATTGAGCTACCCGCCTGCGACCCGGCAGTTAGCTGATGGCGATACTACGCCCTGAGTCTGCCATCTGCCATTTGCTATTTGGTTTCTTTATGCAGGGTATGCTTGCGGCAACGTCGGCAATACTTGGACAACTCGAGCCGTTGCCGGTCGTTTTTCCGGTTCTTGGTGGTGGTGTAATTGCGTTCCCGACACTCCGGGCATTCTAAAGTGATGATCACGCGATCGGCTTTTTTAGCCATGCCTGTTTACCTGCCTTGTGTTTGGACTTGCAATTCTGGAGTCTGGCCTTCAGGTCTTGTGGTCACGACCGGCTAAAGCCTATACTCAGTACATGGAAAAAGTTGCTCCAAGCGGGTCTGTGACCCGCCGCTTCGCGCTCGGCGGTCACAGACCGCCGAGGTGCACGAGGTCTTGTGGTCATGACCGGCTAAAGCCTATACTCCTTGTGGTGTGTCCCAGGTCCAACTTGAGCGTTAATCCATGATCTTGGTTACGACACCCACGCCGATGGTCTTACCACCCTCCCGGATGGCAAAGCGCAGGCCCTCTTCCAGGGCTACCGGGGCTTGCAAATTCACGTATAGTCGCACATTATCCCCTGGTAGCACCATCTTGAGGGACTCGGGCAGGGTGATCTGGCCGGCCACATCCGTCGTGCGCAGATAAAACTGGGGCCGATAGCCGGTGAGAAACGGCGTGTGGCGCCCTCCCTCCTCGCGGGGCAGGGTATAGACCTCAGCCTGGAATCGCGTGAGCGGCCGGATGGTGCCCGGCGTTGCCACCACCTGTCCCCGCCGTACCTGCTCAACCGCCAGGCCACGTAACAGGCAGCCAATGCTGTCACCGGCCTGGGCCTCCGCCAGGGCCTGGCCGAACATCTCCAGGCTGTCCACCACGGCCGGGAGCGTCTCTGCCATCAGGCCCACCAGCTCCACCTTGTCACCCGGGCGGACAAGGCCACGTTCCACACGACCGGTGACCACGACCCCCTGCGGCTCTCGGTCAAAGACGCTCTCGATCGGCAACAGGAAGGGCTTATCCACGTCTCGTACCGGCGTGGGGATGTATTTATCCACCACCCGCAGCAGGTCCCAGATACAGGCATATTCTGGGGCCTGGGGATCGGTACTCTCGCTGCGCAGAGCCTGACGCGCGCTGCCGCGCACCATGGGGGCGGCCGGTCCCGGGAACTCGTATTGGTTTAGCAAACTGCGGATCGCATTTTCTACGGCCTCGATCCGCGTCGGATCGTCTACCAGTTCTATTTTGTTTACGAAAACCACTATCGCCGGCACACCCACCTGGCGCGCCAGCAGGATATGTTCCCGCGTCTGCGGCAACGGGCCTTCTGGCGCGCTCACCACCAGGATCGCCCCGTCCATCTGGGTGGCGCCGGTGATCATGTTCTTGATATAATCCACGTGGCCCGGACAATCTACATGGTGGTAGTGCCGGTGCTCCGTTTCATACTCCACGTGGGCGATGTTGATGCCCACCCCGTGCCGATTCTCGGCCCCGGCCTGGTCAATGCTCTTGAAGGAGTGAGGACGGGCCAACCCCTTCAAGGCCAGGACTTTAAGGATAGCCGCCGTCAGCGTGGTCTTGCCGTGGTCCACATGGCCTATCGTCCCCACATTGACATGGGGCTTGGTGCGTTCGAAACGCTGCGCGGCCATGTTGACTTTTGCCTCCTGAGCGCACGCCAACGCTCATCAAAAATGGAGCCCAGGATCGGATTCGAACCGATGACCCCATTCTTACCAAGAATGTGCTCTACCTCCTGAGCTACCTGGGCCTGGTGGTGGGCAGGGGCGGATTCGAACCACCGAAGCTTACGCAGCTGATTTACAGTCAGCCCCCTTTGGCCACTTGGGTACCTGCCCCCGGTTATCTGGAGCCTGAGAGGGGATTCGAACCCACTAACCTACCGCTTACAAGGCGGTTGCTCTACCGTTGAGCTACTCAGGCATCCACGCCGGTGAATTATAACCACTCTATTCCCCTCGGTCAAGAGCCTTCCCTGACATCCGTGCGTAATTGAACGCATGAGGGCCCTGCCCCACTCCCCACTTCGTCGCCGCTACGCGATGCAGGGAGGGGAAAGAATGCCTGGTAGGGGGGTGCGGCGGCTTCGCCGCCGCAAAAACCCCCAGAAAGGCTTTCTCCCTAACTTTTCCCTCCCTGACAGAAGTTATGCACGGATGTCAGCCTTCCTCTAACATCCGGGCGTAAACGCATGAGGGCACTGCTCCGCTCCCCACTTCGCGTCCTTTCGGGGAGGCTTCCCTGACAAGTTATCAAAGTATACTGTGAGTAGCCGATCTTGTCAAGCGTATTTCTGACAGCCGGGCGTAATTAAGCGCATGAGGGCACCGCTACATGGTGCGGGGAGGGGAAAGAATACCTGGTGGGGGTTTTTGCGGCGGCGAAGCCGCCGCAAAAACCCCCAGAAAGGCTTCCCCTTGTTCCTTCCCCTGACAAAAGTTGTGCCCGGATGTCAGTATTTTCTAGGCCATCAGCCGTGCCGCCGCTTGCTGGAAAAGTCCCGTCATCGGGTGGTCCGGGTAGTGCAAGACAAAGATGCCGCCGCTGGCCAGGGCCATCATCTCGTCGGAATGGGGCAGTACGGCTGCCACCGGGCAACCGTAAGCCTGCTCCACTTTGGTCTTGACCTCGTGTGGGTCAAAAACCGCCGGCACCTTGTTCACGATGATCAATAACTGGGCCACATCGAGCTTGCGCGCCACATCCACCGTGACACTGGTTCCCTGGAAGTCCTGCTGGTCCGGGCGCATGATAATACCCAGCACATCGGAGATGGCGATGGAGAGGATGGTTTCCTCATTCAGGCCCGGGTGCGTATCAATCATCAATACATCCAGGTTCAGCTTGCGGATCAGTTCTTGAAAGCCATCGTTGAGCAGGCCCACGTCGTATCCTTCCCGCAAGACCCGGGCGATCTCGCCGGCCTTCATGCTGGACGGGATGAGGAAGACCTGCCCCCTGAGTTCCTGGGGCGGTTGACCGCCCTCCCTGGCCCGTTGCCGGATCGTCGCGTTCAGGCGTGGCGTCACATCCAGGGCAGTTTGCTCGATGCTGCACTTGCTCCACAGGTAATCGTTGAGCGAGTGGGCTATCTCGTCCTCCTGGATGTTGAACAGCACATGGATGCCCGGCGAGTTGATGTCGGTATCAATCACCCCGACGCGTTTCCCTTCCAGACCCAGTAAGGCAGCCACGTTGGCGGTAGTATTGGATTTGCCTGTCCCACCCCGAAAGGAGTGGATGGAGATGATGCGTGCCATGTTGTCTCCTTGTATTATGTACTCGCCAGGGTTCTGCGCCCCAGCGCTAAAGACGGGTGGACCGGCCACACCGGCCGTGAGCATGAGCATAACTTATTGCAGGCGACTGCCCAGGGTCTCCCAGATATTCAGCGGCAGTTCGCGTCCCCGGCGGCGAGTGAAGAAAGTCTTGTATCGTTGTTCACCCTGGACTTCGAACGCTCTCAGATAGCCCTTTTCCACCAGGGTCTCCAACAAGGCCCGGGCCTCAGAGGGCCGCAGATCCAGCTCGAACACGATCTCGGTCAGATTCATCTCTCCCCGGCGAGCAATGTGATGGATAACGTTCCTCAGGTCCGGCGAAACGTCCAGCAGGTCCATGGGTGTGATACCCTCCACCCGCTGCCGGGTCTCCATCTCCGATTGCAATCTATCGAACAAGCCCATCGGGCCTCTCCTTTGCCCCACCAGGCGGGCTAGTAGATCTCTGGCATCTCGATAGGCTCTGGCTGCGGACGACATTCGCCGCAAAAGAGCGCATCGGCTACCACGATCAATTTGGGGATCTGTCCCTGACCCACGAATGCGGCCAGCGGATGAGGCATCCGCTGGGCATCTTCCTTGCAGATGGCCCGGCCACAAAACACACAAATGCCCCGGGCTGGTTTACCGCATTTCCAACACTCCATTGCTGGTCTCCTTCATAAATAGCCCCCGGCCTTACTGCTCGCGGTGGGGTTTCAAATCCCGCACGAGCTTGCTCGCACCCACACTCTGCGTGGTGGCGAAACGCCGGGTCGCGTGGTCAGGGCGATCTCGTCTGCTGCGTGCCCGCGCGGAGCGCAGGCACGAGGCGCGCGCGAGCACCCCGGCGTATCTTCCTGCCACGGGGTGCGCCCGGCGCGCCTGGCCGGTCGGATGTGAGCATTATAACACCCGGCAATACAGTCGTCAAGGCGATTGATTGACATCTGTGCGTAATTAAACGCACACTCCCCACTTCGCCGCTACGCGATGCGGGGAGGGGAAAGAATGCCTGGTAGGGGGTTTTTGCGGCGGCGAAGCCGCCGCAAAAACCCCCAGAAAGGCTTTCTCCCTCCTTGTTCCCTATCTGACAGAAGTTATGCACGGATGTCGGGATTGACCTGGATCCGGACAATGGTGCAGGGACTGTGGCCGGGACAGTTTGTGACCCTGGTAAAGATCGTCATGACTGCTTCGCCGTGGCCCAAGATCACCGCGCGAATAGTCCTTGTGCGGCGCACAGCTCATCGAACATGAGTCGCCCGGCCCGGAAATCGCGGATCATGGGGTCCAGCATGAAGGCCCGACGGGCCAGGTCCCGGTCGCCGGTTAGGGCTGCTTCCACCACCATCTCCTGGATGTCTATATGCAGCCGGGTGAGGGGGGCGACGCTCTCCGGCAGGTTGCCAAAGGCTACCGGCGTGAGACCCCGGGCGTCGGCCACGGCGTAGGTCTCGACCACGGCGTCCTGCCGCAGGTTGGCGATCTGTCCCCGGTTCGGCAGGTTGACAAAGAATTGCCGGCCCCGGTCGTGTTCTATCGAGTCTACGATCTCCCATACGATCTCGCCGCTCGGCTCGGCGTAGATCTCTTCCCGGCCCTCTACCATGGCCTGGGCTTCTGCGCCGGCCTCCCGGTACCACCGCTCAAAATCGTCCGGGGTGGTGCGCTTGACGCCATAGCGCCAGCCGTAATCGGATTCCGGCGAGATGAATCCCGGCCAGAACTCGACGATGTGCCGGTCACCGGCCACCCCCAGGCAGCCGGTGGTCTCGAACAGACCAAACTTGACTGCATACAGGTCGCCGATGGGGTCGAACTCCTCGTAGGGGATGGTGGGCAACTGATAGCTGCGGGCGTATTCCAGCAGGCCAGGGAACAGGTCCAACCCGCCCACGTGGGCCGAGGTGACCCAGGAAAAGTGGTTGATGCCGCCCACCGTCAGCTTGAGGCTCTGGCGGTCCGGGATGGTCACGCCAATGGCTGGCCCCCAGACGTACATCAGCTTCATCTCCAGGCCCAGTAACTCGTGGCATAACCCCACGGCTTTGATGTCGGTGGCCCAATGGACGGCGCTGGTGAGGACGCACATGGGATTGGAGTAGTTGAGCAGCCAGGCCTCCGGGCATAAGCGTTCCATATCCTGGGCGATCCCAACGACCACTGGCACGTTGCGCAGACCCCGCACGATGCCGCCCGGCCCCACCGTATCGCCTACGGTCTGGACCACGCCGTACCGTTCCGGGATCTCGATGTCCTGGCGGCTGGCCTCGTAACCGCCGGTGTTGATGGTGAGGACCACATAATCTGCCCCATCCAGGGCCGCACGCCGATCCGTGGTGCCCCGGACCGTAAAGCCACCGCCTAACTTTTGCATGGTTTTCTGGCCCAGGGCCACCATGAGATCCAGGGCCTGCGGGTTGATGTCCATGAGGGTGAGCTGGCCGCGCAACCCCCGGGTCAGGGCCAGGTCGCTCAACAGCTTGGGCGTCCAGTTGTATGATCCGCCACCGATGATAGTGATGTTGACCGCTTCCGCTTCCTGCTTCATATCTCCTCCGGTGAGATCAAATTCAAGCCACAACTCCAGATGATTCCTGGCAGCCGTGCGTAATTAAACGTATGAGAGCACTGCTCCGCTCCCCACTTAGCTTCCCTTCGGGGAGGGGAAAGAAGGTCTCGTAGGGTTTTTGCGGCGGCTTCGCCGCCGCAAAAACCCCTAGAAAGGCTTTCTCTTCCCTTGTTCCCTCCCTGACAGAAGTTATACACGGATGTCAGATGATTCTGCTTGTCAGAGCGGGTTTCCTGTGCTACAATCCGGGATGGTTCAATTTTCTGGGGAATTGGTTTACACTTTTTACGGGCGTTAAAATTCCGCCTGGCTCTCACCTCTCTCCCTGCCCCCTCCTCTCTCCCGCTCGCCTGGGGCGGCGGGCGAGGGGAGGGGGAAAGCGGGGTTTTGCGGCGGGCGGCGAAGCCGCCCGCCGCAAAACCCCTTCCTTATCCCCCCTCTTCCCCTGGCCGCAAAGCAGGGGGGGATACCAGATAGAATGCTCATGCGCATATCAATAGTTGGTGTCTGTGCGTCCGGCAAAACAGTACTGGCTGAGGGGTTGCGCCGATACGGCTATCAGGCCCGGTCCTGTGCCCAGGAGCATTCCTATGTGCCGGATATGTGGCAGCGGATCGCCCGGCCGGACGTGCTTATCTACCTGGATGCCAGTCTGGAGGCGATCCGGCGTCGCCGGCCCCACACCACTTATACTGACCGGGACCTGGAAACGGGCCGACAACGCCTCCACCATGCTCGCCAAAATGCCGATCTCTATATCGCCACAGACGGCCTGACGGAGGAGGAGGTGCTGGCCGTGGCCTTGCGTTTCCTGAGCCACCTCGAAACCAATACATAGGGGACTGCCAGCGATGCCTTATACGCAGAGCCGGGGTGCCTCTTACCTCTACGGGATCACATAGCGAAAGGAGCATCATGATTCACCAACTTGCCATCCGTACTACTGGTCAGACCACAATGGAGAGCATAACCGTTGAAGTTCAGCGCATCGTCCGCGAGAGCGGGGTCCAGAATGGCATCTGTCACCTCTTTGTGCCCCATACCACCGCCGCGATCACTATCACTGAGGATGCCGACCCCTCTGTCAAGCGTGACATCCTTTATGAGCTGAATAAGGTTATCCCCTTCAGCGATAACTACCATCATACGGAGGGGAATGCCGCTGCGCACATCAAATCCAGCCTGGTGGGGCCGTCGCTGACAGTGTTGGTGGAGAACGGTCGGCTGGTGCTGGGCACCTGGCAGGGAATCTTTTTCTGCGAGTTTGATGGGCCGCGCCAGCGTCGGGTGTTGGTTAAGGTCGTGCCCGATCCATAGCGCAGAACCAGGCCCAATGTCATCAAGGCTTATGCTCTCCTTGCTTCCGGGCCTTAGCTGCGCAAGGCCCGGAGCTGCGCCTTGAGCCACCGGGCGTGTTCCATCTCATCGGCCAGGTTTTCCTCCAACAGTTCCACCGTCTCCTCGTCGTCCAGGATGTCAGCGATCTGGGCCGCATAATCTTTGATGGCCTGCTGTTCTTCCGCCAGCTCCAGGCGCAGCATCTCGGCGGTTGAAGTTTGAGCAGAGATCGCCCCAACAGATCGCCCAATGATGGTTTCGATCTGGCCTGGCTCCGGCGGTGTGCCGCCCAGAGCCTGGATGCGCGCTGCCAGATCGCGGGCGTGCCGCTGCTCCACCGCCAGGATAGCCAGCACCCCCTCGGCGATGGTATCCTGGGGGATGGCCGCCGCGTGAGCGGCATAGATCTCCACGGCGCTCAACTCGGCGCGCAGATCATGTTCGAGCGCCTTGATGATCTCTTGGCGATTCATATTTCCCTCCTATCTTCACCTCTGACGTAACTGACTGGTTTGGACCATTCTGGAGTCGGGCCTTCGGGTGGCCATATCTTGTGACCATGCCCCCTGCCTGTCTGACTATCACATCAGGGCGGCTTTCCATAGCACCATCGGCAGGTATGGAAACCTGCCCTACGTGATAACAAGACAGTCGGGGGGCCACGACCGGCTAAAGCCTCTGCTCCTTGTGGTGTGCGACCCGTTGTACAAAGTAGTCAATCTCTGACAAATAGAACGGGGATTGGGGACCGCCGCTGCACTTTGGCGGCCACATTGCCCTTCAGCCATCGGCTGACCAGAGAACGCCGTTGGTTCGGCAGGACGATGAGGTCGCTACCCGTCTGGGCAGCATATTCCAGGATGGCCTCATCCTCGGCCTTGTCGCTGACCAAGATCTCGGTCTGGACTGGCACGCCGTGGGGGGCCAACTGTTTACTCAGGCGGGCCATTTGCTCCTCAGCGGCAGCCCGCTTCTGGGCGCCTCGGGAGCCTTCCTCGATCTGGATGTGTTGCATGAAATAGTCCTCTGAGGGGACCACGGTGATCACGCGCAGGAGCAGCAGTTCGGCTCCCAGATGGGCAGCCAGGGCGGCCGCATGCCCCAGGTGGGTTTCGGTCGGCTGGACTTCTTCCAATGGAACCAGGATCTTTTTGTACATTTTTCAGCTCCTCACACTGATTAACGCCTTACGTATCTGCTCAGGCCAGTCTCTTCTCTCACCACAAAGGACATGAAGACTTTTTCCATCTACAGAGTCTCCATTCTTCGTGTCCTTTGTGTCCTTGTGGTCAGCATGAATCCATGTCCTGGCGTCGCTAACGGAAATGGGTGAACAGTTACGAAACGGCCATGACCGGCGAGCAGTTGCTCCAGGCTCATGAGTTTTCCTCTTCTCTTGCCGGCTCCAGGAAGGCTGCCAACCGTTGCCAGGCCTCGGCCGGGCGCGGCTCGAAGGCCAGGAAGGTCATCACCGGGTAACGGATGCCTTTGTCGTGGCCGGCCTTGCCCAGCGCATCCGCGATGGCGAACAATTGCCCGCCGGGTACGGCAAAGATCAGCTCATCATCCTGGGTGCTGGAAAAGATGCGGTCGCCGGCCCCGGGCAGGACCACACGCGGTCGCTGGTCGCGCAACGTGCCCAGCACCCCGTCCAGGCAGGAGCCGCCGATCCCGGCGAACTCGCCGTGCACGCGCTCGCCGGTTGGGTAGACGGCAGCCATGACCAGGCGCGCGAGTTGGGCCGGGTTCACGTAAATGAGCACCACATCCGGGTCAAACGTGGCCTTATCCAGGGGCGCCACCACCACGGCCTCCACCTCGCCAGGGGCCCGGGTGGGGAACGAGGCCAGTTCTCGCAATTGTGCTTCCCGGTCCACGGTGTAGCCCATGCTCAGGAACGCCTCGGCGATGGCCTCGGCCGGGTTGGGCATGTCTGCCGGGGGCCGCAGGAAGCCGTAGCACAGGGCAGCCGGCGTGCAGGCGATGTCCTGGGCCGCCAGGGCCAGGGTCCAGCCGTAGCGCCGGGCCATGCCGAACCCCTGGCAGATGGTGAGGCGCACGCCCAACGTGTGTCGCGGGTGGCGCGCCTTCGGCGGCACCTCGTCGGCGGAGTGGGCCAGCCTGACGACCACCGGGGTGGTCTGGAGCCGAAGTTGCCGGTGAAGCATCTCGTTCAGAGCGTTATAGTCCACTTTTGCCTCCTTGTAAATAGCTCGACCTCACCCCCCTGGCTCGCGGCGGCGACCGTAGGGTGTGTGACCCGCCACCGGGCGCGGGGTGGCACACCCCGCGCGAGCACAGCCCCCTGGCCGGGCGCGCGGAGGATAGGCAGTTACCATTTGCGCTACAAGGATCGGCTCACCACCAGCAACGTCAGGTCATCAAAGGGGGCAGTGCCGGCGCTGAACTCTTGCACGGCCTGGACGATGTGGCGAGCCATGGCCGGGGCGCCCTTACCTCGCGTCTGGGTGAGCACGTCAATCAGCCGGGTCCGGTCAAAGTGTTGCCCGGCGGCGTTTGTCGCGTCTGTCACGCCATCAGTACACATTACCAGGGTATCACCAGGGACCAGGGTGACGCGGTGTTCCTGGTAACGGGCCTCGGGCATCACGCTCAGAGCGATGTCGCTGCTGCCCAGTTCGGTCACCGTACCGTCAGCGCGCACCCATAGCGGCCGGTTATGGCCGGCATTGGCATAAGTCACGATGCCGGTGGCCGGGTCCAGGATGGCATAGCAGGCGGTGATGAACATGCCCGGGGCAGCGTGGACCTCCAGATGGCGATTGGTCTGCTCCAGGGCCTGGGCCGGGCTGGTGGCGTCGGCGCGACTGGCCCAGAGCAGGCCCCGGGCCATGGCCATGAACAGCGCCGCCGGTACGCCCTTGTCCGCCACATCGGCGATGAACAGGCCCCAGCGGTGGTCCGGGGTGGGGATGAAATCGTAAAAGTCGCCGCTCACCTCGCGGGCCGGCTCCCAGACCGCCGCGAACTCCCAGCCGGGCACAGTGGGGACTTGTTGGGGCAGCAACCGCGCCTGGATGCTATACGCCAGGCGTAACTCCTGCTCCAGGCGTTCCTTCTCGCGGACTGTGCGATATAGCTCCTGCAACTCGGTATATTTCCGGGCGTTGTCAATGGCGATAGCGGCCTGGTTAGCAAAGGTGGTCAACGTTTGCAGGTCATCATTGTTAAAGCTATTGGCGTGCAGGCGGCTATCCACGTAGACCAGGCCGATGACGTGGTCTTTAACCTGCAGGGGCACACAGAGGATCGAGTGGACACCCAGGAAAAGGATGCTGGCCCGGCTGCTCAGCCGGTCATCGAACTGGGCATCGGTGGCGAGCAGGGGCTGGCCGGTCCGGGCCACCTGTTCCACGATCCCTCGACTCACCTGGAAGGCCGGTTCCTCTATGTCGGCCCGGGCCATGTGCCGGGCGGCCTTGAAATCGAGCCGCCCGGCCTCATCTACCAGCATCAGAAAGCCGCGTTCGGCCCCGGTCATCTCGATCACCTTGTCCATTACCAGGGCCAACACCTCGTCCAGGTCCAGACTGGAGTTGATGGTCTGCGCGATCTGATAAAGCGTGGTCAGGCGGTCGAGTTCGGTGGGCATTGGTTTCTCCATGGGCAGAGCTGGACTATACGCTCTGCCCGCTACCCTCCCGCAGGTTAGAAAACGGCTGGCAACTCTAACCTGCGGGAGGGTTCAGGGTAGGCAGTTACGGATAGGCTATTATTCCGCAGGCTCAGAAGGTTTTTTGCCCAGAACACCGGGCAGGTTCTTGAGCGTCTCCGTCAGGTCTACGCCGGTGATGGCCTCCAGGGTGGCCGGCACCTGGGCCACCATGTCCACGATGTCCCGCGCGACCTTACTGGAGCCGGCCCCCTCGCCGCCGGTGCTGATGACCACCATGCGCTCCATCTTGCTCAATGGCTCGGCGATGGCCGCCGCTACCTGTGGTAGGGCCTCAATAAGCTGCTGGAGGATGGCCGCCTGGTTGTACTGCTGCCAGGCCTGGGCCTTCTTGAGCATCGCCTCGGCCTCAGCGAAGCCCTTAGCCTGCACCACCTCGGCCTCGGCCAGACCTTTGGCCCGGATGGCGTCGGCCTCGGCCTGGCCCACGGAGCGGATCGCTGAAGCCTGGCCCTCGGCCTGGGTCAACGTCTTGAACTTTTCCGCCTCGGCCAGGGTCTGCACACGGTAACGTTCGGCCTCGGCTGGCTTTTGGACTGTGGCCATCAGCTCGCGCTCCTTGCGGGCTACCTCCTGCTCCTGGACCTCGATCTGCTTCTTTTTCGCCACGACCTCGATCTGGACTTCTTGCTCCTTTACCTGCTGGTTGGTGATATTCTGCTGGAGCACATAGGCCAGTTCCGCCTCCGCCTTGCGGCGGTTGGTCTCGGCGTCGTAGGCGGCTTTTTGCACCAGGTAGTTCTTATTGGCCTCGGCGATCTTGGTCTCGGCAATGTACTTGGCGGTTTCTCCCTCCTGCCGGGCCTCGGCCGACTTGATCGTGGCATCCCGGGCCGCGATAGCCTGACCGATGGCTGCATCGCGTTTAACCTGAGCCAGACGGGCCTGGCCCAGGGCATCCAGATAGCCTTGCTCGTCGCGGATGTCCTTGATGACAAAGCTATCAATGCCCAGGCCCATGTTGCGCAGGTCGCCAGCGGAGACCTGTTGGACCTGCTGGGCAAAGGCATCGCGGTCCTTATAGATCTCCTCTACGGTGAGGGTGCCCAGGATGGCCCGCAGGTGGCCGGCCAGCGTCTCGTGGGCCACATGCTCGATGTCCACCCGGCTCTTGCTCAGGAAACGCTCGGCAGCAGTGGCCAGAGCCACGTCATCGCTGGCGATCTTGATCTGGGCCACGCCATCCACGGTCACCGGCACGCCTTCTAACGTATAAACGTCCTCCGTGCGAACCTCGATGGTCATCAACTCCAGGCTCAAGGCATCCACCCGTTCCACCACCGGCAGGATGATCGCGCCCCCACCCCGGACCAGGCGAAAGCCCACTTTTTCCTTGCGGCCGGTCTCCGGGTCCACTCTGGTATGCCGTCGGCCAGAGATCACCAGTACCTCATTAGGCCCCACTTTTTTGTACCGGCTGGCCAGGTAGGCGATGGCGACAAAGATCACGAACGCCACCGTCACCACGGCAACCGCTACCAGCACCAATCCGATCTCGAACATCTCGCAACCTCCTTTCGCCAGTCTTTAGCGATGGTCATCAGGTTGGGTGATAAAAGGGCGGGGAATCTCCCCGCCCCATGCGGTCGTTCTCGCAAGTTCGTTTGACCAGTAGCTGCTCACCCTGTACCCTCCCCAACTTGCGGGAGGGTGGGCAGTTGGAGTGGGTCTCTAGCTCGCCGGGATGGCCCGGACCAACGCCAGCATGACGGTAATGATGGGCACTAACGAGGGGCCATCCGTGCCTTCGCTGGGTACGGTAAAGATCTTGTGGGCGGCCTGGGCCACTGGATTGGTGCCGCTGGTGACAATGCCCAGAGTGTCAGCGCCTTTTTCGCGGGCGAGCCGGACGACTTCGGCTGTGTCTACTGGTTCAGCGGTATAGCAGACGCCCACCATCAGGTCTCCCTTGTCCAGTTGCGCCAGGGTCATCTTGCGGGAGGCCACATCGCGCTCGATGGTATAGGCCGGCAGGCCAGCCTGGCGTAGCATCCAACTGAAGAGGTCAGCAGCATAACCTTCCGCCCCCTCGCCGATCACATAGATGCGCCGGGCCGCTTTCAGGGTACCCACGACATCCTTGATGGTTTCCGGGGTTATGGCAGTCAAGAGGGTATCCAGATTCGCCTTTTCCAAGAGTAGAACCTTGTAAAAGGCCTGGTCCGGCGTGGTCACCATCTCTGGGATCTCGCGTACCGTCTTTAGCTCAGCCTTGACGATCTCCTGGATCTCATCCAGCAATTCCGTGTAGCCGCTATAGCCCAGGGCCTGGGCAAAACGGACCACCGTGGCCTGGTCTACCTCCAGGGCATGGCCTAACTCGGCGCAGGTCATAAAAGCTACATCCCGATAGTTGTCTACCACAAAGTTCGCCAGTTTCTGCTGGCTTTTGGTGAGTCCCTCATAGGAACTCCGGATCCGATCAACGTATAACGGCATGTCTTTTTACCTCCTTCTTTTTAGTTGATTCTTGCTGCCTTGACCGTTGCAGTTAGTGCCCCTCACAGTTCTTATAACTGCCGGTTGGTCACGTACAACTATATTATAAACTACAACCAGAGAATTTGCAAGGGGGATAAACAAAGGTTGGTGAAAGGTTAACATAATTAACCGGCCAGCTTTTCGCTGTATCTCAAAGCCTGGAGCAATACTGGACTAAGGCAGTCTTTCCCCTCGGATGTCAATGATCCACGGTTGACGATCCTCCGGAAATGGAGTATCATTATTCGTAATGCTCGTAATTGCCTGGGGGTTTCATGTCATCATCGAAAGTCATTGCCCGACCCGCTTCCCGGTGGACCACGCTGCGGGGCCTGGTCAAAACCATGCGGCCCAAGCAGTGGACCAAGAACGGCTTTGTGTTCCTGGGCCTCCTCTTTTCCGACGACCGGCTTTTCTTCAGCCCGGGACCGTTCGCCAAGACCACCCTGGCCTTTATCATCTTCTGCCTGCTCTCCAGTACCGTCTACCTGGTCAATGACATCGCCGACATCGAGAAAGACCGCCAGCATCCTCGCAAACGGCTGCGTCCCCTGCCAGCCGGGGAGATCAGGGTCTGGCAGGCGGCTGCGCTCGCCGCCCTGATCGTGGCCTGTTGTATCCCGGCGGCCTTTCTACTGAACCCACCCTTTGGCGCCATCGCCACCGCTTATCTGGCGACCATGCTGGCCTATTCGTTCGCCCTCAAGAACGTGGTCATCATTGACGTGTTCACTATCGCCCTGGGCTTTGTCATGCGGGCCATGGCCGGGCCGTTGGTGTTGGACATCCATATCTCCCCCTGGCTCTACGTGATGACTGTCCTGCTGGCCCTGTTCCTGGCCCTCAACAAACGTCGCCATGAGCTGGTGCTCCTGAATGACGCGGCTATAAACCATCGTCAGATCTTGCAGGAATATAGCCCCCGCCTGTTGGACCAGATGATCGCGGTGGTCACTTCGTCCACCATCATGGCTTATTGCCTGTATACGTTTACCGCGCCTAACCTGCCCACTGACCACAGTATGATGCTCACCATCCCTTTTGTGCTGTATGGCATCTTTCGCTATCTGTACCTGGTCCATCAGCGAAATCAGGGGGGCAATCCCGACGAGATCGTGGTGAAGGACCTGCCGATCCTGATTGATGTGTTGTTGTGGGGCCTGTCATCGTTGCTTATCTTGTACGTGATAAGGTGAGCGTTCAACCCGGCGGGAGGTTAAAGGCTATCTGCGCCTGCCGCAAAGCATGAGAGAAGACTCTTTGATTGCCTCTGGAGCAAAACCGCCTGATCCCGCCAGTAACCAGGTTCTTATAGGGTCAACTGGCCCTCTCGCCGGCCCGGCGGACCAGGTGGAAACGCCGTCCGTCGCTGTGGAGCTCCCGTCGCCTGACGAACCAGCCCCGTCACCGGCGATGCCCGCCCCTCCCCGGCCGGCCCCGGCCGGGCCAATCTCCGGGCCGGCTCTCACCATCGCCCTGGCCGCCGTCACCGGGACGGCGACCGGCGTGCTGGCAGTAATCCTGCTACAGGCGATCCCGGCCCTCCGTGCGTTCTGCTATGGCCCCCTTTTGGAACCCTTTAGCCCGCTGCAACCCTACGTGGTGGTGCTGGTGCCGGCCCTGGGTGGGTTGCTGGTGGGGATCATCGCCGCCTGGGGTGCGCCGGAGGTACGTGGGCCGGGCATCCCGGAGATCATGGTCGCCATGAGCGATCTCGGCGGCGTGCGGCCCATCGTCGCCCTCGCCAGACCGGTAGCGACGATCCTGACGTTGGGAACCGGCGGATCAGCCGGTCAGGAAGGCCCGACTGTGCTGGGCGGAGCGGCTCTGGCGGAGGCCCTGGCCGCCGGGCTGAAGCTATCCCCGGCGCGACGCCACACGCTGTTGGCCGGGGCCAGTGCCGGGGCTATCGCTGCCGTCCTGGACACACCCCTGGCCGGCCTGGCTTTCGCCCTGGAGGTGATCCTGGGTGGGTTCCCCACCGGGTGGACTGGACACGGGGGAACGCTGATCGCCATGCTGGTGGCCACGGGCAGCGCCGTGGCCGTGCGTCGCGCGGTCATGGGTCCCACCCCCTCCCTGGCCGCACCAGGTTATCCGCTGACGCAGCCGGTCGATCTGATCCTGGTGGCGATCCTGGGCCTGGTAGCCGGTGTGGTGGCCGTCTTTTTCTCCTGGTTGCTCACCGTGGCCGAGGATGTGTTCAACGGCTGGCGATTGCCGGCCTTTGTGCGCCCGGCCGTGGGCGGGTTGGCCGTGGGTATGGTGGCGTTCCTGTTCCCCCTGGAAGGCACTCGCTCGCCGCTCCTGGGGCCGGGCCTGGAGACCCTGGCCCTGGCCCTGCGCGGCGAGGTGGCCGTGACCTCGCTGCTGATCCTGGTTGTGCTCAAGTCGGCAGTCACGGCGTTTACCGTGAGTTCCGGCGGCTCCGGCGATGTCTTTGGCCCGGCGCTGGTAGTGGGGGGGGCCGTGGGCGGGGCCTGGGGG
>DAOTYG010000130.1:0-23695 GCA_034435155.1 Anaerolineae bacterium | reverse complement strand
GGCGGCGGACCGTCCCCGATTCCACCACCACGGCGCAGCGGCCGCACCGCCCCTGCCCGCCGCAGGGCATCAGGATGTCCACCCCGGCCTGCCGGGCCGCGTCGCTGAGCAGGGTACCCGGCGGGACCTCTACCCGTTTCTCGGCGGGACGGAAGACGACGGTGACGCTGGGCGCAGAGGTGCCCGGGGGCGGAGGGGCAGAGGTGCCCGGGTGCGGAGGGGCAGAGGTGCTGGGGGGCAGGGGAGCAGAGGTAGTGGTCATCGGCGATTCCTCCGGGACAGCAACCAGGGCCTGGGATTAGAGATCATATTGACCAGTTTGCCGATAACGTGATCATAGGCCTGGTGCAATTCCTGGCAAACCTCAGGAGTCACATAGCCACACTCCAGGGAGAACTGGAGCCAGACCTGCGTCTCCGCCGCCTCTGCCTCGGCATCGCTCAACTTGCTGACAAATGCCCCCTCATACCTGCGCTTTCGCCAGGCTTCTGCAATATTCGCGCATACGGATCGGGACGAGCGGCGAATTTGGTCAACAAGCGAGTAAGATTCTTCCCGTGGAAAAGCCTTTGTCAGAGTAGAGATACGCATCGCGGCATCAAAGGCCAGCCGATATACATCCAGTTCCCGATGCCCCTGGATCACCGTTTCCCCCTTGCCAAAAGCCTCTCCTCCGCTCCCCCGCTCCTCCGCTCCCCTGCTCCCTACACCCGGGCCAGCAACTCGCGCAAGGCCGGGGCCTCGTCGTCAAGCACAGCCGCCACCTCGGCCGGCACCTCGCCGGCCAGCAGGGCCTTGCCCAACGCCGATGCCTTGAGGTCGCGCAGGTCTTCCATGAACGGGCTGTCAATGGCCTCGTCGCGCAGCACCCGGCCATCGCGCAGCGTCACCACCCGCCGGGTCATCCGGGCCACCGACGGGTCGTGCGTCACCAGGATGATGGTCACGCCCTGGTCTCGGTTCAACTGCTGGAACAGCCGCACGATCTCCTCGCCGTTCGTCGTGTCCAGGTTGCCGGTCGGCTCGTCGGCCAGGATGATGGCCGGCTCGTTCGCCAGCGCGCGGGCGATGGCGACCCGCTGCCGCTCGCCGCCGCTCAACTGGTTGGGCAGGAACCCGGCCCGGTCCCCCAGGCCCACCAGCCCCAGCAGCTCCGTGGCTCGCTCACGACGCGCCCGGCTGCCCAGCCTTTGCTCGTGCATGGGCACCTCCACGTTCTCTCGCGCCGTGAGGGTGGGAATGAGGTTGTGCATCTGGAACACGAACCCCACCGTGCGGGACCGGAAGGCGTCCAGGTTGCGCACCTGCGCCAGGTCCTGCCCGTTGACGATGACCTGACCGGACGAGGGCCGGTCCAACGCGCCCAGCAGGTGCAATAACGTGGACTTGCCGCTCCCCGACGGCCCCATGACGGCCATGAACTGCCCGCGCGGCACGTCCAGGGTCACGTGGTCCAACGCCACCACCCGGTCCCCGTCGCCGTAGACGCGGGTCAACTCTCGTGTTTGGACGACCATGTCGTTGTTCATGCTGATGCCTCTTGTCATGCGTCAAGCGTCATGCGTCAAACGTCACCTGTCAAAAGTTCAGCGACGAATGACGAATGACGTTTGACGTTTGACGTTTCACGTTTCATTTCACCGGAATGTCCACCGCCGCCGTCATGCCCCAGCGCAGGGCCGGGTCTTTGTCCAGCAGCTCCACGATGACCGTGTAGTTCGTGCCGCCGGCCTCGGCTGTGGACATGGAGGCGATACGCACGACCTGGCCCCGCAGCACCTTGCCCGGCAGCGCGTCCACCGTGACCTGGCACTCCTGGCCCACCTGCACCTGCCCCACTGAGACCTCATCCAGGTCCGTGGTCTCGATGCGCAGCGTGCTCAGGTCGCCGATTACGATGACCGGCGCGGCCGGCGCGGCCATCTCGCCCACACGCACGCTCACACGCCCCACGGTCCCGGCGAAGGGGGCTTTGAGCACCGTGTCGTTCCGGGCGGCCTCGGCCTGGCCCAACGCGGCCTTTGCCGCGCTCACCTGAGCCTGGGCGGCGGCGATCTCCTCCGGCGTGGCCCCGGCCTTGAGCTTATCCAGGGCGGCCTGGGCCGCGCTCACCTGGGCCTGGGCGGCGGCGAGGGCCTCCGGCGTGGCCGGAGCCTTCACCCGGGCCAACTCGGCTTTCGCCACGGCCAGGTTGGCGTGGGCGATGTTCAGGGCGTGGGCGGCCTCTGCTTCAGCCGGGCCGCCCCAGCCTTTGATCCGGTCATAGTTGCTCTGGACGCGGTTCACCTCGGCCTGGGCCAGGTCCACCTGAGCCTGGGCGATGGCGATCTCCTCTTTGGTGGCCCCACGTTGCAGTCGGGCCAGGTTCGCTTTGGCCGTGTCCAGGTTTGCCTGGGCCGCCGCGATGTCTTCCGGCCTGGCCCCGGCCCGCAAGCGCGCCAGGTTGGCCTCGGCCGCGGCCAGGTTGGCCCGGGCCGTCTCCACGGTGTAACGCAGCGCGGCGTCGTCCAGGTGGACGAGTTCCTGGCCGGCAGTCACGCTGTCGCCCTCCTGCACCAGCACAGATACCACGCGCCCCCCGGCCGGGAACGACAGCGCAGCCCAGCGGGCCGGCGTCACCCGCGCCGAGGCGGAAACCACGTTCCCAGCGTCGTTCTGCGCGATGGGCGTGGGCGCAGCGGTTTGCGAGGGGGCCACGAAGGACGTGTAGGTCCACCAGCCGCCCACGGCCAGGATGGCGAGCACGATGACGGCGATGATGACGTTGCGTGGGGTGAACATGGGGGTCCTCCTGAAACGTGCTTCGTAAAGCGTAAAACGTAATTTCCCGATCACTACGTTTACGTTTGACGTTTCACGTTTTACGCCTTGTGTGCGATCTCGCTCTCCAACGCCCGCGCAAACAACTCCCGGTCGTCCTCCTGGATCAGCTCCAGCGCCCGGTCCCCCAGGCAGTCCAGGATTTGCGGCAGGTACGGGTCGGTGCGCAGGTGATGCTCGGCGATAAAGACCAGGAGCGGGCTGCTGGTCCACGAGGCCCGGGCCTGGGTCTCGGTGAGCCATTCGGCGATCAGGACCTCCTGCCCGTCAATGACCAGGATCAGCCCCAGGCCCCGAGCCTGGTCCAGAGCCTGCCCGGACATGCGCGCCACGACCACCCGGCCGCCGGGCAAGTCCAACGGGCTGGCGGTGTAGAGCACCACCTGCACTCCCCGCACGACGGCCTCGGCCAGGAACGGCTGCAGGGCCGGGAACGTGGCCGGCACCAGGGCCAGGTAGACCTCCGCCCGGGCCTGGGCGATCATCTCCTCCGCCTTGGCCATGATGTTCTCATAGCCCTCGATGTGCCAGACGTACTCCAGGTCCGGCGGTACGGCCAGGGCCACCAGGTCCTCCTTGAGCGCGGCGATGAGTTCCTCGTGCTCACGGTGGAGATTGTCCAGGAACTCGGCGGCCGGCACCGGGGCATACTGCACGGTCCCATCCTTGCGCAGCGTCATGGCTGCGCCGCGCGCCGTGAGCTTGCCGGCCACCTCGTAGATCATGGAGCGGGGCACGCCGGAGAGCTTGGCCAGCTCGTAGCCGGTGACCGGGCTTTTGCGCAGCAGGGCCACATACGCTTTGGCCTCGTACTCCGAGAAGCCCAGCTCGACCAGTTTGGCTATCGGATCGGCTTTCACTGTCCTCCTCCGAAAATAGACCCCGTTCGCGGCGGCGACCGCAGGGAGTGCCACCCGCCGCCGGCGCGGGGTCGCAGACCCCGCGCGAGCACACCGGCGTATTTTCGTGCCACGGGGTGCGCCCCGCGCGTGGGCAACTCCCTCCTTTAGGCGTTAGAAATATAACTAAGAGGTTAGCTATCTAACTACGCTACAGTATACTCCTATTCGGCCGATTTGTCAAGCCCTGATCACGAAAGGCTACGAAAAGCCGTGAAACCGCTTGACAAAGCCTGCCCCGCCGACTATGATCCCTCCGTCAGGCGTCAAACGTCAGCCGTCAACGTCATTCGTCCATTCGTCTGTGCCAACTTCAGCGACCGAGGTCGCGCCTGAAGGGCTTGCAGCCGGGCGCCCACCTCCGTGGACGGCCAGCCGAAGGCTCCCCAGGCGCGGTTTCAACCGCTTGCCTGGCTCAAGTTGACACAAATGTTCGTCAATTCGTCCATTCGTTGATTCGTCGGAGGACTGTTTGGCTGTATCAACCTCCCTGCAAACTGCTTCACTTCCCCGCCGTCAACTGACGACGCTGCTCGCCTCGGTGCTGATCATCGCCGTCTGCGGCCTGGTCTACGAGTTGCTCGTGGGCAGCCTGTCCTCGTATCTCTTGGGCGATAGCGTGACCCATTTTTCCATCACCATCGGCCTGTTCATGAGTGCCATGGGCCTGGGATCGTTCCTTTCTCGCCGGGTGGAAGGGGATCTGCTGCGCTGGTTCTTGCTCGTGGAGACGGCCCTGGCCCTCGTCGGCGGGTTTTCGGTCAGCCTGTTGTTCGTGACCTTTGCCTACACCCAGAGCTATCACGTGGTCATGGTGCTGGTCATCACCGTCATCGGCAGCCTCATCGGACTGGAGATTCCCCTGCTCACGCGCCTGGCCCAGGGCTATAGCTCCCTCAAGAACGTCATCGCTGACGTGTTCTCGCTGGATTATATCGGCGCACTGGTGGCATCAGTGGCGTTTCCCGCCCTGCTCCTGCCCTATCTGGGCCTGATCAAGACCGCATTCCTCATGGGGATGTTCAACCTGGGGGTGGCGCTGGTCAATCTCTACATGTTCCGACAGCAACTCACCGGGCGTTGGCGGGTTCTATCGTTGACCACAGTGGTCGCAGCTCTGCTGGCGGCCGGGCTGGTCTCATCGCAACAGATCACCTCGTTCATCGAGGAGCGGCTCTACCGGGACGAGATCATCTATGCCGCGCAGACGCCCTATCAACGGCTGGTGGTGACCCGGTGGAACGATGACTTGCGGCTCTTCATTGACGGCAACATCCAGTTCAGCTCGGTGGACGAG
Source organism: Anaerolineae bacterium (assembly GCA_034435155.1). Classification (GTDB taxonomy): domain Bacteria; phylum Chloroflexota; class JAHJIN01; order JAHJIN01; family JAHJIN01; genus DAOTYG01. The sequence continues at coordinate 18,679 of DAOTYG010000130.1, read as the reverse complement.
TATCGTTACCACGAGAGCCTGGTGCATCCGGCCCTGAGTCTGGCCCCTTCCCGCGAAACGGTGTTGGTGCTGGGGGGTGGCGATGGCCTGGCGGCCCGGGAGGTGCTGAAATACAGCGACGTGGGCAGCATCACCATCGTGGACATTGACCCTCAGGTGACACACCTTTTTGCCACGTACCCGCCGTTTGTGGAACTGAACCAGGGTTCTTTGACCAGTCAGAAGGTCCATGTGGTTAACGATGACGCCTACAAGTTCCTGGAACGCACGTCGGACCGCTACCCGGTCATCATCATTGACCTGCCGGACCCGAACAACGAGAGCCTGGCCAAGCTCTATAGCCTTGAGTTCTATCGCCTGGTGAAGCAGCACCTGGCCCGGGGCGGTATGGTGGCCGTGCAATCGTCGTCAGTGTATTTCACGCGGGAGACGTTCTGGTGCATTAACCACACTCTGGCAGCAGCCGGCCTTGTTCCCCGGCCCTATCACGCCTATATCCCCAGCTTTGGCGATTGGGGCTTCAACCTGGCGTCGGACCTGACCGTGGACCAGAGGCGGATTCGGCTGACTGTGCCCCTGCGCTACCTGACGCCGGCCATCCTGGAGACGTTGTTCGTCTTTCCGCCGGACATCGCGGAGATGCCCACAGCGGTGAGCACGCTGGACGAGGCGGCGGTGCTACATTACTATGTGGCCGGCTGGCGCCGATGGCACTTGCGGTAAAGTTGCCCACCCGGTCATCGAAAATCGTAGCGCGGGCTTTAGCCCGCGGGCGAGCAACCTTCTATTTGAGGTGATCATCATGTCCATACAAATCCTGCCTGACGTTTACGAGATCGCGGTGCGCTTCCTGGTCGTGCCGTGGATGACCCGGGCCTACCTGGTGACGCGCGCGAACCCGCGCGGCCTGTTGCTGGTGGACGCCGGCTCGCGCGGCAGCGAAGGCCGCATCCTGAGTTGCATCCGGGCCGCCGGTTACGCCCCGGCTGACCTGCAGGCTATCGTCATCACCCACTGGCACGAGGACCATACCGGGGCGTTGGGCGCGTTGCTAGACGCCGCCCCCCAGGCCATCGCCTATGCCGGTCCCGCTGATGCTGCCATCCTGCGCGAACAGCAACCCCGGCCAATCTACCGGACCAATGGTAGCCAGACCATGCATACGCCGGGCCGACTTACCCCGGCCCATCTGGCTCGCCTCCATGATCTGCCCCCTGATAGCCCGGCCCTGGCTGAGTGGGACCTGCACGTGCTGGCCGCACCGGGCCACACGCCGGGGAGCCTGGCCCTGCACAGCCCCGCTCGCCGGGCACTCTTTGCCGGCGACGCCCTGGGTGCTCGCGGGCGGGTCCTCTTCACCCTCATGACCTGCGACGACCAGCCGCAGATGGAGGCCACGGCCCGGCAACTGCTGGAGTTGGACTGGGATACGCTGCTGCCCGGCCACGCCCAGGCGATCCGGGATGCCGGGCAACGCCGGCCCCTGGGCCGACTCACCCGCTCTGAGCGCATCGTCATGGAACGCCTTGTGGGCCTGAAACTGCTGGCCCGGGTATAGAACCAGCGTAACTGCTCAGCCTGTACCCTCCCGCAGGTTCAAAAGTGTCTGGCAACGGGTCAAGCAGGTCCACTCTGGCCTGGAGATCGTGCCAGAACCGGCGGGAGGGTGAGCAGTTACGAACCAGCCACCAGCTTCCAGCAACGAGTAACCAGCAGCCACAGGAGGAACCGTGCCCAAACTCGTCGAATGCGCCATCAATTTCAGCGAAGGCCGCCGGGAGGCCGTGATCCGGGAGATCGTAGCCTCCGCGCGAACATCGCCCGACGTCGCCGTGGATGTGTCCAGCGATGCTGCCCACAACCGCACCGTGCTCTGCCTCATCGGGCCGCTGGAGGCGGTAGCCCAGGCTGCGTTCGCCGTAAGCGTGGCGGCCGTGCGCCTGATTGACATGAATCAGCACCGGGGTGAACACCCCCGGTTCGGGGCGGTGGACGTGATCCCGTTCGTGCCGCTGGGGGAGACGACGATGGCCGAGGCAGTGGCGGCGGCCCATGCCCTGGGCCAGCGCCTGGGCGAGGAGCTGGGGCTGCCGGTCTACTTTTACGAGGAGGCCGCCAGACACCCGGCACGCCGCAACCTGGCCGACGTGCGCCGGGGCGAGTTCGAGGGCCTGGCCGAGAAGATGCGCGACCCGGCCTGGATGCCAGACTGCGGCCCCCAGCAACCCCACCCCACGGCCGGGGCAGTAGCTGTGGGCGCACGCATCTTCCTGGTAGCCTACAATGTGAACCTGGGTACGGCGGATGTGGTGGTGGCCAAAGCTGTGGCCCGGGCCGTGCGCGCCAGAACCGGCGGCCTGGCGAACGTCAAGGCCCTGGGGGTGCTCGTGGAGAAAGACGGACGGCCAGTGGCGCAGGTCACGATGAACCTCACCGACCCGTTCCAGACGCCGCTTTACCGGGTCTTTGAACTGGTGCGGCTGGAAGCTGAACGCTACGGCGTGCCGGTGAGCAGTAGCGAGATCGTGGGGCTGGTGCCGCTGGAGGTGCTGCTGGACGCCGCGCGCTACTACCTGCGGCTGGACGGCTTCGCCCCGGAGCAGGTGCTGGAGACCCGGCTGTGGGCGTCCGCGTAGTATTATTGGCCACGAATTACACGAATTTCACTAATTCCATATCCTTTCGTGTGGATTCGTGAAATTCGTGGCGAAGGTTGAAAAATGGAACTGCTAAAGGGCGAAGCCCAACGGTTGCTGGGGCTGGACCTGTCCCCGGCCCAACTGGCCGCGTTCCGGCGTTACCGCGACGAACTGCTGGCCTGGAACGAACGGGCCGGCCTGACCACTATTGTGGACGACGAGGGGGTGCAGATCCAGCACTTCCTGGATTCCCTCACCTGCCTGCTGGCCTGGCCGGGGAATTTGGCGAATGGACAAATTGGCAAATTCACGGTTGTAGATATTGGGGCCGGGGCCGGGTTTCCGGGCCTGCCCCTGCGCCTCATCTGCCCAGACCTGCGCCTGACGCTGGTGGAATCCGTCCGCAAGAAGGCCGACTTCCTGCGCCATCTGGTCGGCGTGCTGGGGTTGTCCGACGTGACCGTGCTGGCAGCACGGGTCGAGGACATTGGGCGCGCCCCGACCCACCGCGAACGATATGACGTGGCCCTGGCCCGGGCCGTGGCTGAGCTGGCTGTGCTGGTCGAGTATGCCCTGCCACTCTTGCGCGTGGGGGGTATCCTCATCGCCCAGAAGACCCGGGCGACGGCGGGGAAGGAAGTGGAGGCCGCCGCTCGCGCCCTGAGCGTGTTGGGGGGGCAGGTGGAACGGGTGGTGGAGGTTGCCTTGCCGGGCCTGCGCGAGCCGCGCGCCCTTGTGATCGTCAGCAAGGTAGCCCCTACGGAGGGGCGGTATCCCCGGCGGGTCGGCGTCCCGACTCGCCGGCCGCTATAGGGGCCGGGTTTCACGGCGGCGGAAAGACCGTGGGGTCCAGCAAAGCCCACAGGCCCACCAGCACGATGATGATCAGCACCGAAAGCATGATGGATAGCTTGTAAAAGCTCTCTTCCATGGGGTTTCCTCCCGCGCCGTTATTGCTCCAACAATCGGCAGAGACCGCCAGCGGTAGCCAGCCACGCGCCCCCCGTGTCATCCAGGAGGATGTCGTATATATGGTCAGAGGCCAGACCGGAATTGGCTGCCTGGTAGAGTGTGCGTTGGGTCCCGTCGTAGATGACCAATCCTGCCGTCGTGGCGATCCAGGTCCGATGCCGGGCATCCACGGCCACAGTGGTGACGTGACGCGCGGGCAGCCCGGCCCCCACGGCCTCGTACAGCGTCCAGTTCTGACCATCCCAGACCACCACGCCGCCGCCCCGGGCACGGGGGTTGGAGGCGTCGCCGGTGGGGCTGGTGGCTACCCACAGATGCCCATCTGAGCGGACAAAGATGGCCTGAACGATGCCCACCTCGCTGGAAAGCACCCTCTCCCATCTGGCCTCGGCGATGCGCAAGCGGTAGAGGCCGCCGTCATAGGTGGCGCTCCCGGCCAGGTAGCGACCGCGAACGCCGACCCAGATGTCACCGGTGACATCAACCGCCAGGGCCGTCACCTGCGCTTCCGCTCCCAGGCCACCCCACGATTGCCAGATGGCCTCCTTGCCCGCCTCAGCATGGGCGAACCGACCCACCTTCCCCCCGCTCGTGCCGCACCACACCACGCCGGCGGCATCCACGGCCAGGGCCGACACGTCGTCCGTGGCTGCCGTGTGCGTTACCCAGGTGGTGTTCGTGACGACCGGCGGAGCGGCCAACACGAACACGCCCTGACCGCGCGTGGCGGCCCAGAGCTGGCCCGCCCCATCCACGACCAGGCTGCTGACCGCCGTACCCTGGCTCAGGGTATAGCGAGTCAACACCTCAGTGGCTGTGTTCAGGTGCACTACCTGGCCGTCGGCGGTGCCGGCCCACACGGCCGGGCCGTGCTGAATCACACAGGTCACCGACTCGCCCGGCAGGTAATATTTCCATGCTACCGCCGTAGCCGGCCTGCCCAATCCCGCCATGACGGCCGACGGGGTGACGGCGACTGCCGTGGGCGTCGGCGGGAGCGAGGTCGGTGCTGGCGGGGCCGCCGAGGGAGACGTGGCCGGCCGGCGCGTCGCGGCCGGGGTAGGCGTTGGCGTGTCCACGGGGTGGGCCGGGGTGGGCAACGCCGTACCAGTCGGCGATGGAGCCGGGCTACTGGTCGGGCCGGGTGGCGGGGTGGACAGCAGGGCCAGCACGGTGACGGGCGACGCCGGGGCCGGCGGGGTGAGCCAGGCCTGGTAGGTCGCCGGCTGGGGCAAAGCCAGCCAGGGCCAGGCCACCAGGGCCAGGCCCATTATCGCCACCACAGCCAGCACGGCCGCCAGACCCCAGGCGACCCCCCGCCGCCAGGTGCTCAGCGGTCGTGTCGGCTCGCTCGCCTCCCATAGTCTGGCCCGGATGCGGGACTCGGCAGCCAGGCTCAGGCGCGGCTCACCCAGACCCTGGCGCAGGGTTGGTCCCAGTTCCTGGTGGACGCGCCGGGCCAGAGCCACCCGGGCCGCGCAGTGGACACAGACGGTCAGATGGACCGCCAGGGCCTGGCCGGTGTCTGCTGGCAGAAGGCCATCCACATAGGCTTCCTGGAGTTTTTGCACCTGGTGACAATTCATCTTCATCCGCTGATACCTCGCCTCTCCAGGCGTTCCTGCAAGCGATGCCGGGCCGTGTGCAGCCGGGAGTAGACAGTGCCGACCTGACAGCCCAGGACCCGGGCGATGTCCTCGCAAGACAGGTTCAGATAATAGTGCAAGATCATCACCAGCCGGTGTTTCTCCCCCAAGGCGTTAACCTCTTCCCAGAGGGCCTGCTGAAACTCATTTTGGAGCACCTGTCGTTCCACGGAAGGGTTGGCCGGCACCCGTTCGGCCAACTGATCCTGCTGCCAGGGCAGGGTGAAGAACTGTTTACGCCGCAGGCTGCTGCGGCAATAGTTCACCGTGATCTGATACAGCCAGGTGGTAAACTGGCCGCGTTGCGGGTCAAAACTCCCAATGGCCCGATGCACGCGCAGAAACACCTCCTGCACGGCATCCTCGGCATCCTGGGGTTGTTTCAGCAGGGCGATGGCAAGGCGATAGACCTGGTCCTTATGTTGGGTGAACAGCAGGTCAAAGGCCGTCGCATCCCCGGCCTGGCAGCGCAGCGCCAGGTCATTACTGTCCATGCCAACTCCTACTGCGGATGCGCCTCCGCTTGAGTATACGCGCGGGTCAACGATTCCCTTCACGTGACTGCCTATCCTCCCGCAGGTTCGTGCGTCGGTTCCCAGCAACCTGCGGGAGGGTAGGCTGAGCAATTACACCTGCGGGCGGGTTCGGGGTGGGCAGTTACCCTTTTACGCAGAAAGCACCGTCTGGTTTGGGGGACGGTGCTTTCCTGATGGGCACTTGATTGGGCCTGGGGCGGGGGCGAAGGGAGACCCTTCACCTCCAGCACCCTATTACGCGGCGGGACAGGCTGGCCCACCGCCCGCGCGGGCAGACCCTGAGCCGCCGGGTTCAATCCGGCGTCTGACTGGTTTCAGCCAGTGCCCGATTGAGATGCAGCATCAGCCGCGACTTGCGCCGCGCGGCGTTGTTGCGATGGATCACGCCTTTGGCCGCCGCCCGATCCAGGGCCCGAACGGCTTCCTGGGCCTGGCGTTGCGCCGCCTCCAGGTCCCCGGCCGCGATGAGCAGCCGGGTCTTTTTGACCTCGGTCTTGGCGCGCGAGCGGATGGGTTTGTTGCGCCGCCGCCGGCGTTCGGCCACGCGCATCTGTCTCATGGCAGACCTGGTATTCGGCACTTTAGACACCTCCTGACTTGTTGAATCGTTACTCGTTGCTTGTTGCTCGTTGCTTGTTGCTAGTACACTGCGGCACAAGTCCTTCGGCAGTTATTTGTTCGCCAGGGATCGCCAGATTCCTGGCCTCAACTTGGTGGAGACGGCAACAATGGCGTCGTGGACAGGGATCTGGCGATCCCCGTTGAGCCAAACTACCGAAGGATTTCCGCCGTGGTGTACTAGTTACTTGTTGCTTGTTACTGGTCTCCGACCCCCAGCAACCAGCCGCCAGTCTATGTCCTTGCACGGATCGAAGGGACTGCAACGCGAGTTTCGAGTTGGCGGGTTTCGAGTTGGCGGTTTCGAGTTTGAGAGGCTTATCGCATGGATCGAATGAACACAGGTCACAGGTCACAGGTCTCAGATCTGGAACACTCCCCGCACGAGTCGAATCGAATGTTTTACAACGACCCCTGATCAATTTTGCATATTTGCCCATTTGCCTTTCAGTATCCTCGCACGGATCGAAGGGACTGCAACTGACCAGGGAGAGGGCCTGGAGCACCCCCACGCCGGTGGCTTTCAGTATCCTCGCACGGATCGAAGGGACTGCAACATGTCGGCAGCCGCAGGGCGGCGATGAGCGGCGCGCCTTTCAGTATCCTCGCACGGATCGAAGGGACTGCAACCGGCAGGTCCCAGTACGTCGTGTTCTGCGTCAGGGCCCTTTCAGTATCCTCGCACGGATCGAAGGGACTGCAACCGCGCGCCAGGTTGTTAAAGTGCGGGCCTATTATACCACCAAAGCCCCATTTTGTCACGGGCCTGGCGGCCCCGGTTGGGCTGGCAATCCCACCTGGCGACCAGGCCCGGCGAAAATCGTTTTCTGCGCCAAAACCCCGCCGATTTGCGACTGCTCTGACGGCCGGCCCTCCGCTCACCCTCCCGCAGGTTGGGGTATTTTCTCGGCCGACAATCGCCCTAATAGACGGAGTGCAAACCCGAAGCACAGTTCCCATTAACCTGCGGGAGGGTAGGCTGAGCAGTCACCGGCCGGGTTCTTTCTACTGATATTGCACCCGCAGGGTAAAGCGGCGATAGGCCGGGTAGGGCATCAGGCTGACCGGGCCGAGGCGGACGCGCGGACCGCGCCGCCAATGGGCCAGGGCCAGCTCGTTGCGCTCGTGCGGGCGCAGCACCCCATCGGGCAGGTAGAACAATGTTTGCGGCCCCACTTCCCAGTAACGGCCCACCAGCAACCCGTTGAGGTAGATGAAGACCTTGCCCGGCGTATTCCGGATGCTCAACCCCACCGGCACGCGATGTTCGGCCGGCAGGTTCAAGGTGAACCAGGTGCGATACCAGACCACGGCCGGGTCTTGCTCCTGGCGCGGCGCGCTGCGCCAGGTTAACGAATCCGGCGTGCCAGCGTGTCCCCCCGTCAGGCCGCCGCGCACACGCCAGGCGATCTCGTGGTCCGGTTCCAGCCGGCACGTTAGCAGGCCGCAGGGGTGGTTTTCGTCGCCGGCAAACCCTTTGTTGTGCCCCAGGCTCTCCACCAGCACCGCCAGCAGATTGCTGTCGGGCCGGAGCAGCCCCGGCGGCAGCGGGATGACCATGGCCGGGCCGTCGCTGAGGTTATCCACAACGGCCAGGCGTGTGCCGTTGAGGAACACCTCGCAGGAGTGCCGGGCCTCCACGCTGAGCGTGAGGCGAGTCTGGGGGCTTAGCCCGGCCAGGTGTCCGCGATACCAGGCCAGCCCCCGCTGTAGCCCCTGGGCGTCCATGTGGAGCGGGGCGCCCGGTGGTATGGGTTGCCAGTCGGCATCGTCGAAATCCAGGAGTCGTTCCGGGCTGCCCGGGCTGACCTCCCAGGGTCCCAGAGCCGGGATATGCTCGCCTTTCCCGCCCCGGCCCCGGCGGGGGAAGGAGATGGCTTCCGGGCCGGGGAGGGGCAACGTATTCAGGTGCTGCGCCTGGCTCCACCGCGTATGCCGGGGCTGCCCGTTCACCCAGACCCGCGCCGGCCGCGGGGACCAGATGTGTACCTGGCCGGGGGCGGCCATCTCCACCTCAGCCTCCAGGCCGTCGGGCAGGTCACGCACCGCGCCCACATAATCCGCGCCGATGAATACCAGGTCGCCGGTCGGCCAGACCCGCTCTGCCAGGTGTGGCGGCAAGGCCAGAATATGGAGCAACTCGCGGTCCAGATACAGGTGTGCGGCGGCTGGCGCGTCACCGGACCAGTGCAGGTCTATTTCACCGGCCTCCAAAGGGACCGGAGCGGGGCCTGTCTCACCAGGCGCAGGGGGCAGAACCAGGGTGTGGTCGTCTTGACCGGGGTTGCGGGCCAAGATCAAGAGCCGGTGATTGCCGCTCACGTGGTGCAGGACCGGCTCGGCGGTGGAATAGGCCAGGGTCGTCGGCCCCAGGGGCAGGTTTAGCGGCACCAGGCGCAAGCCATAGGCCGGGATGGTCACGGGCACCCCGTCGCCAGGCCCGGTTAACCTGGTCTGGGCCTCTGTCGCCGTCAGGTTGCGCAAGAAGATGATGGTGGACCGGCCATCGGTGCGGGCGGCGTAGAGTAACTCCGGGTCGGCGAGAGCCACGGTGGTGGGGGTGGCATTGGTCAGGACAGGGGCCAGGACTGCGGCCGTCAGGGCCAGGCGTCGGGCCTGGTAGTAGCGTCGGGTGAGGGTGCCGGCTTCGCCGACTGGGGCGGCGTAATCGTAGGAGGTATAGACGCCCGGCTCGCCCCAGAAACCCCAGGTTGTGCCGCCGTGGAACATATACAGGTTGTAGAATGTCGCACCCTGCCCCAACGCGCTACCCACCAGCAGGCGGTGATAATCCTCGCCCAGGGCCGCGCGCAGGGCCTCGTAGCCGGGGCCGCCCCAGCCGTCAAACCAGCCGCCCTGGAACTCGCCCAGACCGATGGGGCAATCCAGGCCAGCAGCGGCCCAACTTTCTGCCAGGCTGTCCAGGTTAAAGAACAGGTCCGGCTCCTGGCGCCAGGTGGCCATGTTGGCCAAGTTCACGGGATAGAGGTCCACCGTCGTCACGTCCACCACGTTTTGCCAGCCGCCCAACATCGGGAGCAAGGCATCGTTGTGCATGATGGGCACGGTCACGCCCAGGCGCCGGGCCAGGTCGTAGAGGAACTGCATATAGGCCGGCTCATCGCCCATCTCTTCGGTGAAATACTCGTTCTCGATCTGGAACATCACCAAGCCGTTGCATTGCAGGATGAGGGGGATGATCTGCTCGTACCATTCCTCGACGTAGCGCAGGTAGGCTGGCGAAACGGCGTGGCGCATCTGGTGGCGACAACGGGGGATCACGCCCGGCTGGGCCAGGAGCCAGCCAGGCAGACCCCCGGCGTCCACCTCAGCGCAGATGTAGGGGCCGGGTCGGGCTACCAGGTAGAGGCCCACCTGGTCCACCAGGCGAAGCAGGCGCGGCACATCGCGGATGCCGGTAAAGTCATAGACGCCGGGGGCCGGGGAGTGGTAGTGCCAGGGGAAATACAGGTCCACGGCGTTATAGCCGGCCCGGCGCAGGCGCAGCAGGGCATCAGGCCAGGCCGTCGGGGCCGGCAGGCGAAAATAGTGGAAGGCCCCGCACTGGAGCAGGACGCGCTCGCCATCAATTAAGAAGCTGTGGCGGTCGAAGGTAACATGGGGCATAGGTATCCTCCGGGTGATCATGGGGTGGGGGTGGCCTGGCGCCGTCCCCCGGCCGACCGGGGAAAGCTGGCCAGGGCACTGGCCTCATCGTCATAGACGGCCAGGAGCCTATCCAACATGGTCAATTGGAGCACCACGTGTACACCGGGTTGGAGACAACAGAGCCGCACAGCTCTGCCCAGGGCTTCGGCGAGTTGAAAGCCGGCCATCAGGGCAGTCAGCCCGGTGCTGTCAATAAAGTCCACGCCGGCCATGTTCACCAGGACGTGCCCGCCGTTACTTTCCACCAGTTCGCACAGGGCCTGTTGGACACGCGGCGCAGCATGGATGTCCAACCGCCCGTGTAGATCCAGGATGGCGATCCCGTCGTCGGTCCAACGGGTCTGGATGTGGATCTCTCTCATGTTCGTTGCTCCCCTTTGCTGGTCGGTTGTATTGGTCCCCCAGGGTCTCGTCCCTGATTATACTGTGTGAGCCAGAAGCTGTCAATGTGGGCTGACAGCCGGGCATAACTCCTGTCAGGGAGGGAACAAGGGGAAAGTCTTTCTGGGGTTTTTGCGGCGGCTTCGCCGCCGCAAAAACCCCTATGAGGCCTTCTTTGCCCTCCCCCGAAGGGACACGAAGTGGGGAGTGGATCAGGGTCCCCAGGCGTTTAAATTATGCCCGGATGTCAAGGGCTTGCCAGCCGGCCGGCGAACGGCTATAATACGGGCACGGAGGCTGGAGTGACGGACGTATCCGTGATCGTGGTGAGTTGGAACGTGCGCGACCTGCTGCGCCAATGCCTGGCCTCGGTGCGCGATGGCACGGGGGGGCTGGATGTGGAGACCATCGTGGTGGACAACGCCTCCACGGACGGTAGCGTGGACATGGTGCGCCGGGAGTTCCCGGCGGTCCGGCTCCTCGTCAACGATCACAACCCCGGCTTTGCCTGGGCCAACAACCAGGGCCTGGCCGTGGCCCGGGGCCGGTATCTCTTCCTGCTGAACCCCGATGCCCAGGTGATGAACGATGCCCTGCCCCTCATGGCTGCCTATATGGATGAGCACCCGGAGGTGGGTCTGTTGGGGCCGCAGTTGCGCTATGCCGACGGCCGCTTGCAATCCTCACGGCGACGATTCCCCACCCTGGCGACGGCCCTGGTGGAGAGCACCGTCCTGGAACGATATTTCCCGGCGGCCGGCCCCATCCGCCGCTACCGGATGCTGGACACGCCGGACAACGCCGTGCAAGAGGTAGACTGGGTGGTGGGGGCAGCCATGTTCGCCCGGCGGCAGGCCGTCGAGCAAGTGGGGCCATTGGACACGGGCTATTTCATGTACTCTGAGGAGTTGGACTGGGGTCGGCGGTTCCGGGCCGCTGGCTGGCGCGTAGTCTACCTGCCGACGGCCCTGGTCATCCACCACGAGGGCCAGTCTAGCGCGCAAGACCTGGCCGGGCGCGACATCCGGTTCCACACCAGCCGGGTGCGCTACTTCCGCCAATACCACGGCGCCTTCCAGGCCGGCGTGGTACGCTGGTTCGTCCTGGCGACGTTCGTCTACCAACTGGGGCTGGAGGGGTTAAAGTGGCTGGTGGGCCATAAGCGTCCGCTGCGGGCGAGCCGGGTGCGGGCCTATGCCCAGGTGCTCCGCTCCGGGCTGCGGGGGCAATCGGAGCGGGGGAGCGGGAGAGCGGGATGACGCTCTACGAAATACGAAGTTTGACGTTCGCCCGCTTCGCCTGACGCTTGACGTTTGACGAGTGATGACCATGAAAGTCTGCCTGCTCAGCGCTGAATACCCGCCCCTGCAAGGCGGTGTGGGCGATTTCACCCGCGAGCTGGCCCGGGCCATGAGCGCTCAGGGGGCCGCCGTGACGGTGCTGACCGGGGCGGGGAAGAGGCCGGCCGATGACCCGGACGCCGGGGGCTGGCGCGTGTTGCGGGCCATCAAAAGCTGGGGCTGGGGGCTGCTGCGCCAGGTGCCAGACCTGTTGCGCGACCTGGCCCCGGACGTGGTGAACGTCCAGTACCAGACGGCGGCCTACGGGATGCGCCCGGCCATCAACCTGTTGCCCCGGTGGGCGCGCCGGGGGACACCAAGAACCCATTGGGTGGTGACGTACCATGACGTGCGGGAGCCATACCTGTTCCCCAAGGCCGGCCGCCTCCGGGGATGGGTGACGCTGCACCTCGCCCGCTGGAGCCACGCCGCCATCGCCACCAACGCCGAGGACGAGACCTGGTTGCGGGACCGGCTGCCCGGTGACTATCGGCTGGCGCGCATTCCCATCGGCTCGAATATCGCGGTCCAGCCCCCGGCCGGCTACGACCGGGCCGCCTGGCGGGCGCGGCTGGGCGTGACCCCGGCGGAAACGCTGCTGGCCTACTTCGGCTTCCTGAACGAGAGTAAGGGCGGCGAGGACCTGGTGTGGGCGCTGAAGGAACTGGAGACACGGGGGTTGCCGGTCCGCCTGCTCATGGTGGGCGGGCGCGTCGGTTCCAGCGACCCGACGAACGTGGCCTATGCGGACCGGGTGGAACTGCTCATGGCCCGGTTGGGCGTGGCAGATAAGGTCATCTGGACCGGCTATACCGCTCCGGCCGAGGTCTCCGCCAACCTGCTCGCGGCCGATATCGGGGTGTTGCCGTATCGGGACGGGGCCAGCTTCCGGCGAGGGAGCTTTATGGCCCTGCTGGCCCACGGGTTGCCCATCGTTACCACGGCGCCGCGGGTCCCCATGCCGGAACTGATAGATGGTGAGAACATCCGGCTGGTGCCCCCGGCCAGCCCGCCGGCCCTGGCCGAGGCCGTCGCCGCCCTCGCTGCCGACGAGGCCCAGCGTCGCCGGTTAGGGGCGGGGGCGCGCGTGCTGGCGCGCCGGTTCGATTGGGCGGGCATCGCCCGGGATACGCTGGCCTTGTTCGCCGACCTGAATTATCAGACTCCTGGCCTCACGCTCAAGACCTGGGGTCGGGGGCCGGACTGAGTGACGGGGGGCCATGTCCACCGCTCTCGAGTACGTCACCTACACAGACCAGACTCCGTATCTGCGGGTCCTGGACAACGCCGCCCTTGAGCGCGTTCACGCCGCTGCGCTGGACGTGCTGGCGACTGTGGGGGTGAGCGTGCCGTTATCCCAGGCGCGGGCCATCTTCGCTGCCGCCGGCGCGCACGTGGATGAGGCCAGGCAACGGGTGCGCCTGCCGGCCAGGCTCGTCGAAGATGCGCTGGCCCAGGCCACCACGCGCTACACCCTCTGCGCCCGCGACCCGGCCCGTGACCTCCTCATAGACGGCGCACACGGCTACCTCTCCACCGACGGCGCCCCGGCCACCATCGTGGACCTGGAGACGCGCCGGCCCCGGCCCTCCACCCTGGCGGACCTGGAGCAGATCGTGGCCCTGGCCGACGAACTGCCGGCCATCGCCTTCCTCTGGCAGTCCGTGAGCGCGAACGACGTGCCCCCGGCCGAACGCGCCCTGCGGGAATTGAAGACGTGCCTGGTCGGTTCCACCAGGCACGTGCAGGCCATGACCGTGGCGACCGGTCACCAGGCACGCGGGGCCGTCCGCCTAGCCCAGGTTCTGGCCGGCGGTTCCCAGGCCCTGCGCCGACGCCCCATCCTCTCCACCTTCCAGTGCGCCATCAGCCCCCTGGTCCATGCCGCTGACGCATTGGAGGCGGCACTCGTCTTCGCCGCGGCTGGCCTCCCCACCGGCTACCTGGCGATGCCCCTGAGCGGAGCCACGGCCCCCATAACCGTGGCCGGTCATCTGGTCCAGGCTCACGCCGAGGTCTTGAGCGGCCTGGCCCTCATCCAACTGGCCTATCCGGGCACCCCCACCTTCTACGCCGCCTGTGGCACGATGATGGACCCCCGCACCGGCGCGCTGACCGGCGGTGGCCCGGAGGACGCCCTGCTGGCTGCCGCCACCTGCGGTCTGGCCCACTTCTGCGGTTTTCCGGTGCTCATGGGGGTCTTTGCGCCCGGTGCGGTGAGCAACGATTGGCGGTCCGGGCTGGAGGGGGCACTAAACACCGCCTTCAGCGTGTTGGGTCGGGCCGAGATGATGAGTGGAGCCGGGTGCCTGCGTACCGCCCAGGTCTTTGACCCGGTCCAGATGGTGCTGGATGCCGAGGCATTTCGCCTGCTGGCGCACGTGAGTCGCGGCGTGCCCGTGGACGATGACGCGCTGGCAGTTGAGGCGATCCGCCGCGTCGGACTGGGCGGCGATTATCTGACAGACGCGCACACCCTGCGCCACATGCGGGCGGTCTGGCAACCACGGGCCTACAGGCGTGGCGGCCCCACCCCCCCAGATTGGGGGGAGAGAGAGGGCCAGGGGGAAGATAGGGGGCAATTGCCGGCGGCCGAGGCCCGGGAATACGCCCGCCGCCTGCTGGCCGGCCACGAGCCGCCGCCGCTGGACCCGGCACTGGCCGCCGAACTGGAAGCCATCATCGCGGCCGCGGCCAGCGGCCGGTTATAATCAGATAGGGGCGAGGCTTTTCCGTCGCCTATCCCGGCCGCGCGCGGACACGCACCACCTGCCCCTGCCGGGCCTGGTGCTCCGCCAGTGCCGTCCGAAACTCCTGGCTGATCTCTGATAACGAGGTCACCGTTTCCCCCAGCAGGACCGGCGGGTCCACGGCCCGTACCTGATCAATGGTGATCTCATAGTCATAATCCGCCGGGTCCACAGCATAGCTGGCCCGGGGCGTGAGCAACCGTAACCGGCTCTGGATGGCCGGGTTGGGACTGCTACGCAACAAGGCCATCAGATCGGCATCGGTAGACAACAGCATCTCCCGGATAATAAAGCCCTCCTCCAGAGCCAGGCGGAGAGCCTCCGCCAGAACCCGGTAAGCGCAGATGTCCAACGGGTTCGACCAGATGCGGCGGTCCATCTCCATATAACAGTTACCCAGCCAACGGGCCACAGCCAGGTCGTTCACGACGATGCGCCCCTCATGGGGCACCAGGTGCAGCAGGCATTGCGAGGCCTCGGCCGGGGTGATGACCCGCTCCATCAACGCATCCCGCAAAAAGTAATCCAGCCGATCCGCGCTCAGGGCCGGCAACGGTTGCTCCAACAGGGAATAATGCGCCCCGTCCAGGACGTCACCCACGGCTAACCCGTGGGCCGCCAGAACCGTGGGGACTTCGGAACCCCACAGGACCTTGCGATACAGGGTCTCGTGATAGCTCTCACCGCCCCCGGTCGGGAACAGCAGGTCACTGACATGGGAAAAAGCCGTGTGCGAGATGTCGTGTAGCAGGCCAGCCAACTGTTCCCGCCAACTGGCCCGCAGACGCCGGAGGAGCAACATCACGCCCACCGAATGGTCAAAACGAGTGTGACACCGCTGCGGATAGATATAAGCCGTGGCCCCGGCCTGGTAGATGGACTCCAGCCGCCGCAGAGCATCGGTGTCCATAAGCTCCAGGATCAGATCATCACGGATATCAATCACCCCGTGTACGATGTCGTGATAGCGCATCCCAGCTCCTCCGTACCTACCCTTATTTGCCCCGCCGGTGTGTTAGCTCCGGTAGTCACTCCAATGAGTAGTGATTATAAGCTCCAGACCCCTTCAGGGGTACCCCCCGCCCCCCGCCCCCAGGGTGTGGGGTTTGGCGACGGCTCCGCCGTCGCCAAACCCCTAAAAACCCTCTTCTTCCTGTGAAAGCAGCCGATTTATCCACACCGAACGGAGTGACCACCGTTAGCTTCAAGTATACACGAAAATCCCTTGTTCTGCCAGTGGTTTAACGATCTTGGGTTGACGAGCTCCGGGCTACGGGTTCGTCTGGCCGCAGTGCCCCGTCCCAGTTCAACAACCTGGTCTTGCACACCTCACTGAGGATGTGGTATACTTCACGCCGGGCAACTGCTCACCCTCCCGCAGGCTTCGCCGTGAGCTCAGCCGAACGGTTCGTGCGTTTTCGCGGATACGCCCGTCGCAGACGGGAGCACGGTTCCCAGTAACCGGCGGGATGGTAGGCTAAGCAATTACCGCGCAGGCAGGGGGACCAGAAACCCGGCAACTCAGAGCGGAGTAACCATGCTCAACGAATCGTATATACAAGTCCTGCACGTTGACCTGACGACCCGGCGGGTTCGCATCGCCCGGCGTGAGGACCTGCATTACCTGCTGGGCGGCGTGGGCGTGGCCTCTGCCCTGTATGAGGAGATCATGCGGCCAGATTTGGAGCCACTGGACCCCGATCAGCCCATTGTCCTGGCCATCGGGCCGTTGAACACCATCTTCCCGGTGGTCACGAAAGCGGTGGCCCTGTTCCGCTCCCCCCTGACCGGCGAACTGGGGGAAAGCCACGCCGGCGGCCGGATCGGCCTGGCGATGCGGTACGCCGGCTATGATGCCCTGGTGATCACCGGTCAGGCCCCTCGGCCGACTTATCTGTATATTGACTCCAGCCAGGTGCAATTTCGTGACGCCACCCCCCTGTGGGGTCTCAAGGCCGAGGAGGTGGGGCGTATCCTGCGCGAACGGGAGGGAGAACGCGGCCATCGCACCATCATGCGCATCGGCCCGGCCGGCGAGAACCTGGTCCGCTACGCCCTGGTGAATATCGAGACTTACCGGCACTTTGGACGGCTGGGGCTGGGGGCTGTCTTGGGCAGCAAACGGCTCAAGGCCGTGTTCATCTCTGGCGACCGGATCATTGCCATCCCCCACGTCCAGGAATACAACCGCGTCTATACCGAGATCTATCGCCGGGTGAACGAAACAGAGGCGATGAAAAAATACCACGAGCAGGGCACGCCGTTCAATGTGCTGGCCCTGAACGCGATGGGGGGCCTGCCCACGCGCAACCTCCAGGCTGGCTCCTTTGAGGGGGCCGAGGAGATCAGCGGCGTGGCCTTTGCCGAACACGAGCTGGTACGGAAGCAAGCCTGCGCCGGTTGCCCCATCGGTTGCATCCACGTGGCATTGCATCGCCGCAGCTTTGGCGCGGCCGGTGAGTACGAGGTCCAATCGGCCCTGGTGGCCTATGATTATGAGCTGATCTATGCCCTGGGGTCCTTGTTGGGTCTGCGTGACCGCAACGCCATCCTGGGCTTGATTGATACGGTGAGCAACCGGGGATTGGACACCATCGCCACCGGCGTGACCCTGGCCTGGGCCACCGAAGCCCTGGAGAAGGGCCTGATCCCGGCCTCGGAACTGGGCACGGAACTGCGGTGGGGGGATGTGGCCGGCTATATCGCCGCCGTCAAGGCCATTGTGCGCCAGGAAACAGAACTGACGCGGATGCTGGCTCAGGGGCCGGTGGCCGCCGCCGCACGCTACGGCGGGCGCGAGTTCGTGCTGGCCCTGGGGGGGAACCCTATGGCCGGTTACCATACCGGCTACGGCAGCCTGGTGGGACAGCTCGTGGGGCTGCGCCATTCACACGTGGATAACGCCGGCTATAGCCTGGACCAGCAGGGCGTTGCCATGAGCGATGAGGAGATCGTGGACGGGTTGCTACGCGAGGAGATGGAACGTGGCATCCTGAACAGCCTGTGCATCTGTCTCTTTGCCCGCAAGATCTACGACCGCCCCACCGTCCTGGCAGCCTTGCACTCCATAGGCATCGAGATGGACAATGCCGGGCTGGACCGCCTGGCCCGAGAGGCGATGCAGCGACGCATCCGCATCAAGCAGGCCTTTGGCTTTGACTACCGCGCGCTCCAGGTCCCGGCGCGTTACTACGAGACGCCCACCATGCATGGGCAACTGAACCCGGCCAGGGTGCAGCATCTGGTTAACCTGTATGCTGACCGCATAGAGGCCCTCATGCAAGAATCATAGCCGCAGGTCTGCCAGGGCCAGGGGCAGAACCAATACCAGGGTGGCGGCGCAGGCATGGGCAGCCACAGCCGCCGCCAGCCCATAGAGGCGCCGCACATAGGCGAACAGTAGCCCCAGGCCTGTCCAGCCTCCGGCCACCAGCAGCAGGACCAGGGGGAACTCGACGGCCGTGGGCAGGACACAGACCACGCCCAGCAGGGCGTAGCCGATGACCCCGGCCCAGATGTTCCACCGCTCCTGCACGAATCCCCGGAAGAACAACTCCTCCACCGGCGCGGCGATAAGCACTGCCTGCTGGAATATCGCCACTGCATCGCTGCCAGGATAGAACCTGCCAGCCACGGTGCGCAAGAGTCCCCCGGCCAGAAGCAGGATGGCCAGGGCCGGCACCGCGCCCACCAGCACCCCCCGCCCCACATCCGCCGGCCGATAGCCCAGTTCCAGCGGGCGGTCCCTGCTGGTCGCCAGCAGGGCCCCGATCTGCACCAACCACAGCAGCGTCAGGCGCGCCGAAGCCTCCAGTTGCCAGGTGAGCAGCCCCACGGCCAACAAGGCCACCACTGCCAACGGCGGACTGGAATATAGCCGCGCCGATTGACGTCGGCGTCGAGAACGGGCAGTCAAGACGATCCTCTCTACTCAGAAACCTACCATTAGGGCGGCTTTCCATAGCCGCCGCCTTGGGGCGGGTAAGAAACCCGCCCTATATTCAAACGCTTGGTGTAACTACCTACCCTCCCGCAGGTTTGGGCGCAATGACCAGACCAGAGCACGCCCAGATGACCGGCTGCATCGGTTGCCAGCCCCTTTCTAACCTGCGGGAGGGTTCAGGGTAG
>DAOTYG010000129.1:0-15357 GCA_034435155.1 Anaerolineae bacterium | reverse complement strand
GCCACGCAGGGCAGGGGGGCATCTCGTTCCCACGCTCCGCGTGGGAACGCAGGGCGCAGGGCACGCAGAGCGTCAAGCGCCCACGCAGAGCGTGGGCGCGAGCAAGAGGGGGCATCTCGTTCCCACGCTCTGCGTGGGAACGCAGGGCCACGCAGAGCGTCACGCGCCCACGCAGAGCGTCACGCGCCCGCGCAGAGCGTGGGCGCGAGCAAGAGAGGGCATCTCGTTCCCACGCTCCGCGTGGGAACGCAGGGCGCAGAGCGTCACGCGCCCACGCAGAGCGTGGGCGCTAGCGAAACGGAGGGAAGGAGCAGAAAAGATGTATGGCAAATCCTGGTCCCTGTTCGTCGCCGGGCTACTGTTAGCCGGCCTGGTCCTGGCCGGGGTCGGGCTGGCTCAGGCCGCCGGCCGCACGGTCACCATCCAACTGGATGCCGCCACCGGCCGCAATCTGTGCGTCTTCTCGACCACGCCCATTGGCTGGGGCAGCGACCATAGCACCGCTGTGCTGGCCTTTGGCAACTATGTGGGGCCGCAGACCGGCCTCACCCACCAGTGCCGCTCCTACCTGTGGTTTCCCCTGGATGCCATCCCCCTGGGCGCTACCATTGACGCCGCCAGGCTGGAGGTCTATGTGGACGACTGGCCGTTCGCCGGGACTGGAGAAATGGGGGTCTACCGGGTGCTGGCCACCTGGGATGAGGACTTTGACTGGGGCACGCGGCCAGTGGTGGAGCCTTCGCCCCTGGCTACGGCGACGGTCCAGTCCACGGCCGGCTGGCACTCCTGGGACGTGACTACCGACGTGAGGGTCTGGCTGGCAGGCAAGATGCCCAATCACGGCCTGATGCTCGGCGGCGCGCCCACGCCGGAGAGCATGATCGGCAACGGTTGGGCCTGCGCCGGGCCGGGCCGCACCTGGGGCGACCCGACCCAGGCCCCGCGTCTGGTGATCACCTACACCCTGCCGTCCACCGAGATCCCGGAGCCGACCACCCTGGTCCTGCTGGGGGCCGGCCTGGCGGCGCTCTGGCTCTCCCGGCCCAGCCTGCTGAGGAGAGCGTAACACGAAAATCTTGCAGGCTTTCTGCGGGCAAACAGGAGCCTGGCCTGTTCCTGCCGGGACTGGCCCCGGTCGTGGGGCGACCACCAGGGTCGCCTCTACGCGCCGGGGCTTTTTGCAAGTTGACTAACACCTTCTCCAGGGTTATAATTCACCTGCGTTGTCCCGATCAGGTTCACTATGTTCAGTTGGGAGTGACCACTCTCGAGCATATCACTCAGCGGAAAGGAGAAGCCCATGAAGATTGACCAGCGTTGTCTTTATACCGAGTCTCACGAATGGATCCGTCTGGAAGGCGATGAAGGCGTGACGGGCATCACGGACTATGCCCAGGCTCAACTCTCCGACGTCGTGTTCGTGGAATTGCCAGAGGTGGGTGACACGTTCGATCAAGGCGATGTCTATGCTACCGTCGAATCCGTCAAAGCCGCTGGCGATTGTTACATACCGATGAGCGGTCAGGTCCTGGCAGTCAATGAGGCCCTGGAAAACGCCCCCCAATTAGTGAACGAAGACCCCTATGGCGCCGGCTGGTTCGCTCGCATCAAGCTCAGTGACCCCAGCGAGGCCGGGGAACTCCTCAGCCCGGCCGCCTACGAAAAGTTCTGCGCGGAAGAAGGGTGACCGGGCCTCAGCAGGATGAGCCGCAACGAAGACCAGACTCGCCGTGAATTGATCAACCCTAATCTGCGCGACCGGGGCTGGACGGAAGACTTGATCCGCGTCGAGCGCACCATCGGCGGCGTCGAGATCATCGGCGGCCAGCCCCATAAACGCAGGGGGCGCACGGATTACCTGCTCTGCCTGCCTGTCGGCCCCGGCAAATCGCCCCTGGCAGTGGCGATCTTGGAGGCCAAGAAGGAAGCCGAGTTGCCCGCCCTGGGCATCCAGCAGGCAATGGACTATCGCCGTCGGTTTCACGTGCCGTTTGTCTTTGCTACCAACGGCCACCTGTTCGCTGAATGGGCCGAGGATACCGGCCAGACGATAGACAATCTGCCGCTGGAACAATTCCCCACGCCCGACCAGCTCCGACAGCGTTATGAAGCCCTCAAGGGGTATGCCCTGTCCGATGATCGAGCGCAGGCTTTGTGGGTGCCCTACAAAGGCGGGGAGGCCGCCCGCTGGTACTTTCAGGATGCGGCCATCCGCGCGGCGCTGGAAAAGATCGCCCAGGGCGGGAAGCGTATCCTGCTTTCCCTCGCCACCGGCACCGGCAAGACGATCATCGTGGTGCAGTTGCTGCACAAACTGGCTCAGGCCGGCCAACTGCGTCGCGCCCTTTTCGTGTGCGATAGAGATGAGCTGCGCACCCAGGGCTGGGCCAGGATGCACGCCGTCTTTGGCGATAACGCCAAGATCGTGACCACCTCCGACCCGCAGAAGAACGCGCGCATCCTGATCGCTTCCTATCAAACCTTGAACATCACGGATGCAGATGACGAGCCGCGCTTCTGGCGCGAGAACTATCCGCCGGGCTTTTTCAGCCACATCATCATTGACGAGTGCCACCGCTCAGCGTGGGGCAAATGGAGCGTTATTCTGAGAGATAACCCGGCTGCCGTCCAGATCGGCCTGACGGCCACGCCGCGTATCCTGAAACCTCTCGCAGGTTCCAAACCTGCGGGAGGTTGGGAGGCCGATGAAGCCATCACGGCGCACAATATCGCGTACTTTGGGGAGCCGGTCTACGAGTATCCCATGTGGATGGGGCAGGAGGACGGCTATCTGGCCGCCAGCGAGGTGATTCGCCGCGTCGTGGATCTGGATCAGCGCGAGATCACCCGCCAGGACATTGAGCAGCACACGGCAACCGATCCGTTCACCGGCCGGCAGGTGCAACCGGATGAGATCGAGGAGCGTTACACGGCCAACCAGTACGAAGAGACACTGATGTTGCCCGACCGCGTGCGCGCCATGTGCGCCGACCTCTTCCAGCATCTGCTCGATACAGGCGGGCCGCATCAAAAGACGATCATCTTTTGCGTGCGCGACAGCCACGCCACGATGGTGGCGCAGGAGATGAACAACCTGTATCAGGCCTGGTGCCGCCAAAACAGCCTGTGGCCGGTGGAAAACTATGCCTTCCAGTGCACGGGCAATCCCAACCTGCGCCCGCCGGCCGCAGACCTGATCCCGGAGTTTCGTGGCTCCCAAGCCTCGCATTTTGTGGCGACAACGGTAGACCTGCTCTCCACCGGCGTGGACATCCCCAACCTGGACAATGTGGTCTTTTTCCAGTATCTGCAATCGCCCATCGAGTTTTACCAGCGGGTGGGGCGCGGCACGCGCACCGGCGAACCGCGGGGGAGCAAGTTGATGTTCCGTATCTACGACTATACCAACGCCACCCGCCTGTTCGGACAGCCTTTCGTCTCCCGCGCCCGGCCCACGCGCGTGGATGAACCTCCCGCAGGTTCCGAACCGGCGGGAGGGTTAACTGCCGAGCAGCAAGACACACCATACACCACCCGTCCCCTGCCCGGCATCATTCGTGTCGAGGGCTTTGAGGTCCAGGTGTACGGCAACGGACGGGCGATTGTGGTGGAAGAGGATGGGCGCGAGACGTTGATGCCCGTCGAGGAATACGAGCAGCGCCTGGCGGCGCGCCTGACCGAAGAAGCGCCCACGTTGGACGAGTTGCGCGAGCGATGGATATGGCCGGAGCGCCGGCGCGAGTTGCTGGAGAAACTGCCCGGCGACGGCGCAGCCGTGCGGCTGATCCGCTATTTGCGCGAGCAGGAGGAATGTGACCTGTACGACGTGCTGGCCGAGTTGGGCTATGGCGTGGCAGCGCGCTCCCGCGCTGAGCGGGCGGCGGCCTTTTCATACAAACAGCGCAGTTGGTTGAAAGGGTTGCCTGCCAGGGTCGCGTCCGTGCTGTTGGCGGTGGCCGGCCAGTTCGAGCGCGGCGGCATTGACGAATTAGAGACGCCTCACTTATTTGATGTCCCGGCGGTGCGCCAGGCCGGCGGCTTCAACGCCCTGTTGGGCCTGCCCCTGCCGCCAGAGCAGTTGATCCAGGAGACCAAAGCCCGGTTGCTGGCGGCATAGTTTTGAACCTGCGGGAGGCTGGGGAGCTGAGGTGAAGGATGCCATACCGGGGCGCTGCTTTTGCTACAGGGCATTACTACCACATCTATAACCGTGGCGCCGGCAAGGGCTTGCTCTTTTTCAGCCCCGCCAACTATGAGTATTGCCTCCGTCTGGTCAAGCGCTACTACCAGCGATATGGCGTGACGGTGATTGCCTACTGCTTGATGCCGAATCACTACCATTTCTGCTTGCGGCAAGAGACTGAGCAGCCATTGTCACGATTCATTAATGTGCTGTTCAATGCCTATGTCCAGGCAGTCAACAAACAACAAGGTCGCAGCGGTACTCTGTTTGAGGGTCGTTTCCGGCATGTCTGGGTGGATCGGGAAGAATATCTTGCGCACCTGTGTCGGTATATTCACCTCAACCCGGTGAAGGCTGGACTGGTGTCTCAACCGCAAGAGTGGCCCTATTCGAACTACCTGGAGTGGGTTGGACAGCGCGCCGGGACGTTGAAGGATGAGGCGTTTATTCATAGTCTATTCCCAACCCCGGAGATGTATCGTCGGTTTGTGGCAGATTATCAAGATGAGGTCAGGGCTCGTGAACACATCCAAAAGTATGTTTGGGACTAACAACCCTCCCGCAGGCTGCAAGCCTGCGGGAGGGTCAGGACGCCGCCCCCTGCCCCCCGGCTGGCGGTGGGTGAGGTTGGGAGAGGTTGGTACTTTCTCTCAAGGAGGTACGCCCAGGAAAAGTGTGTCCAAATATTGGGGTGGGGACATTCCATTTGTCACTGGTGCCGATGTAACTTCAGAGTATGTATCAAATGGAAGAGCATTCCTGACAAAAGAGGGATTGCATTCTGGTCAAACTTGCATTTGTCAGCCAGGTACATTACTATTCGTAACACGCACTCGCGTTGGTAGATTTGGGATCGCAACAAGAGTAATGGGGGCAAGTCAAGACATCAGTCCCTACGTATGTAAAGAATTGTTGCTCCCTGAGTACGCTTATTGGTATTTGACTTCCATCTCTGAATCTATAAGGCAGGCTACGCAAGGCTCAACGATACTAGGACTGACTCGTGAGTACGTCGAGAACATCCCTTTGCCTCTACCTCCTCTCCTCGAACAACGCGCCATTGTCGCCCGCCTGGAGGCGCAGATGGCCCAGGTGCAGCGGTTGCGCGCCGCCGCCGAACGGCAACTGGAGGCGATCCACGCCCTGCCGGGGGCGCTGTTGAATGAGGCGTTTGGTGGGTTTGCGGGGGGAGGGGCTGGCGATTGAAATCGCGCCGCGCGGGCTTGCAGCCGGGCGTCCACCTGCGTGGACGCCGCCCCGTCCGCGCCAGCGGCTGGCCGCCGGCCCTCCAGGGGCGATTTCAATTGCGGCAAATGGAGGACACCGTGCGACGCAACAAACTCGCTCTCTTCCTACACCTGGTCTGGGCGACTTGGGATCGCCTCCCGCTCATCACGCCGGACATTGAGCGACGTTTGTACCGCAACATCGAGAGCGAGGCCCGGAAACAGGGTTGCACAGTTCTCGCGCTCAACGGTACAGAGGACCATGTACACTTGGTGGTGATCTTCCCAACCACCATCACCATCGCCGATTTGCTCAAACAAGTCAAAGGCGTGTCATCGCATTTCGTCAATGAGACGTTGCGGCCGCCGGCACAATTCAAATGGCAAGGCAGTTACGGCGCGTTCACCGTCAGCCGCTGGGACGTTGACAGGATCAAGGAGTACGTCAAACACCAGAAAGAACACCACCAGAGCGGCGAACTTGTGCCAGAATTTGAAGGGACCTTTGAGGAAATCGAGATAAGTCAAAATGATGGGGAGCGCGCCTCTTCGCCCGCCGCGTAGCGGGCGGCCAGCCAGTGGACGCGTTCCCGTCCACGCAGGTGGACGGCCAGCCGAAGGCTCTCCAGGCGCGATTTCAATCGCTGGCTGGCTGGCTTAGCCTCCCGCAGTTTTTGAACCTGCGGGAGGCTATGGGAGGTGAGCATGGCCCGCAGCAAGAAAAATAACCACGGCACCAAAATCACCACCCAGGCAGCGTTGGACCGCGCCGTGTGGAGTATCTGCGACATCCTGCGCCGCGACAAGGCCAAGGGCGCACGCCTCTACGTGCCCGAACTGACCTGGATGCTCTTCCTGGCTGCTCTGGACCACAAAGAGGCCGAGGAGGAAGCCCGCGCCCGCGCCCTGGGCACGCTCTTTGTCCCATCCATCGAGTCGCCCTATCGCTGGCGCGATTGGGCTGCGCCGCCGAATAACTCGGAACCTGCGGGAGGGTGGAAGCGGCGCGAACTCACCGAAGCGCCGCTGGGTTCTTTCCTGGAGTTTGTCAACAGCCGGGTTTTCCCTTACCTGCGCGACCTGGGCCACCGCCCCGGCGCCACCACGCGCCAACGGGTCATCGGGATGATCTTTGCCAACAAAGAGCGCACCATCCTGGAAAGTGAGACTAACCTGCTGGATGCCATTGACCGTGTGGATGCGCTCTCTCGCGCCGAGATCAGCGATCAGCACATCTTCCTGCTCTCCCAGGCTTTTGAGGGGCTACTACCCCGCCTGGGCGAGAAAGCCAACGATGGCGGTCAGTTCTTCACCCCGCGCGAAATCATCCGCGTCATCGTCCGCGCGGTCAATCCGCAGTTGGGCAGCACGGTGTATGACCCCTGCTGTGGCACCGGTGGCTTTCTTATCGAAGCCTACAAGCACATGATGGCCCAGAACCCGGCCCCCACCCAGATCGAACAACTCAAGACCGAGACCTTTTGGGGCCGCGAGTACGCCAACGAAGCCATCCCCATCTGTCTGGCCAACATGGTCTTGCACGATATTGACCTGCCGCGCATCTGGCATGGCAACACGCTAACCGGCGTGCCAACGGACGGGGCGCTCTTTGAAGGCGCGCCGATGCAGTTTGACTATATCTTGACCAATCCACCATTTGGCAGCAAGGAAGGCAAAGACGCTCAGGCGCAGTTCGCTTTCAAGACCGGCAAGGCGCAGGTGCTGTTCCTGCAACACATCATTGATGCCCTGGCTCCGGGCGGCACGTGCGGGATGGTCATTGACGAGGGGGTGATGTTCCACACCAAGACCGCCGCCTTTCAGCAGACCAAGCGCAAGTTGCTGGACGAATGTGACCTGTGGTGCGTGATCAGTCTACCCCCGAATGTGTTCGTCAATGCCGGGGCAGGAGCCAAGACCAACCTGCTCTTCTTCACCAAAGGCCGTCCCACGCGCCGGGTCTGGTATTACGACCTTTCCGACATCAAGGTCACCAAGAAGCAACCTCTGACTATGGCGCAATTTGACGACTTTTTCGAGCGTCTTGCTTTACCGCCCGACGATCCCGGTCGGATCAGCGAGCGTAGCTGGTACGAGGACATTGAGGCAATCCGCGGGAAGAAATACGATCTGAAGGCGTTCAATCCCAACGCGCCCGATCATGCGGACCGGCGCACGCCGGCGGAACTGATCGCCATCATCCGTCAGGCCCAACGAGAGATTGATGAGGCATTGCAAGCATTGGCGGGTTGACCCTGGCAGTATGTAAAATGCTACCCAACACGCGTTCAGAAGCCCTGGGGCAAGCCACCAGGCCTGACGAAAACATTGCTGTCTCGCTCTCGCTCGCCGCCGCTCATGTGCCGTCATTAGTTTTCGACAATGGAGGATATTTCACATGACCTACCTACCACATACCGACGCTGACCGGCAGGCGATGCTGGAGACCATCGGTATCGAACGCATCGCCGATCTGTTCACGGATGTGCCAGCAACAAAGCGGTTCCCGGTCCTGGACCTGCCGGCGCCGCTCTCAGAGCCGGAGATCCTGCGGGAACTCCAGGCCCTGAGTGAAAGCAACGCTGATATAGACCATTACCCCTGCTTCCTGGGCGCCGGGGCCTATGACCACTTTATCCCTTCTGTGGTCAGGCACATCATTGGCCGCTCCGAGTTCTACACGGCCTATACCCCCTACCAGCCAGAGATCAGCCAGGGCACGCTCCAGGCCATCTTTGAATACCAGAGTATGGTCTGTGCCCTCACCGGCATGGACGTGGCCAACGCCAGCCATTACGACGGCGCCACGGCCACAGCCGAAGCCGTGATCATGGCCCTGAGCGTGGCCCGGGGCAGACGCCGCAAGGTGGTGCTGGCCCCGGCCGTCCACCCGGAATACCGGGCCGTGGTGCGTACCTACACCCAGGGCATGGGCCTCTCCTACGCCGGCGACGAGTCGCTCCGGGTGGACCTGGACGACCTGCGGCACCTGGTGGACGATGAGACCGCCTGTGTCATCGTCCAGAACCCAGACTTTTTCGGCCGCCTGCTCAACCTGAACAAGCTGCAAGCCCTGGCCGATGCCGCCCATGCCCACCAGGCCCTGTTCGTGGTGGTGGCCGACCCCATCTCGCTGGGCTTGTTCCGGCCACCGGGAGATTATGGCGCGGACGTCGTGGTGGGGGAGGGTCAGTGCCTGGGCAACCCCCTGAGCTATGGCGGTCCATACCTGGGCCTCTTTGCCTGCCGCGAGCAGTACGTGCGCCGGATGGCCGGCCGCCTGGTGGGCCAGACGGAGGACCGTCAGGGTCGGCGCGGGTTCGTGCTCACGCTCTCCACCCGCGAGCAACACATCCGCCGCGAGAAGGCCACCTCCAACATCTGCTCCAACGAGGCCCTGAATGCCCTGGCCGCAGCCGTCTACCTGGCGGCTTTGGGTCGCACCGGCCTGCGCCAGATCGCCGGGCTGTGCTATCATCGCGCCCACTATGCCGCCGCCCGCATCGCCGCCATCCCCGGCTTTGCCCTGGCCGACGAATCACCGTTCTTCAAAGAGTTCGTCATCCGCTGCCCCCGGCCCCCGGCCGAGATCAATGACTGGCTCTGGGATGAATACGGCATCATCGGCGGCTATGAACTGGGCCGCGATTACCCGATCCTGGACGACAGCCTGCTGTTCTGTGTCACCGAGATGAACAGCCGCAGCGAGATAGATTACCTGGTGAGCGCGCTGGAGGAGGTGTTACCATGACCGAACTCACTCCGCTGATTTACGAGATCAGCGTCCCCGGCCGCACTGCTGCCACCACCCCGGCCCTGGATGTACCACAGGCAACCTTGCCCACCGAGATGTTGCGTGCGGACCTGCCCCTGCCAGAGGTCAGCGAGGTAGACCTGGTACGCCATTACGTCCGCCTCAGCCAACTGAACTGGGGGGTGGACGTGGGATTCTATCCCCTGGGCAGTTGCACCATGAAATATAACCCCAAGACGAACGAGGTGGCGGCCAGCCTGCCCGGCTTTAGCCGGGTCCATCCCTACCAGCCAGAGCACCTGGCGCAGGGCTGTCTCCAGCTCATGTTCGAGTTGCAAGAGCTGCTCAAGACCATCGGCGGATTCGACGCAGTCTCTCTCCAGCCAGCGGCCGGCGCTCACGGCGAGCTGACCGGCGTCCTCATCATGCGCGCCTACCACCGGGCCCGGGGTGATGAAAAGCGCACCAGGATGCTCATCCCCGACTCGGCTCACGGCACCAACCCGGCCTCCACTACCATGAGCGGGCTGCAAATGGTGGAGATCAAAAGCGATGCCCGGGGCAACGTGGACCTGGCCGAACTGCGCGCCCACTGCGATGACACCGTGGTCGGCCTGATGCTCACCAACCCCAACACTCTGGGCCTCTTTGACGAACACCTGGCCGAGATCGCAGACCTGGTCCATGGCTGCGGGGGCCTGCTCTACGGCGATGGCGCGAATATGAACGCCCTGCTGGGCATCGCCCGGCCCGGCGAGCTGGGCTTTGATGTGTTGCACTATAACCTGCACAAGACCTTCTCCACCCCCCATGGTGGCGGCGGCCCCGGCAGCGGCCCGGTGGGCGTGGTGGAAAAGCTCGCCCCGTTCCTGCCCGGCCCCATCGTCGTGAGAGAAGAGGTGGAAAGCGAGTGCTGTTGCGGCGAACAGGACTGCACGCACGAGCCAGGCGACGAGGGTTATGTGCCCGGCGAACCGGCATACTTTTTCCACTTTGACTGGCCGGCCCAGAGCGTTGGCCGGGTCAAGTCCTTCTACGGCAACTTTGGCGTGTTGGTGAGGGCCTATACCTATATCCGCATGTTGGGCGCGACCGGCCTGCGGGCCGTCAGCGAGCACGCCGTCCTCAATGCCAACTACCTCCAGGCCCGGCTCAAGGGCACTTATCGGTTGCCCTATGACCGCACCTGTATGCACGAGTTCGTGCTGGAAGGTCGCCTGCCAGACGCGCCGGACGTCCATGCCCTGGACATCAGCAAGCGGCTCATGGACTACTCCTTCCACCCCCCCACGAACTACTTTCCGCTGATCGTGCCGGAGGCGCTGATGATCGAGCCGACGGAGACGGAGAGCAAGGAGACACTGGACGCCTTTGCCGACGCGCTGTTGCAGATCGCGGAGGAAGCGCGGACCCAGCCCCACCTGCTTCACGAAGCCCCTCACCGCACGCCGGTGGGCCGGCTGGACGAGGTGAAAGCAGCCCGTGAGCCAGTGCTGCGGTGGAAGTGAGATCTAAAAAAAGCCCCGGGCTATTGACACCCGGGGCCACATGGGGGAAGGCAGGAACGTTAAGCGGTTTTGTCCCCCAGACAGGGATTATACGTGATCAAGCCAGTGATAGCAATAGGAAATTGGTACTGATCCTGTAACTGTCTACCCGCCGGCCCGGCGCTCCCGCCGGGTCTATGGCCCGGCGGCTCTGAGAGAAGCAACACAGTGCCTGATCAGACCCAGATCAACATCCTGATGCAGCTTTTGGCCTTGCTGGGGGCCTTCTCCCTGGGTCTGGCGGTGGGTCTGCTGGTGCCGCTCGTGCGCCGATTCATCGCCCGGCTCTGGGGATCGCCGCGCCTGTGGGTGCGGGATGTCCGCCGGGCCGGCGATAGTCTGCGCGGGGCTTTACACTGGCCCTCGGCCGCGGAGGCCGCCGAGATGAGCGGCCTGCGAGGTAGCATCGCCCAGGCTGTCGCCACGGCCCTCACCTTCCGCGTCCGGCGGGCCAAGACCCTGTTCCTGGCCGGGCAGGCCGCCTACCAGGCCGGCCGGCTGGCCGAAGCCCACAGCAAGCTCACTGCGGCCTTGGGCTGGGATGGCCGCCAGGAACTCCTGACCGATCACATCGCGGCCTACCAGACCCTCAGCGCCATCTGCGAGACCTGGGGGGACCTGGAAGGTGCGACCCGGCATCTGGAATGGGTCTGCGAGTTGCAGCCGAACGACGTGGAGGCCCATACCCGGCTGGGAGCCTTGTACTCCCGCCTGGGGGATCAGGGCCGGGCCATCTTTCAGCTCCAGGGCGCGTTGGGCATAGACCCGACGCGCCTGGAGACGCGCTATCAGCTCTATGCCGTCTATCGGCGCAGTGGGATGGCCCGCGAGGCCGCCGAGCAACTGCGGCTCATCAAAGCGGGCGAGGAGCCGGCGGCCCTGGCCGCATTCCTGGCCGCCCACGGCCAGGCTCATTTTGAGGAGCAAGAGCTGGCTGATGCCGCCGACGATTACCTGCTGGCCTTGCAACTGGACCCCGGCACGGCGCTGAACTACGCGCTTTTAGGCGATGTCTATCATGCCGCCGGGATGCCCCAGCAGGGCCTGGAAGCCTGGCTGCGCGGGTTGTGGGCCGCGCCATCCCCGGTCCTGGAGGAGCGCATCCTGGCCGCGGCCGAGGACCCGGCCCTGGAACCCCTCATCGTTGAGACCTACCACGGGGCCATGAGCCGGTGGCCGGAACGCGGCGCGTACCCATTGGGGCTAGCCCGCCTGGCCCTGCGCCGGGGTGACCCGGCGAGCGCCCAGGCGTTCCTGGCCCGCGCCGTCGCCGTGGAACCCGGCCTGGTGGAGGCCCATGAGCTGTTGGCCGATCAGTATCAGACAGCCGGGCAGTGGTTGCTGGCAGCGGAGAGCCTGCGCGCCGGGCTAAAGGCCGCCCGGGCAGACGAGGTGCTCTACTGCTGCCAGGGATGTGGCCTTGTCTCTACGCAGGAGCAGCCGCGCTGCTTCCGCTGCGGTCGCTGGCACGACTTTCAGGCTGTGACCCGGGGCGCGCTGGCTGCCAAGGTTGTCCAGTCCGAGACCCCGCCGCCGGACCTGCGGCAGCGGGCCGTACAACTCTGGAGCCGCCTGGTCCGGCAGATCGCTGCCCCGGCCGGGCGTGCCACATAGCCCCTGTGCCATATACCACGGGCCGATCCATCAGGATCGGCCCATCTTGGCTAAGAGGGACTGCCCATGACCCGGATTCGCATCGCCATCGTGGATGACCAGGCCTTGGTCCGCGAGGGGCTGGCCGCCCTGCTGGCCCTGACGCCGGACCTGGCCGTGGTGGGCACGGTCGCCGACGGCCCGGCGACCCTGGACCTCGTGGCCGAGCAGCGGCCCGACGTGGTGCTGATGGACGTGCGCATGCCCGGCATGAGCGGCGTGGCCGCCACGCGCGAGATACACGCTCGCCACCCCAGACCCGCGTCATCGCAACGCCTGCTGGAGGGCGGCGGTCAGCTCGCCGGCGCTGCCATACCGCTGGGCCGACTGCTTCGCCAGGGCTTTCGCCACCACCTGGTCCAGCCCGGCTGGGATACCAGGGTTCACCTGGCGTAACAGCGTGAGCGTCTCGTAGACGTGCTGGTGGATCACGGCCCGATGGGCACCTCGCGCTCTTTCCAGCCCTTGTATCTGTTCACCCTGTAGACAAAGGATGTCACTCTGAGCGCTCCTTCGCGGAGCGAAAGGGCGCGAAGAGTCACGTTTCTGCCCTGTAAGTGCGGGATTCCCTTCGGCTTCGCTCAGGGCAGGCTTCGGCGCTTCGCGCCTCAGAATGACACTTGAACAGGGCAGGTGAGCAATTACCAGCCCTTTGCCCATGACCTGCACACGCCCTTGTTCCAGGTGACCCTCGTGCGTGGCCCAGGAGAACAAGACCTTGATCGACCGGGCGTATCCCTGCACCGTGAAAGGGCTGAGACGCCGGTCGGACGAGGGGAGGCAGGGGTTTTGGTGCCGAGGGCGGGACTTGAACCCGCACGGACCTGAGGTCCAAGGGATTTTAAGTCCCTCGCGTCTGCCTGTTCCGCCACCCCGGCCCCATAAAAATTGGAGGCGACGACCGGATTCGAACCGGTGATGGGGGTTTTGCAGACCCCTGCCTTGCCACTTGGCTACGTCGCCTCGATCAAAAGAGGTTTCTGGAGCGGAAGATGGGATTCGAACCCACGACCCTCTCCTTGGCAAGGAGATGCTCTACCGCTGAGCCACTTCCGCGTATTGGGGCCCCTGGTCCGATAGCCTTGTGGTCAGACAGTCCGAGGTGACAATCGGGCTATTTGGTATCCGACCATTCGACCGATTTCTGACCATCTGGCTATCTTGACCATCTGGTGCCGAGGCCCAGAATCGAACTGGGGACACCGCAATTTTCAGTCGCGTGCTCTACCAACTGAGCTACCTCGGCAGCCATTTTTATTCTACAATATCTTCCCCTCCTTGTCAACCTGGCAGCCCAGCCCGCGATTGCGGGCGGTCGCCCGGCTGCCAGCCCCTCAGATGGGTCGCTAAAGCTCACTACCAGTTGGGAAACCCCCAAAACCACCGACTGACATCCGTGCCTAACTTCTGTCAGGGAGGGAACAAGGGAGGAGAAAGCCTATGAGGCATTCTTTCCCCTCCCCGAAGGGACACGAAGTAGGGAGTAGATCAGTACCCTCGTGCGTTTACGCACGGATGTCAGCCACCGAGACTTGACAGTTCTGCGAATCTGGTCTATCATGCACGAAAAGCAGGTTCAGCTCTGAACGACACTGGCAGGAGAAGATATGAATCACCCGGAGGCCCTGACAATCCACCAACAGGCGCTGATCATTGACGGCCACTGCGATACCCTGGGCGAGGTGGTGAGCAACGGGATTGACCTGGGCCAACGACGGACCGAGGGCCATGTGGACCTGCCCCGGCTCCGCGCTGGCGGCGTGTCAGCCCAGATCTTTGCCGTCTTCACCGCCCGCACCCGGGAGCTGACGGCCCACGATCCGCTAGACCTGGCCCTGCGCATGATAGATGCCCTTTATCAGCAGCTAGAGGCTCACCCGGATCAACTCGTCCTCGCCACCACGGTCCGAGAGATCGAACAGGCCCGCGACACCGGCCGGCTGGCGGCGATCCTGGGACTGGAAGGTGGGGAACCTTTGGGCCAGGACCGGCGACTGCTGAAAAGCATGGATCAACCCTTGCTGGACCGACTGCGCATCTTTTATCGCCTGGGGGTACGAAACATCGGCCTCACCTGGAGCACGCGCAACGCCCTGGCCGATGGCGTCTTTGAGGCCCAGACCGGCGGGGGCTTGTCCAACTACGGCCGGGCTGTGGTCCAGGAGATGAACCGGCTGGGCATCGTGATAGATGTGGCCCACCTGGCCCCGGCCGGCGTCCGCGATGTGCTGACACTGAGCGAAGCCCCGGTCATCGCCAGCCATGCCAATGCCCGCGCCATCTGCGACCACCCGCGCAACCTCACCGACGAGCAACTGGAAGGTATCGCCCGCAATGGTGGCGTGGTAGGAGTGACCTTTGTGCCCGCCTTTATCGTCGCGGCCGGGCAGCCCACCCTGGACCACCTCCTGGACCATGTGGACCATATCGTCCGCGTGGCCGGTATAGACCACGTGGGCCTGGGCTCTGATTTTGATGGCTACGGCGGAGACAACCAGATGCCAGAGATCCGCGATGCCGCCGATCTGCCGGCCATCACCGCCGGCCTGCTGAGTCGAGGCTATACGGAAACCAAGATACGCCAGGTCCTGGGAGAGAATTACCGCCGGGTGTTTCGCCAGGTATGGGGAGGATGAACCCCCCGCCGGCTGCTGGGAACCCATAAACCGACCCGCAGAGGCCCAATGATTGACCGATTGTTGCACAACAAGACCGCCTTGCTGGTGCTGGCCGGCCTTCTGGTGCTGTTCATCGGCGCCGAAGGGGTCTTCCTGTTCTACCTGGTGGGCCAACAAGCGGTGACCCCGGTGGCGCAGGCTCCCTCGCCCGGCGGCCCGCTGCCCACCGACGCGCCCACGATCATCGTGATCACGCCGGTGCCACCATCGCCTGCCAGCACCCCGCTTCTCATCCAGTCGCCCACGCTTGCCATTCCCACTACCACGGTCGGCACCTCGCCCACTGTCACCCCTACTCCCCGGCCGACTGTGACCC
>DAOTYG010000128.1:0-16363 GCA_034435155.1 Anaerolineae bacterium | reverse complement strand
TATCATGGGGTAGTCCCTCCTCGTCAAGAGTAATCACACGACCCCAATGATACAGGATTAAGTGCCTGATGGCAAGCCCCCAGCATTGTGATTTATGACCAGGCCTCAACTAGATCGCCAGATCGCCCGCCTGAGATACCTGAACGTCAAATGGTGCCTGGTCCTCTATGCCGACGAGTATCAGTTGGAAAAGGCCGCCACGCGGTTCCGGGATGCCGGCATCTATGTGGTCTGGCGCAAGAGCAAAAGGCCTTACGAGCGCATCTATGGCCTGGAAGAAGACGTTCACTACCTGCAAAGCCTGGGGATGCCGCCCTACATGCAGATCTACAACGAACCCAGCCTGGCCGCCGAATGGGAGGGGCGGATTGACCAGGCCGCGTACCTGGAGAATTTCGCCCTGGCGGCCCGCGATATCTATAACGCCGGTGGATACGTGGGCTTGCAATTGGTGGATGAAAAGTGGCTGCGAGACACGTTACGTTACCTCAAGCTGCGCAAGGGGGAAGCCATCTTCCACCGTATGTTCTTCATCCCCCATCCCTATGCCCTGAATCACCCGCCAGACTATACCCAGGATGTGAACGGGGTGCTGGGGTTCCAGTTCTATGCCCGCATCTTTGAGGAAGAGATCGGCTTTGTGCCGCCGATGATCGCCGGTGAAGGGGGCTGGAAGTACAATTCGGACGCGGACGCGCGTTACCCCAGGGTGGATGACCAGTTGCACCGCGATTACTATGTGGAACTGTTCAACTGGTTCCGCACCGGGCGGCTGAGCAACGGCGACCCGCTGCCGGACTATCTGCTGGCCTTTTGCCCCTGGCTCATATCAGACAAGCTGGATGATAACGCCTGGTACGATAGCTTTGCCGGGGATCGCATCATGACTATCGAGGCGGTACATGCCCTGCCGCCATTCACACGTCAATTCAGTTGGGAGAGATGAAGCCATGAGCGAAGAACCTGAACGCCCGGAGTCGAGCGCCCAGGATGAGACATGGGCGTTTTGCCCAAACTGCGGTAGCCCGGTGGCCGGCAAACGCTTCTGTCCGCGCTGTGGTCTACGTGTCGGCAGCCGGCTCCCGTCACCACCGCCCGCCGGGCCGGCCGTGACGCCACCACGGCCGGTGTCCACGCCGACGGCAGAATCTCCCCTGGCCAGGTATCGTGATCGGCCGGGCCTGGCCTTCGCGGCCGAGTTCGTGCCGGGCCTGCTGGGCTTCCTGGGCCTGGGCTGGCTCTATGCCCGCCGCTGGCCGGTGGGCCTGGTGCTCCTGTCTGGCTGGTGGGCTTTGCTCGCGGCCGTGCTGGTGGTCAGTGTGCTGTTTGGCTCCGGGGGGACTTGTTGTTTCCTGTGGCTGCCATTCCATGTGGCGGGGCCGCTGATCTCCGGGTTCGTGGTGGCCGGCGAGCTGCGCAAGGTCCAACGCCGCCGGCTCATGGGGCTATAGCTACCCCACACTCAGCGACCTGGCAAGCCGCAGGGAGTGCGACCCGCCGCCTCGCTTGGCGGTCGGTGCGAAGCCTCCGGCCCCCGGCCCAGGCCGGACTGGGTGGGCCGGGCAGACCGCCGAGGAGCACAGGGGCAGTTACCGGTCTCAACGGTGACAGGCTACCAGGTGGCCCGGCGCAACCTCCACCAGGTGGGGTTCGGCCTCGGCGCACATGTCTTGGGCCTGGGGGCAACGGGGGTGGAAACGACACCCGGCAGGCGGGTTAATGGGGTTGGGGATCTCGCCCTTGGGCATGGGATGGATACGGCGCGCCCGCGGGTCCGGCACCGGGACGGCCGCCAGCAGGGCCTGGGTGTACGGATGGCGGGGGTTACTATACACGTCCCACAGTGGTCCGATCTCCACGATCCGGCCCAGGTACATGATGGCGATGCGGTTGCAGATGTATTTGGCCGTGGCCAGGTCGTGGGTAATGAACAGGTACGTCAGTTCCAGTTTTTCTTTAAGCTCCAGCATCAGTTCCAACAGCATGGCGCGCACCGAGACATCAGCCATGGCGATAGGCTCATCGGCGACCACCAGGTCTGGCAAAGTGGCCAGGGCCCGGGCGATGACGACGCGCTGGCGTTGACCGCCACTGAGTTGATGGGGGAACTTTTCATAGAGCACCGGGGCCGGAACCAGCCCCACCTGCTCCATGACCTGGCAGACACGGTCGCGCTTCTGCTGGCCTTTGGCGATATTGTGGATCACCAGGCCATGCCCGATGGCATCACCCACCTTCATGCGCGGGTTCAGGGAAGCAAAGGGGTCCTGAAAGATGATCTGCATCCGCTGGCGAAGGCGGCGCAGTTCCTCGCCTGGCAGTCGCAAGAGGTCAATCCCATCAAAGAGCACCTGGCCCGCCGTTGGCTCGATGAGGCGCAGGATCACCCGGCCGGTGGTGGTCTTGCCGCTACCGCTCTCACCTACCAGCCCCAACACCTCGCCGCGTCGGATGGTGAAATCCACGCCGTCCACAGCGCGGACGTAGCTCTTCTGCCGCGTTAGCAGCTTTTCCACAAAGCCAGTCTCCACAGGGAACCACTTCTTCAAGCCCTGAACTTCCAGCAGGTTCTCGCTCATGACATCCTCTTATTCGTACAGCAGGCAGGCCACCTGTCGGCCTGGTCCCACCCGCACCAGTGGTGGGTTGACCTGCTGGCAGGCCGGCATGACGTGGGCACAGCGGGGCGCGAACCGGCACCAGGGTCGTCGGTCAATGAGGTGTGGTGGCGACCCGGGCATGATCTCCAGGCTCTGGTCTTTGAGCTTGATATTGGGGATAGAGCGCAACAGACCCCGCGTGTAAGGGTGTTTGGGGTCATCGAACAGGGCCTGGGCCGGGGCCACCTCGGCGATCCGGCCAGCGTACATCACCGCGATCCGGTCGGCCATCTCGGCCACGATGCCCATGTTATGGGTGATAAGCATCATGGTCACGCCATAGATTCGCTGCAGATCGCGCATCAGGTCCAGGATCTGAGCCTCCACGATGACGTCCAGCGAGGTGGTCGGCTCGTCGGCGATGACCAGGTCACTGTTCAGGATCAGGGCCAGGCCGATCATGACCCGCTGGCGCATCCCGCCGCTGAGCTGATGGGGGTAATCGTGCAGCCGTTCCGGGGCAATCCCCAGGTGCCCGAACATCTCCTGCGCTCGCTGGCGGGCCTCCTCTTTACTCACCATCGGCTCATGAGTGCGGATGGTCTCGATAAAGTGGTCATCAATCCGCTGCAAGGGATTCAGGGAGGTCATGGGGTCCTGGAAGATCATGGCGATGCGTTTGCCTCGCAGGCGGTTCATCTCCGGCTCAGTCTGCGCCAGGAGGTCCAGGTCATCGAAATAAATAGTGCCGCCCACGATCTGCCCCGGCGGGCGGATCAGGCGCAGGACAGAAAAGCCCAGCGTAGACTTGCCACAACCACTCTCCCCGACCAGGCCCAACACCTCGCCGCGATACACGTCCAGGTCCACATGATCCACAGCCTGCACCAGGCCCACGCGGGTATCGAACTGGACCTGCAAATCGCGGATCGTCAGCAATGTCTCCACCGTTCTAACCCCTTAAATCGCAATCTGCAACGTGCAATCTGCAACCTGCAATCTGCAATTCGCAATCTGCAATTCGCAATCTGCTACTTCTCCGTCAGGCGCGGGTTGAGGATCTCGTTCAGGCCCTCGCCCAACATGCTAAAGCCCAGCGTCACGAACACGATCATCAGGCCCGGGAAGGTGATCATCCACCAGCGGCCCTGGGGCAGGAAAGCCTTGCCCCGGTTCAGGTCCACCCCCCAGTCCGGTGTCGGTGGGGGCAGGCCCAGGCCCAGGAAGCTCAGGCCGGCCTCGGTGAGGATGGCGTCAGCCACGTTGAGGGAAAAGACCACCACGATGGAGGGGATGACGTTGGGGAAGATATACTGCCACAGGATGGTCCAGGAACGCGCCCCCAGGCTGCGGGCCGCCTCCACGTATAATTCCTCTTTCACCGAGAGGACCTGGCCGCGCACCATGCGGAAATAGGTGGGCACATAGACGATGGCGATGGCCACAGCGATGCTCATGGCCGCTGAGAGGACTACCAGGGCGTCCCCGCTGATCTCGATCCCCATACCGGCCGCCGTAGACTTGATGACCTTCTGCGATTGCGGTCCCATAACCGCGACCATGGCGATGGCCAACAGCAGGCCGGGGAACGAATAGACGCTGTCCATGATCAGCGACAGCACCCGGTCCGTCTTGCCGCCGGCAAAGCCGGAGATGAGGCCCACCGGCAACCCGATGAACAACGCAAAGAGAGCCGAGATAAAAGCCAGGGGCAAGACCACGCGGGACCCGTGGAGCACCCGGCTGAACACGTCCCGGCCCAGGTTATCTGTGCCCATGAGATAGGTGGGGCCAGGTGGTTCGAAGGTCGGTCCGGCTTCGACCACCGGGTCATAGGGGGCCAGGACCGGCGCGGCCAGGGTGATGAAGAGGATAAAGAGCAAGATGATCGCCCCGGCGATAGTGATGTACCACTCGGCGCCGTACCACTTGACGCCCCGCATCCACCAGGCTACCAGACGGCCGGCCAGACCGGGCGGAGGCGGTGCCTTCTCAGCGGTTTGTTCCAGTTCCATGCAGTCCTCGTGTTGCGTGATTCGTGTTGCGTGTTCCGTCTGACGACTTGGGACCTGCAACCTGCGACTGGTTAATAGCGAATTCGCGGGTCCAGTCGCGCATAGATGATGTCCACGATGAGGCTCACGCTGGCGACCAGGAAGGCAAAGAACACCACCGCGCCCTGAATGGAGGCAAAGTCCCGATACCCGATCCGCTCCACGACGAACGATCCCATCCCGGGCCAGGAGAAAGTGGTCTCGGTGAGCACAGCGCCGGCCAATAGCGCGGCGAACTGCAACCCGATCATGGTCAAAATGGGGATAAAGGCGTTTTTGAGGGCGTGTTTGTAGACCACCACTCGTTCCGGGATACCTCTGGCCCGCGCCGCGATGATGAAATCCTGCTGCAAGGTGCCCAGCATGTTGGCCCGGGTCAGCCGGGTAAAGATGCCGGAGAGGTAGAGGCCCAGAGTCAGGGAGGGGAGGATCAGGTGTTTCAGGGCATCCATAAAGGATGGCAGGTTCAACGTCACCAGGCTGTCCACCAGGTAAAGGCCGGTGATGCGTTCCGGGTCCAGGCCAGTGTCAATGCGGCCATAGACCGGCAACAGGTTCAGGCCCACGCCGAGGATGAGTTGCAGCATCAGCCCCAGCCAGAAGACCGGCATGGCCCAGATGGCGATGCTGTAGATGCGAAAGGTATAGTCGGCCACGCTGCGCCGTTTGTGCGCCGAATACGCCCCGCTGGAGACCCCCACCAGCATGGTAACGATGATGGAACAAATAGCCAGTTCCAGAGTGGCCGGGAACTTTTCGGCGATGTCCCAGGCCACCGGCCGGCCCCGCACCGGCGAGATGCTGGTCCCCATATCCACAAACCCCACCTGGAGGGGCAGGCTCTCGGCCGGCGTGCCCGGAGTGGGGAACTGGATCAGGTACGAGTTGTGGGACAGGGGACGGCCGGGCCAGATGCCCAGGCCCAGCCGGGGATCCTCTGGCAGGAGCAGGAACTGGAAAAAGACCGGCGGCGCAAAACGAAACGCCAGCCTGGGTTCCCCTGGCGGAAGCAACACCTCCACCACGGGCGTTACCTCCTGGTCTGCCGGGGCGATCCAGACTTCCAGGGAGAGCAACCGCCCCAGGTAGTCCAGGTATTGCTCCGGGATCGGCTTGTCCAGGCCCAGACTATGGCGAATCTGCTCGATGTACTCCCGGGGCGCGCCGGGCCGGATCAGGGCTTCTACCGGGTCACCGGGCATGATCCGCAACACCAGGAAGACCAGGGTCACCAGGACGAACAGCATGGGGATGGTCAACAGGGTGCGGGTGATGATATAGGCACGCAGAGAGCGCATGGGTTGAGTGCTCCTGGAGGAGAGTTCACCGTTCAGTAGCTGCTTGCCCTAACCTGCGGGAGGGTATATTGAGCAACAAGGATGGGGGCCTGGCCGGCACGTTCCGTAACCAGACCCCCATCTCGTCTCAGATCAGCACTCCACAGGCGTCCCGCCCTACTTGTAAAGCGTGTAGTAGTGCAGGAACATGGACGGGTCCAACATGACCCCGCTCACGCCCTTCTGGGTCACCACGAGCAACGCGCCCTGGAACAGTGGGCAGGTGGGCACCTCGGTGGTCCACAGGGTTTGCAGGTCCTCGTAGACCTTCTTGCGGGCCGCGCCACGCAATTCAGCCTCCGACCGACCTTTCACCAGCAGGTCATCCATGGCCTTGTTGCTGTAGAAGATACCCATGTCGTCGCTGGCACCGGATTCGGCAAACGGTGAGGTATAGTTATCCGGGTCCAGATAGTCTGGGTACCAGCCCAGCAGGAAGACCGGCATGGAACCGGCCTTCATGTATTCCTTGTACGTGGCCCACTCGGTATTCTGGAGGGTAACCTGGATCATACCGGTCTCCTCCAGAGCGGACTTGAGCAAGGCCGCCACGTCTGCTTCCGTGTCCCCATAGTGGGTGGGGGTCCACCACAGGTCCATGACCAGCTTCTTGCTCTCGCTATAGCCGGCCTCCGTCAGCAGTTGTTTGGCCTTGGCCAGGTCCCGCTTGGGGAAGCTATCGGTGTGGCTCCACATGCCCATGGGCACCATGCTGTAGAGCGGGGTGTGCGTGCCCAGGAACACCTTGGTGCAGATGTTGTCGCGGTCCACGCAGAGCGAGATGGCCTGGCGCACCTTGGGGTTGTCAAAGGGGGCGGTCTTGCAGTTGAAGCAGAGGTAGCGGATATACGCGCCCGGTCCCTCGATGACGCTCAGCTTGTCGTTCTTCTTCAAGTCCACATAGTCCGTGGGCAGGAGCGTCTTCCAGGCGATGTCGATCTCACCCTTCTCGACGGCCAGCCGCATGGTGGTGGCATCCTTGAAGTACTTGATGATGATCTTGGCCGTCTTGGGTGGCGTGCCATAGTAGGCGGGGTTATACTCCAGGACCATCTCTACGTCACGCGACCACTTGGTGATCTTGTATGGTCCTACGCCGCCGGAGGTATTATCCGGGTCGAACTTGTCTGCCGAGTAGCTCTTGGCGCTGATGGGCGTGTACGGCTGGGTGGCGACCAGGAGCGGGAAGTAGGGTACTTTGTCCAGCAGCACGAACTTGACCGTGAGGGGGTCTACCACCACTACTTCCTTGACGAACGAGGTCACCAGCCAGTTGGGGTCGCCCTCCAGCTTCATCACGCGGTCCACCGACCACTTGACGGCGTTGGCATCACAGGGCGTGCCATCCAGGAACTTGAGGCCGGGGCGCAGCTTGAAGGTGTATTCCAGGCCGTCCGCGCTGATGGTGGGCATGGCCTCGGCCAGGCCGGGTATCAGGTCGGTGGTGCCGGCTTTGTAGACCAGCAGGGTGTCACCGGTGTTGTGATGGACCTCCCAGGTGTGAAAGTCGTAGCTGTCTGCCGGGTCCAGCACGGTCACCTTGTCTGTGGTACCGATGATCAGTTGGCCGGTGGGGCCGGCGGGAGGCTTGGTCGGTTCCGGGGCTTTGGTCGGCTCTGGGGCTTTGGTCGCCTCCGGGGCCTTGGTCGCTTCCGGCACCTTAGTCGGCGCCGGGGTTGCTGGCGGGGGACACTGCGCGGCCAGCAGGCCAACAAACAGGAGCGCGGATACCATTAGCCAAATCGCTTTCGAACGCATCTTCTCCTCCTTGGAATGTTACAGGGTATCAGATGGACTCTTACTTCCGACTGACCAACGGAAAACCAACCTGCTTTGACCATCACCTCCTTTCGGACCGGGTTCGATTCTTTCAGGTGGGGGCTTTTGTACACGTGCACTATACCAAAAATGCCTGGCCTTGTCAAGAACGGCAGTAGTGCTCACCCTCCCGCAGGTTCGTGCGGTTTGGCGGATACGCCCGTCGCAGACGGGAAACACGGTTCGAAAGCAACCTGCGGGAGGGTAGGCTGAGCAATTACAAATGCTAATCCAGTTTCTTGATCTCCTCCAAAAGGTCTTCGGCCAGGAAGACGACGCCTCCCATACGGCCAAAGAAGGTGATCGGCACATGGTCATAGACGGCTAGGCGCACGTCTTCGAGCATCTGGCCGGCGTTGAGTTCTGTCACCAGGATGTGCCGCACGTGTTGGGCAGCCGCAGCCAGGTGTTGATAGGGGAAGGGGAACACTGTGATCGGGCGGAATAAGCCGGCTTTAATGCCCACCTCGCGGGCCTTGTTCACGGCGGTACGAGCGATGCGGGCCGCGGTGCCATAGGCCACCAGCATGATCTCGGCGTCATCCAACTGGTAGGTATCCCACCGCTGTTCGTTGGCGATAATAGCGGCCTTGCGCTCCTGGAGGCGCAGGTTGACCCGTTCCATCTCCTCCACCACCAGGTAGAGTGAGTTGACGATGTTGGGCGGCCGGTCTTTGCAACCGGTCAGGGCCCAGGGGCGTGCCGGCCGCACCGGGGGTTTGAGTTCTGGCAGCTCCACCGGCTCCATGATCTGCCCGATCATCCCATCGGCGATGACCTCCACCACCCAGCGGTACTTGTCGGCCAGGTCAAAGGCCCAGATGACCAGGTCCACCGCCTCTTGTACGGTGGAAGGGGCCAGGACAATGGGGCTGTAATCACCATGACCGCCGCCCTTGGTCATCTGGAAATAATCGCCCTGGGCCGGGGCGATGTTGCCCAGGCCGGGGCCACCGCGCATGATGTTCACGATCACGGCCGGCACCTCGGACGCCGCGATGTAGGAGATGCCCTCCTGCATCAGACTGAAACCGGGGCTGGAGGTGGTGGTCATAGCTCTGGCCCCCCCGGCGGCTGCGCCGTAGACCATGTTGATAGCCCCCAATTCACTCTCGGCCTGGACGAAGGCCCGGCCCAGCCTGGGCAGCCGGGCGGACATGTATTCCAGCACCTCGGTCTGGGGAGTGATGGGATAGCCAAAGTAGGCCTCACAGCCGGCCCGGATGGCCGCCTCCGCAATGGCCTCATTGCCCTTCATGAGGATCTTGGTCATATGGGTTCCCTCCTCAGGGGACAGGTTCGGGGGTGATGCATCACCACCACATGGGTGACTATCGGCCGTTGAGGGTAACTGCCTGCCATGAACCCTCCCGCCGGTTAGAACGGGGCTGGCAACCGATGCAGTCGGTCATTGAGGCACGCCTACCGGCGTCTGGTCTGACCATGCGCTCCAACCTGCGGGAGGATAGACAGTTATCGTTGAAGACACAAAACGCCTTTCCATCGCCGTATGATCATACATGCCGGCAACAGGAAGGCGCGAATGGGAACAGCGGGAACTCGGTCCTCATCGGCGCGAGCTCATCTCCTGGATGCGTTGACACCGCAGGCACAGGGTGGTATATGGGATCGCCTCTAGCCGGGCCAGGTCAATCTCTGCGCCACAACGTTCGCAGAAGCCATATTCTCCACGTTCGAAACGGGCCAGGGCTTCTTCCACCGCCCGCAGCCGCCGCTCCACCGAATTCCGGAGTGACAGGATCTTTTGGTGTTCAAAGGTATCGGTGGCATCATCGGCCAGGTGGTTGCCATAGCCCGCGCTTTCGCTGGCGGCGCGGGAGACGATCTCGCTCTCCTGCTGGTTCAGGCTGGCGAGTTCCTGGCGCAACCGATCCCGCTCGGCCAAAAGCGGTGCATATAGTTCTTCCTTACTCAGAATCATCTCCGGCTTCCTCTCTGGCCTGGAAACGGTGCGCCCGTATTGTATCCGATCCGGGGCAAAAAGGCAAGGGGGAGAAGGCCTTTCTGGGGGGTTTTGCGGCGGCGAAGCCGCCCGCCGCAAAACCCCGCTTCCCACCCTCTCCCCTCGCCCGCCGTTCCAGGCGAT
Source organism: Anaerolineae bacterium (assembly GCA_034435155.1). Lineage (GTDB taxonomy): Bacteria > Chloroflexota > JAHJIN01 > JAHJIN01 > JAHJIN01 > DAOTYG01. The sequence continues at coordinate 6,447 of DAOTYG010000128.1, read as the reverse complement.
CGGGTCTTTTTGCACCTGACTGAACGGATCTGTTGACTCAGCGATAGAAACCGGGCCGGTACAGTTCCAACAACCGCTTCTCGATGTCTCTTTGAGCCGGGGCTAACTCTTGTTCCAGTTGCGCCACGTCCGACGGCGAAAGCGTGATCCGTGGCTCTGATACGGGATGGGCTTTCAGGAACGCGACACGGTACGCCGTGGGTGGATGAGAGATGTCTAGCCGGGAATACTCTAATTGCTCGACCCGCCGGATCCGCTCCCGTTCGCGCGGTGGCACTGCGGCAATCTGCTGCCGCAATTCGTCGAACAGGTCTTGGCCGTGCCAGTTCAGCATCACCCGCTGTGTAGTCGTCGAGATGGTGATCTTGAGGTGGTGCTTCTCCAGTGCGGACAGAGTAGCGTCCGTGCCACTGATCTGGGCAGCCAGGTAATCAGCCAGGTACTCAGCTCGTTGCGAATCTCGCCAGAGCAGGTGAGCCAGCAAATACGCACCCAGCCACGGAATGTAGGATAGGCCCAATATGGCGAGGTTGACCGGGATCATCAGCAGGCCCACAATCCCGCTGTGACTCACGATACGATCTGGATACAATAGTCCGTGCCACATCAGCAGGGAATTGATGGCGGTGCCTATGAAGAAACTGCGGCTGGGGTCGCCGTTCGCGCCATGTGCCAACTCGTGAGCCAGGAGTGCAACTTTCTCCTGGTCGTCGAGGATCGAGAACAGCAGCAGGCCGAGATACAGGATTTTCTGCCGCCGCCAACCGGCCTGGTCAAACTCGGCGTTGAACGATTCGTTCAGCACGATACCATCTACGCTCGCCAGGCCCAGCGTCTGGGCGATGGAGTCTGCGACACGGTACAGCGTGGGGAACTTATCCCGGGGCGCGACGTCTGGGGGCACTTTGGACACGTGCGGCCGCAGGAGCCAGGCTACCCCCAGGCACAGCAACCCGGCGACAGCGGTCACTGGATTGGGGCACCACCTGACGATCAGCACAAGGCCCAGGATAACCAGGGCAACCGTCAGCCCATGGACAATGACCGCGATGGAGAAGGCCAAGACCTTCGACAGCGTGAGGGTCGGCTGGATGGAGCTGGCCTGGCTCAACTCATCGAAGAGACCACGGCTCAATCTCTGGCCCAGCGACCTATAGAAGGATTCGAAGAGGTTGCAAGGGCGATCCGCCTCCTGAGGCTTGAGGTTCCAGCCACATTGGTCGCACCATGTGATATAGCCGAAATGCACCGGCATCATGGCGTGGCACTGCGGACATTCTTGCGCCTTTGGTTCCGCTTCGTCCGGTGTCTTCTGGACATTGGGCATTGGATACATACTCCGGGATGGTTCAAAATTGGTTGACACTTTTGTGACCGAAGGCCCTCATTGTCCCTCACCCCCCTTTATCCCCCCTCTCCCCCTGGCCTTGCGGCCAGAGGAGAGGGGGGATAAGGAAGGGGTTTTGCGGCGGGCGGCGAAGCCGCCCGCCGCAAAACCCCGCTTCCCACCCTCTCCCCTCTCCAGCCGCTCCAGGCGAGCGGGAGAGGGGAGGGGACAACGGGCCTTTTCAGCGTCGTTGCCAGTAGTTAACCACGGTGAGCCACCAGTGCATGGCCCAGACCAGGACCGGCAGCAGGGGGAGGCCGCACAATAGCAGCATCAGTTGGGTCGGGTTCGGATTCGTCGTCCAGGCATAGGCGACCAGGAGCCCCAGCAGCAGGGTGGGGCCGGCCACAAATGCCGCAGACACGCCCCAGGCCCAGCGGTGCGTGAATCGCCCTTGCCGGGCGCGCCGCCGGGCCTGCCAGAAGCATAGCGGCAGCCCCAGAGCCAGGTAGACGGGCACACCAAGCAAAAAGACGGCGACCAGTAGCGTGCCCAGGGTCAACGGCTCACCCACAGAGTTACCCCAACGCGCCGAACGCGCCGGCGCGCGCCACCAACTCCAGGATCCCTACGAGCGCAAAGACCAGGAGAATCGGAAACTCCAACCAGGCTCAAGGCTTTCTCCGTGATGGTGGCGATGAAGACGGCCACCGGCCAGCCGGCGAAGCCCAGCAGCAAGCTCAGGCCAACGCCAGCCCGGTCTATACGCCGCAGATTCAATACCTGGCGCGGCCGGAACCAACCGCGCCAGGTGCCCCAAGCCACAAAGGCCAGCGTCGGCAACAGGATCAGCACGAACTCGGTGAAGAGCAGCCCCCAACTCATGGAGATGACCTGGGCGACACTGCCCAAGACAGCAACCACGATCAGGATGAGAAACACCAACAGGTTAGCCTGCCAGATGCGCGGTCGGGCATCCATCTTTGACTCTCCTGACAAAAGCCAAATTTTAACGCCAATATAAATTCAAAATCCTAGCTCTTTTGCGCCGCCGCGTCTCTGCGTTGCGCTTTTTCCCTCCGGGGAGGTTGTGGAGGAAGTGGCTGGGTGGAACAGGGCCTGGTAATCGGCCGGGGTATCCACGTCGGCCAGGCAGGCGGCTGCGGATTCGTCCAGGTCCACCCAGGCCACCTGATCCGGGTACATCTCAAGCAGTTGCCGGCCGCCCTGATCGCCGGTCAGGGCCGCCAGCACCGGGAAGATGGACCGCGCAAAGAGGGCCGGCGGCCCGCGCCGGTCCCCGCAGCGCACCATGACGATGGGTCGGCCGGTAGTCTGGTGCGTGGCAATGACCCGGTTCACCAGGTCTGAGGTGATGCCGGGCTGGTCACAGGGCATAAAGACCACGGCCGCCGCATCCGGCACGGCGGCCAGACCAGCCCGCACCGACGAGGCCAGCCCGGCAGGCCATTCCTGGTTCACCACCACGCACACGCCGGGCATGTTGACCGTTCGCCTGATCAGGTCCGCCTGATAGCCCAGGACGACGACCACCTGATCGGCTACGGAACGCCGCGCCACGTCCACGGCGTGCCCCAGCAGCGTGGTCTCTCCTGAAGGGGGCCAGGGCAGGAGTTGCTTGGGCCGGCCCATGCGTTCTGCGGCCCCGGCCGCCAGGATGATGACGGCGATCATGGCGGGAAGGCGAAGGGTTCAAAGCGCTCCCGTTTGGCCTTGCAGATGGGGCAGACGGCCGGGGGCTGGTCCCGGGCGCAGAGGTAGCCGCAGACCCGGCAGCGCCAGACCGGCACACGGGTCGTGATGCCCGTGCCAGCGGAAGGGGGCGCGGCGGACCGGGCCTGGGGACGCTGTGCCGGGTCCGGGGGCCGCCGTTCCGGGATGGGCTGCGGCGCGGCCTCGCCCCGCGCGATCTCTTCGGAGACATAGAGGGCGCAATAACACGCGCCATAGTCCACCAGGTCCGCGTCCCGATAGTCGCAGGGGCAGATGATGTCCAGGTCCTCTTGTCTGACGCCGGCCGCCAGCCGACAGGGGCAGGCCGGGTAGCCGTAACGTTCCTGGTTGACCAGCAGGCTCTCCACCAGGGCCAGGGTGAACTCCACGTCGGGGTTCAGGTGATAACCGGCGGCCTCGGCCTCGGCCTTCAGCCGCTCATATAGTTGCTGGATGGCATCCGGGGTCGGCATCACTACCCTCCGATGGCCCGGCGAATGCCGTCCGGGTCATACCCCACGATGACCTTCTCGCCGACGAGCACGGTGGGGAAGGAGATGCGCGGGTTGTACTGGCGTACCTCCTCCTTCACGCGGTCCTTTTCCGCGCCGGCCAGCAGGTCCACGTATTCATACTCGTAGGCGATTCCCAGATCATCCAACAATTGCCGGGTCTTGCGGCACCAGATGCACGTACTGAGAGCGTACAGGCGCACCGGGCCGGCGTCCCGGCCCTCGATTCGCGTCATAGCCATTGCTTCCTCCTTGATGATGTGCTAAATGTCATGCGTCATGTTTTACGTTTCATTTGCGCCGTTTCCAGTTGATCTCAAAGATCGAACCCTGGCAGGGGTCCACGCCGGAAAAGACCGCATGGTCGGATAGTCGCTGCTGGCTGCCTTTTTCCTCCAGCCAGATCAGATAATTGCCAGCATAGTAAGCGGGTATGCTGGTCAGGATATAATTCCCGTCCGGTCGGATCGCCTCTGGGAAGTCCTGCACCGTATCGTCGGGGCTGCGCACCTTGATCGTGACTCGCCCGGCCAGCTCGTTCAGGCCACTGATCTTGCCCCATACCTGGAAGTAGATGCGCCCGCATTTCGGCTCAAAGAGACGGACCTCGCCCTCCTTCATAAAGGGGTAGCTCGAGACCACGGTGGGTGGCGGCGGCAGGGTGGGCGTGGGGGTCTTGGGCGTCACCCGCCGCCAGTTGACCTTGAAATCGCTATGCAAGCAGTAGTTGTCCACCACGATAGGCTCAGACGGTGGAGATAGCGGCGTGCGGTCTTGCCAGCCCTTGACGACCATGACCCTGTAGGTGCCCTTCTGACCAGTGAGCAACTGGAGCCGATACACCCCCTTTTCGTCGGTGCGGGCGACCTGGGGCGCCGGACCCCATTCCCCACCCTCAAACCACACGAACAGATAGACCCCGTCCATCACCCGGCCGTCCACATCATGGACATAGCCCCAAACTAACGCCGTACCTTTACAATCTCCGGGGCCTGGCTCCATTGGCCCGTCTTGCTGGAACTGGAGGCCCGGCGCGAGCGTGGCAGTCGGCGTGGAAGGGGGCCGGGCCGTGCGGGTGGGAGTGGCCACCGGCTTCGGGGGTGTGCTGGTGGGCGTGGGAGTAGCCGGCGACTCTATAAAGCGGAAACTATCCCGCACCTCCTGATAGGCCGGCCAGACCTGCGGCCAATCGGTCACCGGCGCCGCCGCCATCATCAGATAGGGCTGGCCAGCGTGGAACGCGACCAGCAGGTAGACCTTCAGGGTCAGGCTTTCGCCAGGGGGGATGAAGGAAATCAACACACTGGCCGCCGCCTCCGTATCCAGGGTCTCGGTCTGGACCTTGCCGATGAGGATGTCTCTTCCCTCCAGGCCGTCTACCACCTTACCCAGGGCGGCCTGGGGCGTATCCTCACCTTCCAGACCGATGCCGCGACCCACGGCCAGGAAGCGGCCCTGGGTCAGGTTGCGCATCTCCAATTCTTCCCGCCGCGCCGCAAAGACAACGTGGTCCTCCTGTTCCGCATAGAACCAACCGAGGGGATAGCGCAGGCGAAAGCCCAGGGCCGTGTTCTCATAGGCCGATTGGACGATCAGGCCGGCCGGTGGGCTGGGCGTGGCGGTCTGGGTTGGCATCGGCGGGGTGGGGGAAGGCGAGGTGGGTGACGCCGTGGGCGTGTCCGTCGGCCAGGGGCTGGGAGCCGGTGTCGCCGGGGTGTGGCGGCCGGGGAACTCCCAGGTCATGCCGGGGGCGCGCGTGTAGAGCACCAGGCCATCAATCAGGATGAGGAGGCAGGCCAGCGCAATCAGACCAACGGCGATGCCGCCGCCGATCCGCAACCAGGGACGGCGGCGCGCCGGTTCTTTGGGGGTCAGGGAAGATACATCCCGGATCGGGGAGACAGTTTCCACCGGTGGTGGTGGTGGCAGGGGTACACGCGTCCCGCAGAGGGTGCAGAACTCCCGGTCGGGTGGCAAGAGCTGGCCGCAATGGGCACAGCGCGGCTCGGCTGGGGGCGGGGGGCTATCGTTCGGCTGCCATTGGCCCCGCTCGTACACGTGCCAGCGGCCGGTCTGCGACCCGATGGCCCAATGCCGGCCCCGGGCATCCTGGTAGCGCAAGCGTGCCACCTGGGTCTCGAATATCTCTCGGCTGATGGCCCCGGTGACGAATTTTTCCCGTAGCTCGTGGTACCGGGCCTCCATCTCCTGGACGTTCATCTTCCTCTCCTGGTACTGACTATTGGGTGGCTGGCGGCGGCTCAGTAGGCCTCAAAAATGACCTCCCAGTGTTTGTTGCGGCAATCCACGCCCAGTTCGACTACACCATAGTCTATCAGGGTCACGTTGTACAGGTTGGGTGACAGGGCATAGTGTCCGCACCGACCTTTGTCATCCGTCGTCAGGACCTCTTTCCAGGTGGCCGGATCGCCACCATCCAGTTGGATCTGCACCCCGGCGATCCCCCGGCCGTCTCGGCCCAAGACAACGACTTCCAGGATACCCAGACCAAGCTTTTCTTCGACGAGGCGTTTGTCTTTGAGTCGGAAGCGCAGCACCGCCGATGTGGGCGAGGCGGCTGGCCGGGTCGGGGCGCGGGTGACGGTGGGCAGCGGCGGCGGGGTGAACGGCGGGACTGTAGGCGTCCGCACGCGGGTGGGCGGCGGCGCCGTGGCCGTGGGCTGGGCCGGTGCAGTCGGCGGTGGTGGCGTGGCGGTGGCAATGATAAGGGTGACGGTCTGAGTTGGTTCCGCCGTGGATGATGCCAGAGGCTCGGTCAGTCTCATCAGGCTGATAGGGCTGGTCGGCCAGAACAGGGCCAGGGCGAACGTCACCAGGCAGCACAGGATCACCAACCCGACCGCGCCCACCACC
>DAOTYG010000127.1:0-21087 GCA_034435155.1 Anaerolineae bacterium | reverse complement strand
GCATGGGGGCTGCCATGGCCCAGCAGTTCCAGACCATGGGAGCTGGAGGCCGGGAGCCGGCCGCCCCTGCCGCGCCGGTCGCTCCCGAAATCATGACCCTCTCAGAGGCGGCCGCCTATATGCGAGTGGGCGAAGAGGAAGTGTTGCAGGCTATCCAGGAAGGACAACTCAAGGCCAAAAAGATCGGCACTTCTTACCGCATCAGCCGCAAGGCCGTCGAGGAGTTCTTGACCAGCTAGGCAGCCAGGCAACCAGGTGATGGTTGACGCGCCGCTGCGGCGAGCTATCGCCGGGGCGGCGCGTTTGTTGTATGGGGGTCATAAGACCGGCGTCGTAGACAAAAGCCTACCGCAGGAGTATTGCGTCTGGCGGGAACCGGGCGTATACTGGAAAACAAGGATTCGGAAGCAGGCCAGAGGACAAGCCCTCAGCGGGATTGGGGATAGCTGAGGCGTGTAACTTCCCATGGTTGAGGTAAAAAGAACATCGCTTCTATCTTGACAAGGCTTTTCTTGCGAATAAGTCTTGACGAACCGGGGGCTTTGTGATATGATAGTAACGTCCCCCGGCTATGGCAAGATTTTTGTGGTGCGTTGTGGGGGGATAAGCCTTGAGAGGGAGGAAAGCCGATGAAAACCCGGATGCTCATCTGGATCGCGACCGCAGTAGCGTTAGTGGCCCTGCCAGGGGTCACCGGGTGCGATGTGGCGCGGCCCTTCACGCCCCTCACAACTACGCCGATCGTGCCGCCAGGCACAGGTGTCTCCTGGCAGACGCCCGGCCCCACTCAACCCGTGATCACTACGCCGGTGGCGCCGGTGCCGACTTTTACTCCCCTCGTCCCAACTGCGCCCGGCACAGTTATTGCTCCCACGGCGGCACCAGCGACCACGCCAGTGCTGCCCACCGCTGTTCCAGTATCTACCCCGGCAACCGGCGCAGTCGCGCCGCCGGCAGCCGGTGAGACGGTGTACGTAGTGCAATGGGGTGATACCCTGTCAGCTATCGCCTGGCGCTATGGGACCACGGTGGCTGCTATCGTCCAGCGGAACGGCCTGGCCGACCCCAGCCGCATTTACGTCGGCCAGCGACTGATCATCCCCACAGGGGGTGGAGTACCAGCGCCTGGTGGCACTCAGATCCATATCGTCCAAAGTGGAGAGACCCTGTTCTCCATTGCTCGACGTTATGGGACTACGGTTGAGGCCATCGTCCGGGCCAATAACCTGGCGAATCCGAGCCTGATCTATCCCGGCCAACGGCTGGTGATCCCCAGCGGGAGCGGCCAGCCCGACACCGGTCGCACCTATGTGGTTCAGCCCGGCGACACGTTGAGTTCCATTGCTTTGCGGTTCGGGACAACAGCGGCAGCCATAGCGGCGGCGAATAACCTGGTTAACCCCGCGTTGATCTATCCCGGCCAGGTCCTGATCATCCCGTAGGGATTGTCTACCCGCCCGCAGGTTTGGGCAGGTCGTTTCTAACCTGCGGGGTAACTGCCTACCCTGAACCCTCCCGCAGGTTAGAAAGGGGCTGGCAACCGATGCAGCCGATCATCTGGGCGCGCCTACCGGCGTCTGGCCTAGTCATTGCGCCCAAACCTGCGGGAGGGTGTAGTTACCCTGCGGGAGAATACATGGTAATTACCCGCTGGTGGCCACACGATGAGGAAATGTGCTCGGGGAAAGGAAGTAAGAGATGTCCATGCTCGCGGCGGGTGTGCCACCCGCCGCTGGACGCGGGGTCCCAGACCCCGCGTGAGCACATATTACGAGGAGGGTAGCTATGAATAGATCCCTGTGGGTGCGCCTCTCGCTGATCATCGTGGTCGTCATGGTCCTGCAACTGGTGCTGGCAGCCCAGGTCGCGGCGAGTGAGCCGGACAAGGCCCCAGCCGCTGGCGGCGGGCGATGGCACCTGGTGCGTTGGGGGGAGACGTTGTACTCCATTGGCCGCATGTACGGAGTCAGCCCCTGGGCCATTGCTCAGGCCAACGGGATCGCCAATCCCAATCGCATTTATGCCGGAACGTGGCTCTATATCCCGTATGGTCCGCCGTATCCGCCGGGACCACGTGTTCATATCGTGCGCTATGGGGATACGCTCACCAAGATCGCTCGCTGGTATGGAACCACGGTGTGGGCTATTTGCCGCGCTAATAATATCTGGAACCCCAATCTCATCTACGTGGGGCAACGTCTGATCATTCCCGATTGCTAGTTTCCCATCCCACTGGCCACCGAAAAGTCAAAGGCCCGGGAGGACGCTCCCGGGCCTTGGCGCGTGTGGGGGGCGATTATAGCACGGCCAGCAACTCTGCCCGCGAGATCGGTCCCATCCGCAGGACGTCTAGCTCGCCATGGGTTATGGCGACAACGGTGGAAGGAGCACCGCCGGGACACGGCGCGCGCCCGGCCAGGATGGCTTCCACGCGCGAACCCAGTCCCTGGGCGACTTCCCCGGCGGTGACCGGTTCCTTTTCGCCGGAGAGATTGGCGCTGGTAGCGGCGAGTGGAGCGCCCACCAGGGCGATGAGGCGACGGGTCAAGGGGTAATCCGGCACGCGCAGGGCCACTGTATTACCGCCAGCGGTGACCACATCCGGTACCCGGTCGCTACGGGGCAACACGATGGTGAGGGCGCCGGGCCAGAAGGCGGCCATAAGTCGCCAGGCGGCCGCCGGCACCCGGGCCTCGTCTACCAGTGGCCGCACATCTGCCGGGTCGGCCAGGAGCAGCGGAAGGGGACGGTCCCAGGGCCGGCCTTTGACCGTGTAGAGACGGGCCACCGCCGCCGGTCGAAAGGCATGGGCCCCCACGCCATAGACGGTATCCGTGGGGAAAGCGACCACGCCGCCGGCTCGCAGGAGTCGGGCTGCTTCTTGTAGTCCGGCTGCCGTATCAGTTAACAGGTGTGCATTCATGATGGTTCCCCCTCCCGGACGCACACGTCCCGCACCACTTCCGCACTGGCGACAGCCGCCAGCACCACTCGTTCCACAGCGCCGAGATCCAGGACCAGCGCGGCGGTCTCGCGTCCCAGGCGCAACCGACCCCGCTCATCGGTCTTGTTGAGGAGCACGGCCACACGAGCGGCCGGCGGCGCGTCCTTCAGCCCGCCGTGGGGGTGGGTCAACACCCGGGCCACGTGGGCCGGCGTGATGGTCTCGCCGGGTTGCAGGCCGGTCAGAGCGCTCACGCGCTCCACCCGGTGGACGAGGGCCTCGTTCAGGGGCTGGCCCACGGCATCCAGGCCGGCCACCGGCACCAGCAGGGTCGTGCAGGGGGGGATCACCGGCTCGTAGGTAGCCGGGGCTTTGAGGCTGCGCCCCCTGGCCCCGTCGGCCTCCACCAGCACCACATCCACCAGGTCCGTTGCGGCGATCTCACAGGCCAATTCGGCCGACACGCCGCATAGCTTGCCCTCGGCGGCCTCGAGCGTGGCGGCCATGAGCAACCGCCGGCCGGGCGTCATCATGTCCGCCAGCCGTCTGCGAGCGGCGGCTGCATTGGGGGCAAAGAACTGCCCATCTACCTGCCCTGGCTCCGGCGGCCAGACTTTGGTGGTGGTCGTCACCAACACGCGCCAGTTCTCCTGGGCCAACTCGTCGGCCAGCCGGTACAGGGCCGTAGTCTTGCCCCCGGCCCCCACGAACGCTACCACGTCGCCGCGTTGAACGCCCAATGCCTCTGCCAGGTTCACCGTCTCCTCCGCCAGCGCATGGCCAGGATGCCGGCCAACTGCTTCAGGTAGTTGATGATCTCCTTGCTGCCGAACTTGCTCCGGCCCATCTTGCGGTCAGTGAAAACGTAGGGCACCTCTTCCCAACGGGTGTAGCGGCCCTTGGCCATCACCTCCAGCCCGATCTTGAACCCGATGGGGTTCAGGGGCACGCCGTCCACCACACTGCGGCGCATAAAGAAAAAGCCGGAGGTGGCGTCGTGGATAGGGGTGAAGGGCCGGGCGAGCTGGTTGGCCGTCCAGGAGACGAACTGGCGGATCCAGGGCCAGTCTTCCATACCGCCGCCGGGGACGTAGCGACTGCCCACGGCCAACTCCGCCCCCCGTTCGCGGACGGCCTGGATCAGGGCCGGGATGGCTTCGGGATCGTGGCTCAGGTCGGCATCCATCACGCCGATGATCTCGCTATCGGTGAGGTTCCAGCCATCCATGACGGCCGAGGCCAGACCCAGCTTGCCAGGCCGGTGCAGCACCCGGATGGGATATTGCCCGGCCAATCGCTCGGCCACGTCGCCGGTGCCGTCCGGCGAGTTGTCGTCCACGATGACCAGCTCGGCCTCGATGTCGTGTGCGCGCAGCACGGCAAAGACCTGCTCCGCCAGCCGGGGCAGGCTTTCCGCTTCGTTGTAGGTGGGAACGATAATGGAGATCATGTTCTTATCCAGCTCGGATCCTCACGACGCAAGCAGCCGGTTGAACCGGGCCTGCAGGGAGCGAAGAATCTCGTTTCTGGCAGGAGGTTCTTTACCACAATAACGGGATTCTTCGTCGCTTCACTCCTCAGAATGACGAAAGGCGGTTGTAGTACTAACTCTTACAGCGGCCGGGCGTGCGCCCGGTTGTGATGCAAGAACGGCTCTTCGGCCGTCAGCGAGCCGGTGCAGACCTGGGCGGCAGCCTTGCAGCCCCCCTGGCATGTGTCCCGCAGCGCGCACTGGTCGCAAAAAGGCGGGATGGCCTTGACAAAGGAGGCCATTCTTTCCGGCGCAATCAGGTCGGAGAAGGACTCGTCCAGCAGGTTGCCCAGGATGGTGGGTGTGTGATTGCAGGGCCGCAGGTTCCCCAGCGGGTCCAGGGTATAGTACGCGCGTTCGGTGCCGGCGGCGCAAAAGCCGAAATTCAGGTGCTCATAGGCGCTGGTGTCAATGAGACAGGGCTGGATGGGAATGGAGCACGAGAGGCTCAGGTTGAACTCTGCGGCTGCTGCGTTGGCGACGGCTAACGCCTGGCGCATCTGCTCGACCGTGGGCAACAAGTCGTCCAGGTGGTCGCGGCCCCGGCCGCCGGGGTTGAAACGATTGAGCATGAACCCCTGCGCACCCAGGGCAAAGGCCAGCCTGATAGCCTCGTACAGGTCTGACAGGTTGGGCCGGGTGGCGACGAACACAGCGACGAACTGCCCCCCGTGGTAGCGAATGCTGGCCATGGCGGATACGACAGCGTCGAACGCGCCGGGTGCGCCGGAGAGCCGGTCGTGGGTCTCGCGGCGATGGCTGAGCAGCGGCAGCTCGAAGAGGCTCATACCCCGGTCCAAAAGGTCCACGACGGTCGGCCCGGTGAGCAGCCGGCCATTGCTGACGAGCGTGGTTATTATACCATGTTCGCGCAAAAAGTCCAGGATCAGGGGCAGGTCCGGGCGCAGGAGCGGCTCGCCGCCGGTGAGGGTGACGTGGCGGCAGATGGTCTCGTCCAGGGCTTTTGCCAGGAGGTCCAGGGTGCGCGGGGTATCCAGTTCGCCGCGTGGATACGCCGGATATGTGTCTATCGCGGCCGGTTGCCAGACATTGTAGCAGTGGAGGCAGGCGTGGTTGCAGCTCTGCGTAATCTCAAAGATGAGCGTCTGGAGGCGCGGGCGCGTCATCCGGTGATTCACTCCAGCAGTAGCTCGACCAGGAATCGGGCGGCAGCGATCACCTCCGGGGGGATGTCCAGTTCGAGTTCTGCAAAGGCGGGAAAGTGATAGCTGTCGCCGGCGGCTTGCTTCAAACGCTCGTATAGGGCCTCGACCTCCTGATCCGAGAGGGCCAGGAAGGCGATATCGCGCTCGATGGCGGCCCGGGCCTGGGCAATGGTCTCCGGGTTCAGGTTGCCACTCCGGGACATCTCGGTCAGCAGGCTGACCTGCTTGACCAGTTGGCCCGCGCTGGCCGGCGTGTAATTCATCAGCACCGCCTTGTAGCAGGTGATGGGCGCGTTGGCTCGCCAGACGTGAAAGGATGCCTCGACGAACGCCTCTTGCATTGGCTCGGACACGACCGGGGTCAGTGCGCCGGCCGTCACCAGATCGCGCAGGGCCGCCTGGTGATCGATTATCAACTGGTCGCGCGTTTTCTCGGCCCGCTCATAGCTCTGCCTGGTTTCCTGGGCCAGCGCGTCGAGCCGCAGCCAGCAGCGGCGCAGGCGGCCCCGGGGTGTATCATCGTCGGTGGAGAGGCCCGGCGCACAGCGCGTCAAGGTTAACGCGACCAGGGCCAGGGCCGCGCTCTTAATGAACTCGCGTCGGGTGGGAGACATGGGCACCTCCTGGTTGGTCAGTTTCGTCCCGGGTCACGCTAAATAGACGAGGAAACGGACTGGCCGGTTCCCGTGCCCGCATCACCGGGTCTATCCCCTGGCCCTGGACCGGAACCACGCGTCGCAGAACACCCCTTACTTCTTTCGAGCCTGGTGTCCACGCTCTGCGTGGGCATGCCCGGCCCCGGCCTGGTGCCCACTCTCCGGCCTCGTGCCCACGCTCTGCGTGGGCACGGCCCCCTGACGCTCTGCGTCACCATGCCAGCACCACTTCCAACAAGCCGGGTAGCCCCGCATAATTCCTCGCGCTCGAATACCGCCAGTGGATCGGATCGTCCACGTAACCTCGCTTCACAGGGTTGTCGTGGATGTATGTGACCTTTTGCCGCATCATCTCCTCACCCTGAATCAACTCCGGGTGCGAACCTTCTTGCCACACCTGGTATTCCCGATCCCACTTGTGGGCAGCCTTGCCCTGCGCCAATAGCTGGAGCACGTGGCGGGCCTGCCTGTCCTTCAGATAGTCAATGATCTGGCGCGCGGTGAAGGACTTGAAATCGCCGATCTCTTTGGACAGGTCCGGCGACGACGCTATCAGGTGCAGGTGGTTTTCCATGATCACGTAGGCGTAGATGGTGAGCCGGTCGTGCGCTTGCAGAAATCGCCAGGAGGCATACAGGATGTCTACGATTGGCGGGCTGCTGAATAGGGGCAGCCAGTTGACCACAGTGCACGTGAGGAAGTGGGGGGATTGGTTCTCGTAAATCCGGTAGCGGCTGCGGGACATGTTTACCTCCGGACGCGGAGCGTCACCCTGGCGTTCCGACGCGGAGCGTCGGAACGAGAGAATCGGGCCTCGTGCCCACGCTCTGCGTGGGCACGGCTCCTTGACGCTCTGCGTCACCTTGCCGGCACGACGGGACGCGGAGCGTCACCCCGGCGTTCCGACGCGGAGCGTCGGAACGAGGTCGGACCCGGGCCTGGTGCCCACGCTCTGCGTCACCATGCTGGTGCAACTGGACGCGGAACGTCACCCCGGCGTTCCGACGCCGAGTGTCGGAACGAGGTCGGACCCGGGCCTCGTGCCCACGCTCTGCGTGGGCACGGCTCCTTGACGCTCTACGTCACCTTGCCAGCGCGATGGGACGCGGAGCGTCACCCCGGCGTTCCGACGCTGAGCGTCGGAACGAGGTCGAACCCCCGGCCTGGTGCCCACGCTCTGCGTGGGCACGGCTCCTTGACGCTCTGCGTCACCTTGCTGGCGCGGCTGGACGCGGAGCGTCCCCCCGGCGTTCCGACGCGGAGCGTCGGAACGAGAGAATCGGGCCTCGTGCCCACGCTCTGCGTGGGCACGGCTCCTTGACACTCTACGTCACCTTGCCGGCGCGATGGGACGCGGAGCGTCACTCCGGCGTTCCGACGCGGAGCGTCGGAACGAGAAAAATCAGCCTATCCAGGGCAGCGTGGCCGTCACTCCCCGCCAGATCACGGCCATCTCGGCCGCGTCTTGCAGCAGGAGCACGCCCCGGAACGCCCGTTTCAGCGTCATCCGTTTCACCGCGAAATCCGGCGCGAGGGTCACGCGCACCTGGGCGTTCTCGTAGGTGAACCCGTCGTCGTGTACGATGAGCCGGGCCTCCCGGCCGCCCACGCGCCGCCGGATCGTGTCGCCTTTGATGTAAAAGGCGTTGTCTTTCTCGCGCCGGAAATCGGCCTCTCGCAGGAAGAGCCGGGGCTTGTCCCGGTATGGCTGGCCTTCGTGGACGCAGAACGTGGCGCAGTTGCCGCACTCGTTGCAGAAATCGTCCAGGTGGACGATCTGGCGGGTTTGCGTCACCTGGAAGGTCTCGGTGGCGATCACGATCGGTTCGCCGAAGGGGCAGGCCAGTACCGGCACGTCCCAGCGCACCGGCTCGACGTGGCAGGCATAGTTGGCCCGATTGGGGCAGACCTCCACACACTTGTCGCAGAGGACCGCGCATTGCAGGCAGCGGGCGGCCTCGGCGCGGGCCGAGGTTTCGGTGAGGGTTTGCTCTATCAGGTCAAAGCCGACGCGCCGGGCCGGTGGTAGCATCTCCGGCGCGTGCTGCGGCTCCCGCCGGGCGCGGGCGCGCTTGACCCGGAGGATGTCTTCGGCCGACAGCGTCGCCGGGCGCGCGGCCGGCTGCTGGAACGGGATGCCCAACTGGGCGCAGATGGCCTCGGCGGCGCGGCGGCCATCGGCGCAGGCCTGGATGATGATGGACGGCCCGCGCACCGCATCCCCGCCAGCGTAGATGCCCTCGGCCGCGCGCCCGGTGGCCTCATCCACGGCGATGCGCCCGCCTGGATGCACCACCACGCCGCTGCCGTCCAGGAAAGCCACGTCCGGGGCCTGCCCGATGGCGACGATGATCGAATCGGCTGGCATCTGGAACTCGCTGCCGGGAATCGGGACTGGCCGGCGCCGGCCGTCTGCATCCGGATCGCCCAGCGCATTGCGCACGCACTCCAACGCGATCACGCGGCCGTCGCGCCGGAGCACGCGGACCGGCGAGACCAGCTCCGCCAGCGCGTTGCCCTCGGCCAGCAGATCGGCCATCTCCTCCGGCTCGGCCGGCATCTCGGCCCGGGTGCGGCGATAGACCACCGTGGCTGGTCGGCCGGTGAGTCTCTGAGACACGCGCGCCGCGTCCAGCGCCGTGTTCCCCCCGCCGATGACCAGCACGTTTTCCCCCAACGCCGGCCGCTCCCCGCGCGCCACCTGCGCCAGCAGGTCCAGGGCCGCGTAGACGCCGGGCCCCTCGATTCCCGGAATGTCCAGCCGGGCGTCTCGCGGGAACCCACAGGCGACGTACACGGCATCATAGCCCTGTTGTAACAACTCCTCCGGCGGCGCGGTGACGGGATGGTTAAGCTTTAGCTCCACGCCCAACGCCAGGATGCGGTCAATATCCGCCTGAACGACGGCCGGGGGCAGCCGGAAGGCCGGGGCCAGGGCCAGCATCCCGCCGGGCCGCTCCTTGGCCTCAAAGATCGTCACCCGCACGCCGTTCAGGGCCAGGAAATATGCGGCGGCCAGGCCGGATGGCCCACTTCCAATGATTGCGGAACGCGGAGTGCGGCGACCGTATGGGAGGGCGGAATGCGGACTTGAGACCTGAGATCTGAGACCTGCGACTTGAGACTTTTCGACGGCAAAGCGTTTGAGGGCGCGGATGGCGACCGGCTCATCGTAATTGTTGCGCGTGCAGCGGGTCTGGCAGAGGTGGGTGCAGACGTAGCCAGTGACGCCGGGCAGGGGGTTGCGGGCCAGGATGACCTCCAACGCCCGGTCGTACTCCCCTTGCGCGATGAGCCAGGCATACTCCGGCACATCCTGGGCCACGGCGCACTGCTCTACGCACGGCGCGGTGATGCAGTCGAATGTGTCCAGGGGCGACGCGACCCTGGGCAAGCCGTAGGGGTGGTAGCCTTTCTTGTAGCGCGGGTTGGTGAGCGACTCAGCGGCGGCCCGTGCCAGGTTCGTCTGCCGGTCGCGGGCCAGGTCGTCCAGGCTGGCCGCGCCGCGCGCCCGCATGTCGGCCTCCAGGCGTTCCAGCCAGTGGGCAAGCCGGGCGTAGCCGCCGGGCTTGAGCAGGTCCGAGACGGCGGTGACCGGCCGCGCGCCGGTCGCCAGGATGTCCGTCACGTTGAGGGCGTCGGCCCCGGCCGAGTAGGAGACGTTCAGAGCTTGCCCTGAGCCTGTCGAAGGGTCGCCATCGAACTCGCGGGCCAATCGGTGGAACAGGTTCATGGTGATGGGATAGAGGGCGCGGCCGGACATGTACATCTCGTCGCCGGGCAAATACCCCTTGTGATTCGCCATCGCCAGGGTGTTGCTGAGCTTGATGCCGAAGGTCAGTCCCCGCGCGGCGGCCACTTGCTTCAGCGACCGGATCAGTTCCACCGCCCGACCGTATTGCAGATCGTGCTCGAACACCCTATCCGGGATGGTGATCTCGGTGAAGCCCAACTCGTCGTGGAGGATGCGCCGCACCTCGTCTTTGCCCAGCAGGGTGGGGTTCAGCTTGACGGTGGTGTGCAGGCCCCGCTCCTCCAGCAGATACCGGGCGATGCGCTCGATCTCGTCGGGCGGGCAGCCGTGCATGGTGGAGAGGGTGACGTTGTTGGTAATTGGTAGATTGGTAGACTGGCAGATTGGTAGATTGGTAAATTGGGGGAATTGAGTTGCGAGAACGCGCTGGATGGCGGCGAGTTCCTCGGATGGATCGGCCAGGGTGTCCATGAAGCGGGTCATGCGCGGGTGCTGGATGCCTTCCAGGTTGTAGCCCACGCTCATGTTAAAGATCGTGCCCAGGGGGGCGTCTTCCCAGCCGAGTACGCGCCGCAGGACGTGGATCAACGCCCAGGCGGTCACGTACTCGCGGGCCGACTGCTCCAGCTTGAGTTCCTGCGACCACTCGACGTTGTAGCCTTCGTCGGCCAGATCAATGCAGGGCCGGGGGATCTCCAGCTCGTCCATGATCTGGACGGTCTTTAGCTCGATGAAGCGGCCGCCGCAGAGCCAGGCGCAGACGATGTTCTGGGCGAGCTGGGTGTGCGGCCCGGCGCCCGGCCCGATGGGCGTCGCCAGGTGTTGGCCGTACAGGTTCAGGGCATACGGCGCATCGGCCCGGGGCGTGTGGAACAGCGCGCGGGGAATGCCAAAGATGGACTGGCTGGTCTCGTATTCATGCAGGACCCAGCGGAGCAGGTTGTCAAAGGGTTGGGGGTTCATTTTATCAGACATGGGTTCCTCCGGGTTGGTCACTGGTTGCTCGTTGCCTGTGGCTGGTCGGTGTATTCCGCTCCCATCAACCTGACGGGTCGTCCAGCCGCTATGCGGGTGGACATCTGGCTGCCCCCTTCAGGTGCGACTTGCATTCTACTACATTTCCCTGCCAGCGGCAAGCCCGGACTGACATCCGGGCATAACTTTTGTCAGGGAAGGAACAAGGAGGAGAAAGCCTTTCTGGGGTTTTTGCGGCGGCGAAGCCGCCGCAAAAACCCCTATGAGGCATTCTTTTCCCTCCCTGCACAGCGTAGCGGAAGGGACACAAAGTGGGGAGTGGAGCAGTGTCCTCATGCGTCTAAATTACGCACGGATGTCAGATCGGATCAGTTGCCAGAACCTGGTCAGCGTGTTATAATCAATCCCGTAGAGGCAAGACGGAGGTTGGCCGTGAGCTGGAGAGGTGACTATTACCTGCGTCCCCGCCGGCGGCGAAACTGGGGGCCGTGGATCCTGGTGCTCCTCTTGACTATCGCCCTGGTCATGGTGGTGCTATACTTCACCGGCGGGTTGCAGACGATCATGACCCTGTTCTACGAACGGACCGGCGTGGTAGTGGCCCCGGACCTGATCCAGACCCCCACTCCACCGGGGGCAGATGTGCAAAAGTTACTGGCGGAGGGCCAGAAATACTATCTGGCCGGTCAGCTCAAAGAGGCCATCTCCGTCTATCGCCTGGCCCTCCGCACGGACCCCAACAATGCCGAGGCGAACATGCAGTTGGGGCGGATGCTGGCCTTGACCCGTCGTACCGGGGAGGCCATCACCTATTGCCAGAAGGCGGTGGACCTGAACGTGGAGGCCCGGCGGCGGAATGATTCCCCCGACCTGGCCCGGGATGGCGCACGCTACCTGGCCTATCTGGGCATGGCCTATGACTGGAACGGCAACTATGGCGAGGCTATCCGGGTTTGTGTGCTCGCCATTGATACCGACCCGGATGTGGCCGAGGGGTACGCTTTCCTGGCCGAGGCTTATGCCGACACGTTCCAGTTAGACAAGGCGTTGGACCTGGCCCGCCAGGCCGTACAACTCGATGAACGCTGTGTGGAAGCCTATCGCAACCTGGGGTATGTACTGGAGAAGCGCGGTGACTACCAGGAAGCGGTGAGTAAATACAAGCGCGCCATTGCTCTCCACCCTAACCTGGCCTATCTACACACGAGCCTGGGGCGCAACTACCGCACCCTGGGTCAATACGAGGAGGCTATCATCTCCTTCCAGAAGGCGGCTGATCTGGACAAAGAAGACCCGGAACCCATTGACCTCATCGGCCTGGTCTACTATGACCAGCGCAACTACCCGGAGGCGATCACCCAGTTCGAGCGGGCCTTGCAGATCAACCCCAATTATGCGGTGGCCTACGGGCATATTGGCTGGTGCTATTACGCCCAACAAGAGTTCGAGAAGGCGCTCCCCTACTTCAAAAAGGCCATTGAGCTGGACCCGCCGGCCGCACGCAAGGCCGAGTTCCTGGCCGAGTTAGGCTGGTGCTATGTGCATCTGAAGAATTGTAAAGAGGCCAGGGTTCATCTTGGCGCGGCGTTAGAGCTTGACAAGACCTTGAAGCTGGCCTGGGATGGCCTGGCGGCCTGCCAGCCGCGTCAGGATACCCCAACGCCCCTACCGACGACGCCCACCCCCGGCCAGGCCCCATAGTCCCCTGAAGAGTGTCAGGGTGGAGCCAGGCTTTGATGTAGCTGATCCAGGTTCTGGCAACACTTTCGAACCCGCGGGAGGGTACAGGCCGGGCAGTTACGCTTTGAGGATGACGATGCGCGATCATGATGAGCGCGAACGGCTGCGCCGTGAGGACCCCATTGGGGAAGTGCGGCGGGAGACGCTGGCCGTCTACAAGGTTTTGGGGCCGGGACACGCCGAGGAGGTCTACCTGCGTTTCCTGGAACGGGGGGTTTGGTGCCGGCAATCGCCCTGCTGGGTGGGGGATCCGACCCCTGGCCGGCGCACCGGTCTGGCGCGTCACCTGGCCCGGCTCTTTGGCCTCGAATCCGACGATGCCGGCTGAATCGGTCTCTGGAGAGCCTGACGATGAGCCGTTTCTGTCCAGAGTGCGGTGGACGCCTGGTGGAACAACCCCGTGACGGGCGGATGCGCCCGGTCTGCGAGCGGTGCGGGTACGTGCTTTACATCAACCCATCCGTCGCGGCCGGGGTCCTGGCCGAGCGGGAAGGCCAGGTGGTGCTGGTACGCCGGGCCGTGGACCCCGGCAAGGGCAAGTGGGGGCTGCCAGCCGGCTACCTGGAAGGCGACGAGACGGCAGAACAGGGGGCGGTCCGGGAGTGCCTGGAAGAGACCGGCCTGGAAATAGTCATCACTGACTTGATTGATGTGTATTCCTTTGGCAAGGAAGCCGAGCGCACCGGCGTGCTCATCGTCTACGCGGCCCAGGTGATCGGCGGCACGCTGCGGGCCGGCGATGATGCCACCGAGGCCCGGTTCTTCGGGCCGTTGGAGCTGCCAGAGGAGATCGCCTTTTCCACCCACCGACGCGCCCTGGCCGATTGGCATCGCGCCAAGGCCATTCACTACCGCCAGGCCACGGTGGACGAGGCCCCCATAGTGGCCGAACTGAACGACCGGCATCACTTTGACCGGCCCCGGGACTATGCCGCCTATATCCGGTCCTCACAGAGTGCCCTGTATGTGGCCGTGGATCGCCAGCAGATCGTCGGTCTCAGCGGGGTCAGCTTACAGGATGGGGACCATATCGCCCACATTGACCTGGTCTTTGTGCTGCCCAACTATCGGCGCTGGGGCATCGCCACGCACCTCATCGAGCGGTGCGTGGCCTTCGGGCGTGACCGTGCGGCCCGGGCTGTGGTCGCCGAAGTGCCGGCCACCAACCCGGCCCTGGCCCTCTACCTGCGGGCTGGCTTTCGCGTGAGCGGCTTTAACAATATCTACTACCCACCAGATAGCCCGGACGGCAGCACGGCCCTGTTCCTGGCCTATGACCTGGACACGCCACGAGCGCGCGATTCGTATGAGCAGCGTGGCTGAGCAGTCAGGCGGCAGAAATGTCAAATACCACCCCATTGTGCGGAGGCATTGCCCCATACTTTTTCGTTGGCCAAGCCGAGGGGGTAGCGCGAGTCGGCGCGCAGGCTATGGGCGGGGTCGGGTAATCGAAGCCCTCGCGGGGAAACCCGCGAGGGCCTTTTTCGTCTGAGGGGGTGGAGGACTGCTCAGCCTGCACCCTCCCACAGGTTCGATCTGGAGATAGTGCCAGAACCTGCGGGAGTGTGAGCAGCAACGCTGGGCCCAGGTCACTCCACGGGCCACCTTTGGATTCAGCGCCTGTCGCCCGGCTCCACAGTGGGCGGCTCCACAGGCACCGCCGCCATCTCCAGCTCATGGGCGATATCACGGGCCGCAGACACGACCTGGGGGCCGATCTCGATCATTCGCTCCTGGGTGAGCCGGTAGGCTGGCCCGGCGACGGCAACGGCCGCGATGGGCTGCTGGCTCAGGTCCAGGATCGGTGCGGCGACGGCGTTGATCCCGTACTCGTATTCCTGCAAAGCGAGGGCAAAGCCGCGCTCTTGGGTTTGACGCAGGTCTTCCAGGAGGACCTCAGGCGAACGGGCCGCGTGCTCGGTGGTGAAGGGCATGCCGCGATGTAAAATGCGGAGCACCGCCTCCTCCGGCATGAAGGCAAGAATGGCCTTGCCAGAGGCGGTGGCAAACGCGGGAAGCCGTTGCCCAACCGCCGCGGCCAATTTCACGCGCTGGGGACTCTCGATCACCTCCAGGAAAACAACATCCGTATCATCGAGCACGGACAGGTCAACCGTTTCCCGATATTCGTCGCACAAGCGGCGCAGGAACGGGGCCGCCACCCGGCGCAGGTCATTACCCTCCAGGGTCAGGTAGGCCATCTGGAGCACGCGAACCCCCAACCGGTAGACGCCGGTGGCCGGGTCTCGCTGCACAAAACGCATCCTCTCCAGGGTCGCCAGGTGCCGATGCACGGCGCTTTTGTTCATTCCCAGCCGCTCGGCAATCTGGGTCATCGTCAATTGCGGCGTCTGCCGGGAGAAGCACAACAGGATATCCAGCGCTCGTTCCACGGCCCGAATTGATTCACTCAAGGCTGCAATCACCCCAGAATAACAAGATCGGCAAGACCGTCGGCGTATAGCATAGCATACCGCCAACAGGCTGTCAAGTCTTGACAATTGACATCCGTGCGTAATTGAACGCATGAGGGCCCTGCCTCACTCCCCACTTCGTCGCCGCTACGCGATGCGGGGAGGGGAGGCTTTCTCTCTTTGTTCCCTCCCTGACAGAAGTTATGCACGGATGTCAGTTGACAAGTGAAACCAGGTGTGATATACTATGGTTGTTTCATCAGACAATATATTGTATCGTACAGTGAAACAGAGGATGAGCGAGCCATGAGCGTAGAACCCGAGAGGAGGATCAGGGATGTCTGAAACCTATAGCCTGGTGGACGCGACCATGAAGGTCATCCAGGACCGTCGCAGCATTCGGGAGTATACGGCCGAGGCTGTCTCGCCCCAGGACCTTGACATGATCCTGGAGGCGGCGCGGCAGGCGCCTTCGGGCGAGAATGCCCAGCCGTGGAGGTTCATCGTTGTCAAGGACCCGCAGACTCGCAAGAGACTGGGGGCGCTGGCAGGCGGGGGCAGTGGCCGCCGCTTCACAGCCGAGTTTGTCACCAAGAAGATGCAGGAACGCTTCGCCGGTCTGCAAGACGAGGCGAAGAGGCGGGCGGCATTTGAGAAGCTGACCTCAGGCCAGGTCTCGGCGTTTCTGGCCGATGCCCCGGTCAACATCGTCGTGTGTGGCCGGAAGGACGTGTGGGACCTGCCATACGACACGTCGGCGGCCATTGAGAATATGCTGTTGATGGCGACGGCACTGGGCCTGGGTGCCTGTTGGGTCATCGCACCCTGTATTGACATTCGCGATGAGGAACGGATCAAGGCCCTGCTGAACCTGCCGGAAGAAATCAAGGTCGTCAGTATCATCTCGGTCGGCCATCCGACCCGGCCGCACCGGCCTCGCCCCCGGCTCCCCCTCACAGCTCTGGTTTTTGATGAGAAGTGGGGAGAACCCTACTACAAGGAGCAAGCATGAACGACAAGATGATCCCCCTGGACTATGCCAATAGCCTGATATATGAGCTGGAAAAGGCCTTCTGGGACGAGCGAGGCCGGGGCGCGCGCTTTCGCGTGACGACCGTCGGACGCGAGTACTTTAAGGCCCGCTGCCTCCCGCTCATCCCATCCGCTGAGCTTGACTCCATCCTGCACACGATCGAGGACGTCCTGCAGCAGGAGGGGATTGTCGGGCAGGTCGCCTATAGCCGTGAAGATCGGCTGCTCCGGGTACGGGTGGAAGGCTGCGTGCATCGGCCGGTTGAAGACCAGATGGCCGGGCGCGGCATCG
The DNA here is from genome assembly GCA_034435155.1 of Anaerolineae bacterium. Taxonomy (GTDB): domain Bacteria; phylum Chloroflexota; class JAHJIN01; order JAHJIN01; family JAHJIN01; genus DAOTYG01. Next base: position 4,583 of record DAOTYG010000127.1, on the reverse strand, counting down.
AACCTTTCACCTGCGTGCCAGCCAACCTGATCGTGCTGGCCGTCGAGGAAAAGCTGGACCGGCCCGTCGAGCTGGCCGAGATCAGGCTGGAGGACGGCGCCTGTCAGCTCCTGTTGATCGTGTTCGATCAGCGGCCCACCCTCGATTAGGAGGCGAGCATGAAGGTGACCACCCTTACCGAAGCGGTTGCTTCTATACCCTCGGGCGCGCACGTGGCCCTATCAGGGTTTGCGATCACCCGCTGCACGATGGCCTTTGCCCGGGAGGTGATCCGGCAGGGCATTAAAGGCCTGACGATCTCGCAGTGCGTGGGCGCCATGGACGCTGACCTGCTGGTGGCTGGAGGCGCGGTCGAGCGTCTCATCTATGGCGGCGGCTCGTTGGACCGGTTCGGGCGGCTGGCCTGTGTGAATCGAGGCATCGAAGATGGGACTTTGGCGGCCGAGGAGTACAGCAGTCTGTCCATCGCCTTTCGCTACCTGGCCGGCTCACTGGGCCTGCCGTTCATACCGATCCGTTCGCTGCGAGGCTCTGACCTGATGAGGCTCATCGCGGAGCGGGCCGGCTCGGAAGTCGCGGTCATCAGCGATCCATTTACCGGCGAGGACTGGCCGGTGCTCAAGCCTCTCCTGCCGGACGTGGCCGTGGTCCAGGCGCAGGTCGCCGATGCGGAAGGCAATGCCTGGATCATGGGGCCGAGGTGGGACAACACGGAGCAGGTCCGGGCCAGCCAGCGCACGATCGTCATCACCGAGCGCGTGGTCCCGGGGGACGTGATCCGCCAGGAGCCGGAGCGGACGGTGATCCCCGGTATGCTGGTTTCGCACGTGGTGGAACTGCCTTTCGCCGCCCACCCGACCTCCGTCTATCGTGAGTATGACTATGACGCGGAGCAGATCGAACGCTATGTGGAGGCCACGCGCACCCCGGAAGGGGTTAAAACCTATCTCGACCAGTACGTCTACGGCGTCAAGGATCACTGGGAATACCTCGAAAAGATCGGCGGGTTGCAGCGACTGAACAGCCTCCGGGCCGATCCCATCCTGGGGTATTGAGGAGGAAGGCAAGCCATGGATCTTGAATATACACCCTCTGAGCTGATGGCGGCGGCGGGGGCGCGGGAGCTACGCGATGGCGAGGTCGTGGCCGTGGGATTGGGCCTGCCCGTCGTCGCCTCGTTCCTGGCGAAGCAGACGCACGCCCCCCACATCACGATCCTGTTTGAGCTGGGCGTCATCGATCCCGAACCGATCCACTGCGGCGTGGGACTGGCCGACCCCCGGGTCTGGTATCGGGCGAACGTGCTGAGCAGCTTTGTAGACATCCTGGGCGCGATCCTGCACAAGGGCCGGGTGGACGTGGGCTTTCTGGGCGGTCTGGAGACGGATCAGTACGGGAACCTGAACACCACCCTCCTGGGGGATCCCAAGACCCAGTTTCGCCATTTCGTCGGCAGCGGGGGCGCGAACGACATCGCCTCCTGTGCCCAAAGGACGATCATCATCATCCGCCACGAGGCGCGCAAACTCAAAAAGGCCGTGTCTTTCGTCACCAGCCCCGGCTACATCACCGGCGGCGACAGCCGGGAACAGGCCGGGCTACGGGGTGGCCCCAGCCGGGTGATCACCGACAAGGCCATCTTTGGCTTCCATCCCGAGACGAAGCAAATGGCTCTGCTGTCCATCCACCCGGGCAATACGTTGGACGACGTGCTCGGGAGCATGGGGTTTGCCCCGCTCGTACCGGAGCGGGTGCCGTACACCGAGCCGCCCACCCGGGAGCAGGTCCGCCTGATCCGGGACGTGATCGATCCGCAGCGGATGTACATGGGATAGGAAGAGGTATCTACTCAGCCTACCCTCCCGCAGGTTGTTTTTATGCGCCAGGTACGTCCGAATATCCGCTCAGAACCAGCGGCCTGACGGATGCCGCACGTGTAAACCTGCGGGAGGGTGAGCAGTCACAGGAAGAGGTAAAGGTGACATGCCGTATGTCGTTACTGAGGCCTGCATGTTGTGCGGGGCCTGTGTCGCCGGGTGCGAAAGCGGCGCCATCGAGGAGGGAGAAACCCAGTCCCATATCAACGTGGACCTCTGTGTCGAGTGTGGCACCTGCGCCCGCAACTGTCCCTTCGAGGCGATCATCTTTGTGGACGAAGTTGTAGGGGCAACGCATTCCCATGATACGCTCGTAGAGATCGCCCAGCCAACGGGGGATGGTGCATCATAGAACTGGCCGGGCGGAATTACGTCCCCCTGGCGGCGGCGGTTTACGAGTTCCCCAGCCAGGCAGAAACTCGTGCCCATGCTCCGCGTGGGCACGCCGGGGGCCGGGATGTGCCGCCGCTGCCACGCAGAGCGTGGCAGCGAGTAGCAAGCAAAGGAGTACCAGCGCGGTGAAAGATTCACACGATTATAACGTGCGCGCAGTGGAACGCGCACTGCAAATCCTCGGTTGCTTTGACTATGAGCACCCGGAGCGAGGCGTGTCCGATATCGCGCAAGCGGTGGGCCTACACAAGGCCACCACGCACCGGATTGTGACGACGCTGCTCAATTACGGGTATCTGGAACGTGCCGCTGACGGGCAAAAGTACCGCCTGGGCCTGCAGCTAACCGACCTGGGGTTCAAGGCCGTCCGCCGGATGGATCTGCGGCGCGAGGCCCTGCCGTATATGACGCGGCTGGTACAGCGCTGGGACGAGGCGTGTGACCTCAGCATCTTTGACCAGGGCCACGTCTTTTACATCGAAGTGATCCAGGGCAACCATGCCCTCACCATTGCGGCGGCGGTGGGACAACGCCTGCCGGCTCATTGCACGGCCAGCGGCAAACTGTTTCTGGCTCACCTGCCGCCCCATGAGCTGGATGCCCTGCTGAGCCGACCCCTGACTGTCTACACGGACAAGACCATCACTGCCCCCGCCGAGTTGCGCCGGCAGCTTGAGAGCGTTCGCCAGCAAGGCTACGGATTTGACGATGAGGAATACGAGGTGGGTATCCGCGCCGTTTCGGTCCCCATCCGCAATCAAGAAGGGACCGTCCTGGCAGCCATGAGTATGCCCGGCCCGACCAGCCGGATGACGCTGGATCGCCTCCCAGAGATCGTGGAGTCGCTCAAAGAAGCGGCCCAGGCGATCTCACGTCGCCTGGGATGGCGTGCATAAAGGCTCTTACCAACCGATGGGGGCGTGCGACCCTACTACCCCTGAATACCTGGAGGTAAACGATGAAAGCGTGGCGATTCCACGGCATTAACGATATGCGGCTCGATGAGGTGCCGGACCCGCAAGTGCAGCCCGGCGGGGTGGTCGTCAAGGTCACGGTGGCCCAGCCGAGTGTGACCGAGGTGATCCGGGCCAGAGGGGAGGAGACACTCGGAGCCGATTACGTTCGCAAGGCCATCGCCGAGCAGGCCCCGGTGCAACTGCTGGGTCACGAGTTCGCCGGTGAAGTGGTCGAAGTGGGCGCGGGCGTGACCAGCCTTAAAGCAGGCGATAGGGTCGCCAGTGGACGCTCGCGTATGCCCTGCTACAGGTGCGAATTGTGCCTGACCGGCTACTCGGACTATTGCCGCAAAGGCCCCTCGGTCGGGCGGCAACTGCCGGGTTGTTTCGCCGAGTACACCAGCCTGCCCGCAGAGGTTTTTGTGCGACTGCCGGCAGCAGTGAGCGACAACGAGGGCGCGTGCATCCAGGCCCTGACCGGCTGTGTGGATGCGGTGCATACGGCCGAGGTACAGATGGGCGATACGGTGGTCATCTTTGGTCAGGGAGCGATGGGGCTGGGCGTCCTGCAGGTAGCCAGGGCCTCCGGCGCAGGCCAGACGATCACCATTGATGTCCGTGACGATGTCCTGGAGCTGTCCAAAAAGTTCGGAGCCGATGTGACCATCAATGCCAAAGCCAGCGATCCGGTCGAGTATATCCTTGATCTGACCCGGGGTAGAGGTGCAGATGTGGTGTTTGAAGCCGCGGGGGGGAGCACCAGGCAGGGGTTGGCCGGCGCAGCGACGTTGAAACAGGCTTTCAAGGTGACCCGGGATGCGGGCAAGGTCGTGCAGGTAGCCATGTTCGATGGGGCGGTGGAACTGGATTTGAACCAGCTCCGGGCGCAGGCGATCAGGTATCTGTTCCCGGCGCCAACGAACCGCAAGTTGATGGCCTATTCGGTGCAGTTGGTCGCCACGGGGCAGGTGCAGCTTGAGCCGACGATCACCCACGTGTTGCACGGGCTGGACAAGCTGCCGGAAGCCTTTGAGATCACGGCCAATAAAGGCAAATACCGGGCGATAAACCCGGCCCAGGTGGTTCTATAGCCGGGTAGTCATCATATTCTTACTTGAGGAGTGTCTATGTCCACGTTGACCAAAGAGGAACTGCTGGCCCGGGCCAGGAAGCCCGCCGAAGACGCCATGCGGCTGCACCCGTTCTACCGGGGCAAGATCGAGGTCGTGCCCAAGTGCGCCGTCCGGGGCATGGACGACTTTGCCATCTGGTACACCCCCGGCGTCGCCGCCCCGTGCCGCGACATCGCCGCCCACCCGGAGCGCGTCTACGACCACACCAACAAGGCCAACACCAT
>DAOTYG010000126.1:0-11452 GCA_034435155.1 Anaerolineae bacterium | reverse complement strand
CCAGGCAGAGGTAGATAGCGAGATCCTGTTCCGCCTGCTGGACACTGTACCCCCGCTGTCAAACGATGGGGAATACCTGATGCAACTGCGGGAGCGATTGACGCCCGTAGAGGGGGTATTCGCCACCCTGAGCGTGGACCTGCGCTGGCCCACTGGGCTGGTCGTGCTCAAACAAAACTGTCCTCTATGTGTCCACTATGAGCCGCGATTGCAGGCCCTCTTTTTTTCCTCACGCTACATCTTCCTGCGCCAGGCATTTGGTCGCTCGGTGGTTACCGAGGCCCTGGAAAACCAGCGCGCCTTCTACTTTGACGCCGAACGTCTGGCCGCGAGAGGAAATCAGCCGCTCTGTTCCCTGGAATTGGCCCCGCCCTGCTCCGGCGGGGTCTGTGACCCCGCCGCCTGGGGCTTGTCTCCCGCTCCAGCGGGGTCTGTGACCCCGCCGCCTGGGGCTTGTCTCTCGCTCCCCGCTCCGGTGGGGTCTGTGACCCCGCCGCCTGGGGCTTGTCTCTCGCTCCGGCGGGGTCTGTGACCCCGCCGCCTTGGGCTTCTCCCGCTCCGGCGGGGTCTGTGACCCCGCCGCCTTGAGCCTCTCGCTCCGGCGGGGTCTGTGACCCCGCCACCGGCCGCCCACAGTGGACGCGGATCGCACTCCCTACTCAACTTGTCACCCTGAGCGAAGCGAAGGGTCTCGTTCACCGTAAACCCGCTCCGGCGGGGTCTGTGACCCCGCCGCCTTGAGCCTCTCGCTCCGGCGGGGTCTGTGACCCCGCCACCGGCCGCCAGCGGTGGACGCGGGTCACATTCCCTGCGGTCGTCGCTTTGAGCGCAGCGCTAGCCTCAATACCTTTCAAATAACACTCCGGAATCGAGCCTTCAGGCGGAAAATCCGGCTGAAGCCTCTACTCCGGCAACGTATTTGAAAAGTGTTGGCGTTAGCTTCAGGATCAACGAATGGTACACGTGGTGAACTCGCAAGTCCTGGAGAACTGCCTGGACCACTCAGTGGTCAAGGAGTTGCACTTGTCCGAACCGGTCGGGGAGACGGTCATGCGGCGCATGGCCCGTCACGGCCGGTTGCAGTTTTTCCCCGATTTCCCGCGTCCCTATTTTCGCCTGGATCGCAGCCGGACCTAAGTGGTGCAGGGCGTCTTTGGCGATCTCTCGGTGCGGGTGACGTTCTCCCCCCTGGCCGAGGCTGACGCCGAAGACCAACTATGTGCTCTCATCGAGACACCCTTACCGGAGGAAGCTGACTGACAGGGTTTGTCTCATCCCACTGCGCTAACGCCCCTTTTTGGCCCGGCCTTTACGCCGGGCCTTTTTTATGGTATGATCGAAACCACCTGCGAGAGGAATGTTGCTCATGCCGGAGGAGCGTCGTGGCGCGTTACCGGGTGACTGTGGTCAGGGCCACCGGCCTGGTGGGCCAGGAGCTGGTCAAACTCCTGTATCAACGTCAATTCCCGCTGGCCGAACTGTGCGTCCTGGCCTCCCGCCGTTCGGCCGGCAAGGCCCTGACCCTGGGTCAGCGTCAGGTCCATGTGGGCGAGGCGCGCCCCACCTCGTTCCAGGAGGCTTTTACCGCAAGAGCGCATCGGGCAAAAGTGGCAATGTAGGGCAGGCTTTCGAGCCTGCCCGCAGCCTGGGCTGCGCCCCATGTCCCCGATGGGTAAGAGCGCATCAGGCAAAAGTGGCAATGTAAGGCAGGCTTTCGAGCCTGCCCGCAGCCTGGGCTGCGCCCCATGTCCCCGATGTAAGAGCGAAGGGAGCTGAGCGATGAAGACCGCAGTGACATTGGAAACGATCCAGACCGAGCTGCTCGATGTGAAGACCCTATTGCGGCACCTGGCCCTGTCTTCCCGCCAGATGGTCACGGAGCATCCGCATATCGTGCGCGTGCCCGGTGTATGCGGCGGCCGGCCCATCGTCGCCGGGACGCGCATCAGCGTGCGCACCATCGTGGAACGCACGCGCCTGGGCGATTCGCCAGATCAGATCGTGATGGACTATCCGCCCCTGACCCTGGCCCAGGTCTACGACGCGCTCAGCTACTACCACGAGCACCGGGCCGAGATTGACGCCGAGATCGCCACCAATGAGGAGACGCTAAAGTGGGTGACGATGCGCGGGGCCGGCTGAAGCTCTACCTCGACCACGACCTCAGCTATCACCTGGCAGTGCAACTCCGCGCCCGGGGCTACGACGCCATCGGCGCGTGGGAAGTGGGCAACGCCGGGCTATCTGACCAGGAACAACTGGAATACGCGGCTGGACAGGGTCGGGTGCTGATCACGTGTAATGCCCAGGATTTCGTGCCCGTCTACCTCGATTGGTGGAACGCCGGCCGACACCATAGCGGTATCGTCACGTCTGAGCAACTGGAGTTCGGTGAGACACTGCGCCGGCTGATGCGCTTGCTGGAAACCCTGTCCCCGTCTGACATGACGGATGGTATCCGTAACCTGGGAGAGTTCAGAGGTTGAGCGCGGATCAAGGACGGCAAAAGACATCCCTGCCTCCCGCTCCGGCGGGGTCTGTGACCCCGCCGCCAGCCGCCCACAGTGGACGCGGGTCGCACTCCCTGCTCAACTTGTCACCCTGAGCGAAGCGAAGGGTCTCGTTTCAGCTTTGGCCCGGTGAGCGTATCGCGTTGGGGACAGATTATGGCTCTGGAGTCGAGGCTTTAGCCGGTTCGTGCCCGCGAGACCCGCCTGAAGGCTCAACGAATGGGGAAAGAAACGAATTGCCACGCGTTCTATTCGTTGATTTCACAATTCGCTGTTGTGTCCCCCGGCAGCGATGTCCCGCCAATGCGAAGTGATTGTACTACATCAGTCTTCACTTTGACACAGCCCTGACGCTCCCTGGCCCGGCCTTTACGCCGGGCCTTTTTTATGGTATGATCGAAACCACCTGCGAGAGGAATGTTGCTCATGCTGGAGGAGCGTCGTGGTGCGTTACCGGGTGACCGTGGTCGGGGCCACCGGCCTGGTGGGCCAGGAGCTGGTCAAACTCCTGTATCAACGTCAGTTCCCGCTGGCCGAACTGCGCGTCCTGGCCTCCCGCCGTTCGGCCGGCAAGGCCCTGACCCTGGGCCAGCGTCAGGTCTATGTGGGCGAGGCGCGCCCCACCTCGTTCCAGGAGGCGCACCTGGTCTTTTTCGCCGCCAACCCGGAGACCAACGCCTATTTCATCCCCTACGCCGTGCGGGCCGGGGCTTTGGTCATCGAGGTGAGCCATAGACGGGACCGGCCGCAGACCCCCCTGATCGTGCCCGAGATCAACGGCGAGACCCTGCGGGACCGGGTCCCGGTGCTGGCCTGCCCCGGCAGCGTCAGCACCATCCTGGCCCTGGCCCTCTACCCCCTGCACCTGGCCGCCACCTTGAAACGGGTCGTGGTGAGCACTTATCAGGCCGTCTCGGACCGGGGCCGCGCTGCCATGGAGGAATTGAACGACCAGTCGCGCCGGGTTTTGCAGGGTCAGGGGGTGATCCCCCACGTCTTGCCCCATCAGATCGCCTTCAACGCCCTGCCCGAGACCGACGTGTTCCTCGATAACGGAACCTCCCGCGAGGAATGGCGCATTGCCCAGGAGGTGCGGCAACTCCTGGCCGCGCCGGACCTGGGCCTCTCCATCACCACCGCCTGGGTCCCCGTCCTGGTGGGCCATGCCCTGGCCGTCCACGCCGAGTTCGAGACGGCCATTGACCGGCCAGAGGCCCTCAAGTTCCTGGCAGCCATGCCCGGCGTGCGCGTGCTGGATGACCCCAACGTGAGCCTGTATCCCCACCCCTGGACGGCCGCCGGCGCCGATGACGTGCTGGTGGGCCGGGTGCGCCAGGACCCCACCGTGGAGAACGGCCTGGCACTGTGGGTGGTGGGCGATAACCTGCGTAAAGGCCAGGCCCTGAACGCCGTCCAGATCGCCGAACTGGCGGTCAGGCGCGGCTGGCTGGAATGAGACCACCTATGACTCTGCCTATCCCCATCCATCCAGGAGACGACCACGGTTCCCTGGCAACCTGCGGGAGGGTAGGCTGATGTATCCCTGGTGGTTTTCAGACTGGCTCTAACGGAACCGCTGTCGGCGGTCGGCAGGCGATCAAAAGGAGGAGGATCATGCCTTTCCAGCCAGCGCGTAATGTGGACGAGACGTATGCGGCGGTCAATCCAGATACCCCCCTGGAACCCGACGATCCCCGCTATGTGGAACTGAGCCAGGTGCGGGGCGGCGAGCACATCGCCTCTATCATTGCCAGTTGCATCCGACGCACCCCGGCCCTGGTCTACCACAAGCAATTGGTCACCGGGGGCAAGAGCACAGAACTGAAACGGCTACAAGGACAACTCGAACGTGACGGCTACTTTTGAGCAGATCGTAGCCCAGGCCCCCAGCCAGACCGACGGTGCCGCCCTTTTCGTCTATGGCCTGGAGCGGCTGGGGCCTTCTGATAACCCAGACTGGCTCATGCGGCAGTTGAACTGGCGCCGGGGGCCTACCAGCGCCTGGGCCGGCCGCTGGTCTTTTGGGTGCCAGACTACCTGCTCCCCCTCATCGCCAGGGGTGCGCCGGACTTTTGGGCCTGGACCAGCGGCCTGTTCGAGTTTACCGCCCCAGAGACCGTCCGCGAAGCCCTGCTACACCAGTTGGAGCTGCCCGAGGCCTGGCTGGTGGTCAGCCTGACCCGGTAGGAGAAAGAGGAACGGCGGCGGCTCTTGCTGGGGCTGCTGGACGAGTACCGGGGGGATGAGCCAGCGACCCGGCGCGCTCAGGCTCGTCTGTATAGCGAGTTAGGACTGTTGGACCTGGCGACCGGCGACTACCGGGCGGCGCGGGAAAAGTTCGGTCAGGCCCTTACCATGCGTCAGCAGATCGGGGATCGGGCCGGGGCGGCCGCCACCTGGCACGGCCTGGCGACGATTGACCTCAATGAGGGCGACTACCGGGCGGCGCGGGAAAAGTTCGGCCAGGCCCTTACCATGCGTCAGCAGATCGGGGATCGGGCCGGGGCAGCCGCCACGTTCGCCCAACTGGGCATCCTGGCTGCCCAGGGCGGGCGCGCGGAGCCGGGCCTGCGCCTCCTGGTCCTCAGCGCCCTGATCCTGCAAGCCCTCGGTCACGCGGACCTGCGCCGGGTGGAGCCGTGGGTCAACCAACTGATCGCCCAGCTCAATTACTCCCCGGCGCAACTGAAAGCCCTGCTCCAGGAGGTGGCCGCCGCCTACCAGGCGGACGGGGGACGGGGACTGGTGGCCGCCGCCTTTGATTAACCACCGTTGGTCGTTGGTCGTCAGTCGTCGGTCGTCGGTCGCCCCGCCGGGTCTGCCCCCCGCCCCAGGCAAAAACCAGCAACCAGCCACCAGCAACCAGCCACCAGCACAAGGAGTAACCCATGTACCAGGCCCCGCGTGGCACGCAAGACATCCTGCCAGCAGAACAACCCTACTGGAGCCACGTGCTCCGGCGCATCGAGCATTTCACCCGGCTCTACGGCTATGAACGGCTGAGCGTGCCCACCTTTGAGGAGACGGCCATCTTTGCCCGGGGCATCGGCGCCGGCACAGACATCGTGGACAAGGAGATGTACACCTTCCAGGACCGGGGCGGCGACAGCCTGACCCTGCGCCCGGAGTTCACGGCCGGCATCGTCCGGGCCTACCTGGAACACGGGCTATACAGCCGGCCCCAGCCGCTGCGCCTCTATGACCTGGGCTCCTGCTTCCGCTACGAGCGACCCCAGGCCGGCCGTTACCGCGAGCACCACCAGCTCAGCCTGGAGGCCCTGGGGGAATTGGACCCGGCCCTGGACGTGGAGATCATGACCCTGACCTGGGCGCTCTACGATGACCTGGGCTTCCGCAACCTGGCCTTCCAGATCAACAGCATCGGCTGCCCCAAGTGTCGCCCGGCCTACCTGGAGCGGTTGGTGGCCTATTATCGTGAGCACCAGGCCGCCCTGTGCCCAGACTGTCAGCGTCGGCTCACCGTCAACCCCATGCGCCTGCTGGACTGCAAGGCCGATCAGTGCCAGCCCATCGCCAACGCCGCGCCCGGCGCGGTCGCCTTCCTGTGCCCGGAGTGCCGCGAGCATTTCGCCGACCTGCGCCGCTACCTGGACCTGCTCCAGCGGCCTTATACCCTCAATCATCGCCTGGTGCGAGGGCTGGACTATTACACCCGGACCGTCTTTGAGGTCTGGGCCGCGGACATCGGGGCGCAGGCCTCGGTGTGCGGGGGCGGCCGCTACGACGTGCTGGCGGAACTGTTGGGCGGCCCGCCGACGCCCGGCGTGGGGGTGGGGATCGGCCTGGAGCGGATCATCCTCACCCTCAAGGCCCAGGGGATCGCCGTGCCGCCGCCGCCCCGGCCGGTGGCCGCCGTGCTCTATCGCGGCGGGGCGGCCAAAGAGGTGGCCCTGCGCCTGCTGGCGGAGCTGCGGGCGGCCGGCCTGCCGGTCACCTGCACCTATGGCGCGCGCAGCCTCAAGGCCCAGATGCGGCAGGCAGACCGGGCCGGCGTGGCCTATGCCCTGCTGATCGGCGACGAGGAGGTGGCGGCCGGCGTCGTCACCCTGCGGGACCTGGCCGCCGGGACCCAGGAGACCGTGCCCCTGGGGGAGGTGGTGGGGCGGCTGAGGAAAGGGGAACAGGCTTCAGCCTCCCGCAGGTTTTAGTAATGCCACCCCGCGCCTCGTGCCCACGCTCAGCGTGGGCATGGGGCAGACGAGACGGCCCTGACCGCGCGCCCCGGCGTTTCGCACCCACGCCGGGCGTGGGTGCGAGCAAACGTGGTTCCAGGCTGGCGGCGCGTATGGAAACGCGCCCTACGACCACCCGTTTATTTTCGAGGGAGGATTTTCGGCCAGGCAAGAAAAGCCCTCACCGCACCGGTTCCACGGCGCATGTTACCGCTGCTTCCTCCCCCTGGGCCCCATACTTGAGCACCACCAGCGTATAGTCGTCAACGGCCGGCGTGTCCCCCACGAATTCGGCCACGGCGGCGTTGATGGCGGCCGCGATCTCCTCGGCCGGGCGGGCCGCGTTCTGCTGCACCACGTCCGCCAGTCGCCCCTCGCCGAACTCCTCATCCTGGCCGTTGACGGCATCCGTGACCCCGTCGGTGTATAGCACCAGCACATCGCCCGGCGTCAGGGCCACCTGATGGTCTGCCAGTTGCACGTCCTCGACAATGCCCAGCACGATGCCGTGGTCATGCAGGCGCAGGAGGGCGCCGCTTTCGCCCCGCACCAGGAAGGGAGGGTTGTGCCCGGCATTGGCATAGGTCAGCACGCGGCGTCGGGAGTCCAGGACGGCATAAAAGACCGAGACGAACATCTCCGCCCGGGTATCGGCCAGCATCAGGGCATTGGCATGACGGAGCACGGCGGCCGGGCCACGGCCGTCCACCGCCGCTGCGCGGATCAGGGTGCGGCTGAGGGCCATGAACAACGCGGCCGGCACCCCCTTGTCCGAGACATCGGCGATCACCAGGCCCCAACGGTCCCCCGGCAGCTCGATAAAGTCATAGAAATCGCCCCCCACCTGACGGGCGCTGCGCCAGTTGGCGGCCACCTGCCAGCCGGGGAGGGCCGGGCAGCGCTCCGGCAGGAAACTGGCCTGGATCTGGCGGGCCACCTGTAGCTCGCGTTCCAGGCGTTCCTTGGCCGCCATCTCCCGATAGAGTTGCGCCGATTCCACGGCGATGGCGGCCTGATTGGCGATGCCCTGGGCCACGTCCATACGGCGGGAGGTAAAGCGGGTCGGTTCGGCCGCGTAATCCAGCACCATCAGCCCCACGACCTCGCCGCGCGCCACCAGGGGCAGCCCCAGCAGCGTCCCCGCCCCAAAGGCTGTGAGCAAGACCGGATCGAGCTGGGCCACCTCCATGACGATGGGCCGGGGTTCGTGCCGCACGGCCTCCAGGACCGGTATCTGGGCCGGATTGAAGCGCAAGGCCATAAAGTCATCCAGCCGGGAGCGGGGCAGGCCATAGACCTGGGCGGGATAAAAGACCTGGGACTCGGCCTCCCAGAGCAGGATGCCGCACCGCTCCACTCCCACCAGCAGGGGGGTGATACGGGCCACCGTGCTCAGGATCTCGTCCAGGTCGGTGAGGCGGCCCACGGCCTCGGCCACCTGGAGCATGGCGGTGGAGATCCAGGCCTCTTCTTGCAGGGCCTCATAAAGTTGCGCGCTCTCGATGGCGATGGCGGCCTGGTTGGCCAGGCCGGAGATGATCGCCCCGCTGCGGGCCGGCGAGCGTTGCGCGCGAGGGTTCAGGTCCACCAGCAACACCCCCAGGACCTGGTTCTTGCTGATGAGCGGCTGGGCCAGCACGGCGTCTAATTGCCAGGCGGTGGCCCAGTGGGCCGGGATACGGCCATCCCCGGCCACATCCCAGACCTGGGCGGCGCGCCGGGTCAGGCGCACCTCGTCCAGCAAGAGCAGTTGGCCGGGGCGCAAACGCAGCTCATAGAAGGCGCGCCGGGTCGGGTCCGGCAGACCCCAGGCCGCCGCCGCCACATGGACCTCCTCCTCGCCATCCCACAGGAAGATCAGACACCGGTCCACCCCCACCAGGATCGGGACGAGCCGCACCAGCGTCTCCAGGATGTCCTCCAGATAGGTCAGGCTGGCCAGGGCTTCACCGGCCTGGAAGAGGGCTGTGGTGACCCAGGCTTCCTCTTGCTGTTCCTGTACCAGCCGGGCGTTCTCCACCGCGATCGCCACCTGATCGGCCAGGCTCTCCAACAGGGTCTGAGCGTGGGTGTCGAAGGCGTTGGGCTGATCGCTTTCCACGTCCAACACCCCCACCACCCGGTCACCGATCTTGAGGGGGACCACCAGCTCCGAGCGCGCCGCCGGCAGGTATTGCACGAACAGGTAGCGCGCGTCGGCGTTGACATCGGGCGCGTAGGCGGTGCGCCCTTCCCGGGCCGCCCAGGCCAGGAGGCCCGGCCCCTGGATGGGGAAGCGAAGGGGGAAGGGCGGCATCACCTCCGGGATGAGCCGGGCCGGGTCAATGACGCCGTGCTCAAAGACCACCTGGTCGCCCTCGATCAGGCCGATGGACACGTTGTAATAGTTGAAGGTATCCCGCACCAGGCGCACCACCTGGTCCAGGAGTTCGTCCAGGTCCAGGATGGCAGCGATGCGCCGGCCCACCTGGTTCAGGAGGTTCAGTTGTTCAGCCCGCAGGCGTTGGGCCTGGTATAGGCGGGCATTGTCAATGGCGATGGCGGCCTGAGACGCCAGGAGCATCAGCTGGTCCTGGTCGCGCCGGTCGTAGGGGCGGCCATCCCGACGGTTCATCACCTCAATGACCCCGATGGGGCCGGCCTGGCCGATGAGGGGGACGGCCAGCAGGTTGCGGGTGGTAAAGCCGGTCTGTTCATCCAGGCGATAGAAGCGCGGGTCGGTGTGGACCTGGTTCACGATGAGGGGCTGGCCGCTGGTGAAGGCGGCCCCGGCGAGGCCCTGGTCCGGGCGCAGGCGCAGGCCGCGCACGGCCTCCCCCTTGCCGCCGGTGACGATGTGAAAGACCAGTTCACCGGTTCGCTCATCGTGCAGGAGGAGGGACCCGGCCTCACTGCCCAGGAGCTGCACGGCCCGCTCCATGATCTGGGTCAGGATCTCCTCCAGGTCCAGCGAGGAGGTAATGGCCCGGCCGATCTCGTTCAGGTTGCTCAGCTCACGCACGCGCTCGGTGGCGAGCTGGTACAGGCGGGCGTTCTCGATGGCGACGGCGAGCTGATGGGCGATGACGGACAGGGTGCGCAGTTGCTCCTCGGTGAAGGCCTGGGGGCGAGGGCTGCGCACAGAGATGCTGCCGATGAGCTTGGGACCGGCCATCAGGGGCACGAATAGAGCAGACAGGGTGACGGTATCTGTGGCCTGGGGCGTGAAGGGCAACTCCTCGCGGCGACTGTCGCGGACGAGCAGGGGGCGTTTGTGTTCGGCCATCCAGGCCATGCCATCGCCCAGGGGCAGGCGGGCCGGCGGCCGGCGCGCTCCCTCTTCCACCCAGACCCTGGCGATGAGGTATTCCCCCTCCTCGTCCAGGAGGCCGAGCATAAAGTGCGAAGTGTCCAGGAGTCGGCTGGCCTGCTCGTAGGCCAGTTCACAGAGACCGTCCACGTCCAACTGGGCCTGGACAATGGCCCGGCCCAACTCATCGAAAGTGGTCAACTCTGCCACGCGGCTCCGGAGGTGCGCCGTCACCTCGGATAGCCGTTGGAGCACATAGCCGACCAGGATGACGGCCAGGGCCATCAAGGTCAGGGCGAGCGGGCCTTGCGCGTAGGCCCCGACGATGAGCAGGGCAAACGGTAGCGGGGCCAGCTCGAACAGAAGCGAGGTGGTGAAGATGGTGCGCAGGAAGCGGCGCAGAGCCGGGACGCCCTCGGAGACCAGGATCAGGCCGGACCAGCCCAGGTGATCCAGGGCGAAGCGGGTGACCATGAGCAGGGCCAGAGGCAGCACCAGGTCAGCGCTGAGGGTGGCGAAGGCCAGACGCCCGCCCGCAGCCAGGTATAACGCGCCGCCGACCAGGGCCATGAGGGCCTTGAGGCCGCTGTTGAACAGGGGGATAGCCAGGAGTTCGGTGGCGGAGGTCTGCCGATGGCGCGCGGCGTGCAACACCAGGTAGGCCAGGCCGCTCAGGCTGGCGACCCAGGCGCCGGGCACCGGCCCCAGGATGATGATGGCCGCCACATCCACCAGGCCCACCAGGTTATGGGTCACCTCCGGGGCCACGTGAAACCCGAATCGTTTGACCAGCACCGAGAGGCCGGTGAAGCCCACCAGGTAGCCCACGGTCGGCCAGCTCAGCACGCCGGGCAGGCCGGCGAAGAACAGGGTGGCATAGACCAGCGCGCCGTAACCGGCCAGGCTGATGAGCAGGCAATAGAGCCAGGTGCGAGTCATCGGTCCTCACGAATTCCGCTCGCCGGGTATGGGTTTCAGCTTCAGAGCCTGGCGGTCACCGATGGGATTGCGCCGGCCTATCAGGCGCGGCCCCGGTCACCAGCCTGCTTCACCCCCGACGATAATGCACAACGGGCCGCCAGGCCCTGCGCGTGCAGGTTGGCGGCCCCGCGCCACCGGATGCTTACCCCGCAAGTAACTATTCAGGCCGATTGAAATCGTCCTCTCTGGGCACTTTGTCGGCCTCCGCCGACACTCCTTCGAAAATAGACCCCGTTCGCGGCGGGTCTGTGACCAGCCGCCGGCGCGGGGTGGCACACCCCGCGCGAGCACACCGGCGTATTTTCGGGCCACCTGATTATAGCACCCCCGGCACATCTGGGCAATGCCCCACGTCTTGACAGCCGTGCATAACTTCTGTCAGGGAGGGAACAGGAAGGAGAAAACCTTTCCTGCTCGCGGCGGGTGTGCCCGGCCCAGGCCAGACCGGGTCACCCGCCGCCGGGCGCGGGGTCGCAGAC